>JAKAOH010000123.1 GCA_021812285.1 Acidobacteriota bacterium | reverse complement strand
GCCAGCGGGAGTCAGCCGGAGCAACGTCTGGGGTACCTTCCCGCGATAGGTCTTTTCAATCTCCACGTACCCGGCAGCCTCGAGGCGGGAAAGATGGCTCGAAAGATTTCCCTTGTTCATGCCGGTCTCATGTAGCAGGTAAAGAAAGTCGCATTCCTTCACTGCCGCAAGCAGGGCAACGATCATCAGCCGTCCGGGCTCATGAATCACCCGGTCCAGGCCAGCGATGGCTTGTAGCTGCTGGTTCATTGGGCTTCCGACTCCGGCACCTGCGTGTGCCGAATATATGAAAAAAGAGTGCCCAAGCCAGACCCGATCCACACGAGGCCAAAGAACAACAAAAGCTGCCATCCAACCCGTGCGAAGTCTCCGTGAACGCGAAGCCCAAAGACCGCGAGGCCCAAAACCATTACGAGAAGCACCAGCCATTTCCACAAATGCTCCCTGCCCGCGAACAAAACCCAAAGCGCGTACACCGCCGGATAGACAGCCCACTCACCAATCCGAGAAAGGTTCGCTCCCGCATGATGCTCCACGAGCCCAAGAACCAAAGAGGCCGTCGCCGCAATGAGAAGGCTCGCAGTGAGCGCGACCCACCACCCGGCGCCACGCCGGTACGCGACGTAGCCCGTGCGTCGCCAGGTCCAGTGCTTCTTCACGAACCTGCGGAGCCAAAGGCCCAGCCCGAAAGCCGGAATCATGGCGGCGTTGAGTGCGACCAGATGCATCCACCTCGGCGACCCCGTCGTCAAGAGGCCTTCCAGGCATTCAGCCACGGCAAAGCCTAGAAACATCAGGCCAAAAAATATTTCTCCGGTGCCGTCGACGTTCTCGTATCGCTTTGGCCGTTCCAGATAGGCATCGACCTCGTTTTTCACGGGAACCTCCATCGCCACTGCAAACCTCGGCCCCACTCAATGCCCGCGTAGGATTGGGAATGGTCATTCACGACAACTAGTTTGCGCTACAGACCAGTCTGTGTCAATAGCCCTCTTGAACCTATCCTGGACCGTCCCTTGCAACGATCCCTTTGTGAAGTTATAATCCTCCATAAATGGAGGGTTCAATGGCGCTGGCTCAACAGCCTTTGGTGGGACTTTCCTCGCCGGCCGGGACGGACCTCTCGGATCGAGCGGTGCAGGTGCGGCTGAGCCGCGCGGCGGCGCCGGCATTTTTCAAGCTGGCCCAGGCATGGCATTTGCGAGACGAATCGTCCCGGAAACTTCTGGGTGGCGTATCCAACGGCGTCTTCTACCAACTGAAGCGTGGAGGCAAGAAAGTCCTCGATCAGGACAAGCTCACGAGGATTTCCCTGCTGCTCGGGATCTTCAAGGCGCTGAATATCCTTTACAGCCGAAAACTGGCCGATTCCTGGATTACTCTGCCCAACTCGAACCCGATGTTCAAGGGCGAGAGGCCCTTGGATTACATGATCAAGGGTGGGCTGCCCGCGTTCGTTCGCGTCCGCCAACTTCTCGACGCGCGTCGAGGGGGCCGGTGACGCCCGGGGTCTCCACTCTACGACAAGACGACACGCATCGCCTGATTCCCGCTCGCGAGGCCAGCGAGCGCGTATTCCGGAGGCTTGCCGAGGACGACGATGAACTGCGGGATCTCTATGAACTCGATGGCGTGACAAACGACCGGATGCTCGGAGAAGCGAACCTGTTGCCGGGCATCAGCGTCCATGAATTGCTGTTTGGCGTTTCTTACGCGCACATCGTGAATGCAGCTTTCACCCATGCCCAACCCGCGGGCAGCCGGTTCAATGGTTCCGATCGAGGCGCGTGGTACGCCGCATTCGAACTCGAAACCGCCGAGGCCGAAATCGCTTTCCACAAGGCCGAGGAGCTGAAGGAGATTGCCTGGCGCGAGGCGGAAACATTTACGCTCCGCGATTATCTCGCAGACTTCCGCGCCGCCTTCCACGACATTCGCGATGACCCACGCTATTCGAACTGTCTCGACCCGAACAGCTACAAAAGTTCACAGAAGCTGGCAAGGGCGCTATTGGCTTCAGGATCGGCCGGGATCGTTTATTCAAGTGTTCGCCGTCCGGTGGGCATATGCTTGGCGTGTTTCCGGCCAGCTCTCGTGAGCAACGTCCGCAAGGGCTACGCCGTAGCGATTACTTTCCACGATCCGACCAAGCCGCCGGTCATAAGCCGCGGCGGCCGCGCCTAGCAGATTCCAAGCGCTGCACGGTGTCCGCTATTGCGCCGGCAGAGTGTCGGGGATTGACGCGAGCAGCAGAGCCACGAGCGCGGCGCGCTCCGGGAGCGAATCCGCGAACACGAATTCCTCGGGGCTGTGTGCGCCCGTACCGACGGCGCCCAGCCCGTCGAGCGTGGGAACGCCGAGCGCGGCGGTGAAATTGCCGTCCGAACCGCCGCCTACGCCGGTTTCCTCTAGCAGCAAGCCGACGAGATCGCCCAGGCGACGCGCATGAGCGAAGAGCGCTGCGACTTGCGGCGTGCGTTCCATCGGCGGACGGCTGAAACCGCCCCGGACTTCGATTTGCGCGCCCGGAAGACACGGTTTGAGCGCTGCGAATCGCGCTTCGATCGGAGCGGCGTCCTCGGCGCGAACCACACGCAAATCGATCGAAGCGCGAGCCGACTCGGGAATCACGTTCGATCGCGTTCCGCCCTCGATCACCCCGACGTTTACCGTCGCGCCTGTGGCTGGATCGTTGAACCCGCGGATGCGCTCGATCTGGAGAGCAATCTCGTGGATGGCGTTCACGCCTTCCTGCGGATTCAAGCCCGCGTGCGCGGACTTCCCATGCACCGTGAGCTCGATTTCACCCGTGCCCTTGCGCGCGGTTTTCAACTTCCCTTCCCGTCCGGCCGCAGGCTCGAGAACGAGCGCCGCGCGGGAGCGGTGCGCAAGGCGCTCGATGAGCGCGCGCGAGGAATGACTGCCAATCTCCTCGTCGGAAGTGAAAAGGCAGACGACCGGTGCGGCGGGTGGAATGCGCGCGGCGCGCAGCGCCTGGATCGCCGAGAGCGCGATGACGATCCCGGATTTCATGTCGAGCGTGCCGGGACCCCAGGCGCGGGAGTCGCGGACGCGAAACGGCATGCGAGCGAGTATTCCCAGCGGGTAGACAGTGTCGTAGTGGCCGACGATCAGAATGGGCCGGCCGCGTGTGGACGAAAAAAAACGGGCGACGACGTGATCCCCTGCTTTTTTCTGGCGCGAGATCTGTACTTTTGCCCCGGCGCGACGGCATTCGCCGGCCAGAAGGCGCGCGAAACGGTCGAGCGCCGGTTTATCGGTGCTGGGCGATTCTACGCGCACCAGACGGCCCAGCGCGGCCAGCATGGCAGAGCGGTTGCGTTTCAAATGACGTGCGATGGCGTTTGCCGCGGCGGCGTCGAGCGTGGTGGATGCAGATCGAGTCGTCATGGAAACCTGGTAGCATAGGCCGCCGCAGGCGCGCACGCAAATCCATGCAAGGATTGCCGGGCGCGGGAGCGGATGCGCGGAATTTTCCGCACCGCGTTTTCCTAACCGAACTTCCTTTGAAGGCTCGCTCGATTTGCCTATAATCAATCGTCCTTTTGGGCAATCCGCCATGCTGGCGCGCCCTCCGAGGCCGATCACTTATGATGCTCGATTCCATAGCGATACAAAAGATACTGCCCCATCGCTACCCGTTTCTGCTGATTGACAGCGTACTGGAAATGGAACGGCTGAAGCGCGTGGTGGCGCTGAAAAACGTGACGATTCAGGAGCACTACTTCACCGGGCATTTTCCGGGCAAGCCGGTAATGCCCGGCGTGTTGGTCGTCGAGGCGATGGCGCAGGCGGGCGGCGTGTTGCTGCTCCAGGAAGTCCCGGATAGGGATAATAAGCTGCTCTACTTCGTCGCCATAGACGATGCGCGATTCCGCCGCCCCGTGGTTCCGGGCGACCAATTGCGCATCGAGGTGAACGTGCTGAGCTGGCGTGGCACTTTCTGCAAGCTCGAAGGCAAAGCCAGCGTGGACGGCCAACTGGCGGCCGAAGCGACGCTGATGTGCAAGATGGTGGACCGTAATCCATGACGGAAATCGATCCGCGCGCGGCGGTTTCTCCCCGCGCCCGGCTGGGACAAGGCGTACGCGTCGGCGCGTTCGCGGTGATCGGCGACGACGTGGAAGTGGGCGACGATTCCGTGGTGCATCCGCACGCGGTCCTCTCCGGCCCGGCGAAATTCGGCCGCGGCAACGTTTTCTTCCCGTTCTGCTCGGTGGGCGGAGCGCCGCAGGATTTGAAATACCGCGGCGAGCCGACGCGCGTCGAAGCCGGCGACGAGAACGAATTCCACGAATTCGTGACGGTGCACCGCGGGACGGCGCAGGGCGGCCGCGTGACGCGGCTGGGCAGCCGGAACCTGCTGATGGTCTACAGCCACGTGGCGCACGACTGCGTCCTGGGCGACCGGGTAATTCTGGTGAACGCGGCAACGCTCGCCGGCCACGTGACGATCGAGGACGATGCCACGCTCGGCGCGTTCTGCCCGGTGCACCAGTTCTGCCGGATCGGCCGGTACGCCTATATCGCCGCGCACACCGTGGTGACGCAGGACGTTCCCCCGTTTGCCAAGGTCGTGGCGCCACGCGGGACGCGATGCTACGGGGTAAACCGCATAGGCCTCGAACGGCACGGGTTCGCCCCGGAGCGCATTGCCGGGATCGAAAGGGCGTACCGGCTGCTCTTGCGGTCGAAGTTGAATACGTCACAGGCGCTCGCTAAGATAAGGGAAACTCTCGCCGGTGCGCCGGACGTCGAAGAGTTGTTAAGGTTTATCGAGGCAGCGGAGCGCGGAATCACGAAGTAGGCGGCGGGGAGATAGCGACCGACCACTGGACTTGATGGGACAGAGTGTAAACTCGCAGGGATGGGGGCTGATCGCGGGCAACGGCGATTTCCCGCTGCTGGTGCTCGAAGGGGCGCGACGGCAAGGCGTGGATATGGCGGTAATCGCCATCCGCGAGGAAGCCAATCCCGCTTTGGAACAAGCCGCCGACCGATTCCACTGGGTCAGCCTGGGCGAACTGGGCCGCGCCATCGAACTGCTGCACCGGGAAGGCGTCACGCGGGCGGTGATGGCCGGCCAAGTGAAGCATCGGCAAATCTTCAGCGATATACCTCCTGACGGCCGCATGGCGCCCCTGCTCGAACGCTTGGCCACGCGCAATACCGACGCGCTGATTGGAGCCGTGGCAGCGATCCTGGCGGCCGAAGGCATCGAACTGGTGAATTCCACGCTGTTTCTCGAACCGCTGCTCCCGGCAGCGGGCGTGCTGACGCGCCGCGCGCCGGACGGAAAGGAAGCGGGCAATATCGCTTACGGGCGGCAGATTGCGCGCCATATTGCCGGACTCGACCTGGGCCAGACGGTGGTGATTTCCGAACGCGCGTGCGTGGCGATCGAGGCGATGGAAGGCACTGATGAAACGATCGAGCGCGCCGCGCGGATTTCCGGCGGAAGGCCCCTGACGGTGGTGAAGGTGAGCAAGCCGCGGCAGGACATGCGATTCGACGTTCCGGTGGTAGGCCCGAAAACGATCGAGGTGATGTGCAAAGCGGGAGCGACGGCTCTGGCGATTGACGCCGGGCGAACGCTGATTTTCGAGCGCGAGCGCGTTTTGGAGTTGGCCGACGCCGGCTCGATCTGCATCGAGGCCGCGCAGCCCGAAGCGGACGGGAGCGGGGCGCCATGACGGAGCGGATTCGCGTAGGCGTCGCAGGAGTGGGCGATTTCGGACGCCACCACGCCCGCGTTTACGCTGGGCTCGAAGAAGCGAACCTCGTGGGCGTTTACGACGCCGACCGCGACCGCGCCGAAGCCGTGGCGAAGGAATTCGGGACGGTCGCCTTGGCGTCTCTGGACGAATTGGCGGCGCGTGCGCAAGCGGTCAGCGTGGCCGTGCCGACCGTGGAGCATGCCCGCGTGGGAACCCTGCTGCTGGGCCGCGGGCTCGACGTCCTGGTGGAAAAGCCGATGGCAACGACCCTGGCGGAAGCCGATCAATTAATCGAAGCCGCCGGTAGGGGTCGGCGCATCCTACAAGTCGGGCATGTGGAGCGGTTCAACCCGGCGGTTGTTGCGGCAGCCAAAACGATCGTGCAGCCACTGTTTTTCGAGGTGCACCGGCTGGGCGTTTTTTCGCCGCGGAGCCTGGACGTGGACGTGGTGTACGACGTGATGATTCACGATCTGGACATCCTGCTGTCGCTCGCCGGGCCGGTGACCGAGGTGAAAGCCGTCGGAATTCCGGTGGTGACCGAAAAGGTGGACATCGCACACGCACGGCTGGAATTCGAAGCGGGCGCGGTGGCCAACGTGACGGCGAGCCGCATTTCCACCGAACGGGTGCGGAAGCTGCGATTTTTCCAGCGGCATGAATACGTTTCCGTGGATTTCGCGCGGCGCGACGCCTTGCGGATTCGCGTGGGCGAACCGGGGCCCCAGCCGCGCTTCGAGTTTGAGAAGCTGGACGTCGAAACCGAAGAGCCGTTGCGCGGCGAACTGCGCGCGTTTCTTGCCGCGGTCCAGACGCGCCAGACGCCGCTGGTGGATGGTGCGGCTGGGCGGCGGGCGCTTGAATTGGCCGATCGCGTGATGGCGTCGCTGCGCGAACATGCGGGCCGCGTGCCGTTGCCGGCGGCTTCCCAGGCGGGTTCATGATCGTTCCACGAATGCTCGTGCCAACCGATTGCCCGTCGCCTGCGGGCCCTCCGGCGAAACCGCCGAAGCGGCTGAAAACCTGGCTGGACAACCGGAAACTGATCCCGCAGGAAATGCCGGTCGTCCCGTTCGACGGCATTTCGCATATTCCTTCGCACGTTCCTCTCGACGTGCTGAACAACCGGATCGTGATTCCCCGCGATATGCCGATTGTTCCCTTCCCGCCTGAACTCGCGGCTTCCGAGCCGATGATCACCGAACTCGACGATCGCGTGGTGGTGCCGCAAGACGCGCACATCCGGCCGACGCTCGAGCCCGAGCCGTTTTCGGTGGAAGTGCTGCAGGACCTGGTGGAAACCGACCTGCTGGTGAGCGGCGAGCCGCGCCTTTTGCCCGACAAAAAGCGAGGAATTGATTGGGATTTCCTGGCACCGGCGTTTTCGGTGCTGTTTCACGCGCTGCTGGTTATTTTCTTCCTCACCTTGCCGGGAATGATCCACCAGTACAGGACGAACCCGATCGAAGAAGCTTTGAACAATAACAAGCTGGGCTACGTCTATTTGCCGCCCAATCTGAAAAAGATTCCGCGGCCAAAACCTGTGCCGCAGAAGCCCAGCGACAAGATGCGGCTCGATATCGGCCAGCGGAGCCTCCTGGCGCCGCCCGAGCCGCAGGTTTCCCCGCAGCCAGGTCCCGCGCCGCAGCCGGCTCCGCGCGTGGTGCCGCCCGCGCCGCCTGTCCAAGAAGCGCGACAGCAGCCGCGGCCCGAGCCGCCCGCGCCCAAGCCGCAGCAGGCGCCGCGCCTGGAAAACGTGACGCCGCCGCGCCCGAAAACAATTATCGCGCCACCGGTAATGTCGCCAGGCCAAGCAATCGAACAGTCGCTTCGCGCGGCCGCACGCAGCGCCACAACTCCCAGCTACGGATTCAGCGATCGGGTGCCGGCACCTCCGCAGATGCCGGGAGGATCGGGACAGCCGGGCGGGCCTGGTACAGGGCAACTTTCGGGCAGCGTGCAACTGTTGACGCCGACCGACGGTGTGGATTTCACGAGCTACATTCAACGTCTGCTGGCGGTGGTTCGCCGGAACTGGTACGCGGTGATGCCGGAATCGGCGCTGATGGGCGACCAGGGTCGCGTGATGCTGCGCTTCAAGGTGATGACCAATGGAGGCGTGCCTACGGGCTATCCGATTCTGGAAATGACGTCGGGAAAGCGGCCGCTGGACCGCGCGGCGATGGCTGCAATCACCGCTTCGAATCCATTCGATCCGCTGCCGGCAGCCTACACGCGGCCGTACATCGAGTTGCGAATCATTTTCCTCTATAACCTGCCGCTGCCTTCCCAGTGAAACTGAGCCGAGCACAAATCACCGGAGCGCTCCTCCTGGCGCTCGCCGCCATCCTTTTCCTGCTGGTGCGCTATTGGGGGGTGCTGCGGTGAAACGGCCGCTGCCGCTCCTGGCCATCGTCGGCCCGACGGCTTCCGGCAAATCGGCGCTGGCCGTGGAACTGGCGGAGCAGCTGAGCGGCGAAGTGGTGGCGTGCGATTCGACGCAGGTGTACCGCGGATTCGATATCGGCACGGCGAAACCCACTACCCAGGAACGCCGCGGAATTCCCCATCATCTGCTCGACCTGCTGGAACCCGGGGAAATTTTTCACGCCGGCGAATACCGCCGGCTTGCGCTCGGCGTGCTGGAGAATCTGGCGCGGCGGGGACGGCTGCCGATTTTCACCGTGGGCACCGGCCTCTACTTGCGCGCGCTGCTGGAGGGCCTGTGCGAAGCACCCGCGCGCTCGGAGGATTTGCGCGAGCGGCTCAGACGGCGCGCGGAAGAGCGCGGCCACGTCTACCTGCATCGCGTGCTCGAACGACTCGATCCGGCGGCGGCGGGGCGCATCGCTCCGCGAGACATTCCGAAAACGATTCGCGCGATCGAGGTGTGCCTGCTCGCCGGAACCCCGATTTCCGCGCTGCATCGCGCGGGGCAAACGGGCCTCGAAGGATACAAACCGGTCAAAATCGGGCTTATGCCCCCGCGCGAGGCGCTTTACGCGCGAATCGCGCGCCGTACTCAAGCGATGCTGGATGCGGGCTGGATCGACGAAGTGCGGCGGCTCGCGGAAAGCGGGGTTGCGCCGGATGCGAAACCCTTCGACTTCATCGGCTATCGCGAATGGCGCGAATATCTGGCGGGCGAACTGACGCGCGAGCAGGCGATCGAACGCATCGAACAAAACACGCGGCGCTACGCCAAGCGCCAGATCACCTGGTTCCGGCGCGAAACGGGCGTCCACTGGATCGAAGGATTCGGCGACGACCCGAGCGTGGCCGCGGAAGCGCTGGCCGTCGTGCAGTCCGCCATCGCCGAAGACGTGGCCGGCGAAGCTCTCACAGGCCGTGGTGACGCGCCGAAGCGCGGCACGATATAATCCGCGAAGATGGCCATCCTTCCCATGAAAACTCCTTTCCTTCCGGCGCCGCGTTTGGCGTTCCCCATGTCGGGACGGATTCCAGGAACGATTGCCGGGAACGAATGAAAACCCTTCACGAAACGCGGCGACGCGAATCGGTTCTTCTGCTGGGCTTCGGATTCAAGCGGCGCCACGCGCCCGGTGCGCCCGAAGGCGAGCCTCCGCTTCGCGAATCCATGGAAGAGCTTTCCGAACTCGCGCAAAGCGCAGGCGCGGAAGTGGCCGGAAAGATGGTGCAGGTGCGCGAATCGGCCGATCCGGCAACGCTCTTCGGCGAAGGGAAACTGAAGGAAATTCAGACGACGGCGGAAATGCTTGGCGTTTCGCTGCTGATCGTGGACTCGAGCCTGAGCCCGGTACAGCACCGCAATATCGAGCGGGTGACCGGCCTGCGCGTGGTGGACCGCGTGCAGCTGATTCTCGACATTTTCGCGCGGCACGCGCGCAGCCGCGAAGGACAGCTCCAGGTGGAACTCGCGCAGCTGAATTACCTGCTGCCGCGGCTAGCCGGGCGCGGAACCGAGCTTTCGCGGCTGGGCGGCGGCATCGGCACGCGCGGCCCCGGCGAGCAAAAACTCGAAACTGACCGGCGTCGTATCCGCGCGCAAGTGGCGCGACTCGGAAGGACTCTCGGCGCGGTGCGGCGCGAGCGGCAAATGCGGCGGCAGACGCGGAGCGGCGTGCCGCTGCACACCGTGGCGCTGGTGGGCTATACGAACGCGGGAAAATCCACGCTGTTCAACGCCCTGACGCGCGCCCAGGTGGTCGCTTCGGCCCGCATGTTCGCCACGCTCGATCCCACGGTCCGCGCCCTGCGGCTGCCGTCGAAGCGGCGTGTGCTGCTTTCCGACACCGTGGGATTCATTCGCGACTTGCCTCCGGGATTGATCGCCGCATTCCGCGCCACGCTCGAAGAACTCGAGGAAGCAGCGCTGATTCTGCACGTGATCGATGTCTCCAGTCCGCGGCATCCCGAACAGGAACAGGCCGTCGAAACGGTTCTCGGCGAACTCGGGCTGAAAGATTGCCCGCGAATCCGCGTGCTCAACAAGGCCGATCGGCTTTCCGATGATGAACGCGCGGCGCTCCGTGCGGCGAACGGCGGGGTTGTTGTATCGGCGCTCAAGGGCGACGGCCTCGACGAAGTGATCGAAACAATCGATCGCCGCCTTACGGTGGATCCGCTCGTGCTGGTGCGCCTGCGACTCTCGCTTTCCGACGGCCGACGCCTCTCCGCGATTCGCGCCAGCGGCCGCGTGATCGAAAGCGAAGTGCGGGATTCGGAAATCTGGGTGAAAGCGGAACTACCCGAATCCGTGGCGCGAAAAATTGCTCCCGAATCGCTGCGCGAGCGGGACGCTAAACCCTGAAACAAGCGTAAGTTCGCGATGAACAGGCCGAAAAGCGCCATGTGAAAATAGTGTGGAAAACGCAAAATGCTTGATAGACCAGCGACGGTATTGTTTGCCCGCGAGTTGGCCGCGCCTGCTTCAATGCATTGTAAGCTATTGATAGTTAATGGACTTACTTGACCCGCTGCGGAAACGCCCGTTTCCGCGATCAAAGATCGCCCTCCGCCTCTAACCCAATAGTTTTGCACAGGTTTATGGGTTTCTCCGCGGCCGTTCGCGAGTACAATGGCGTGCGAAATTTTGCGCCAGGAGGGTCTGCCATGCGATTCAGAGGGCCGATTCTGACGGCATGC
>JAKAOH010000122.1 GCA_021812285.1 Acidobacteriota bacterium | reverse complement strand
ATCAGCGCCGCTTTCGGTTTGTGCCGCGCGAGCCACGCGAAGAGCCGCCGCCGCTCCGCGCCATTCCTCAGCCAGTCGAGCCGCAGTTCCACCGTCCGCGTGAACCGCAGCGCGTGGCGCAACTGCGCCGCCATCTCCGCTGCGCTGGGCGCGGCGACGACGGCGCAGATAGGATCGAATTTCGTTTTCCGGTTCAACGCTCCCGCCGTGAAAACTCCCATGCTAACAGGATTGGCATCCACGACACGATTTTTGTGTCGTGGGCGCTCGGGCGCCCACCAGCATCGGTAGCCACGACACGCTCTCTGTGTCGTGGGGGTACCACTTGGCAGTGGCACAGGCACCTCGCCCCGATTCTTCTGTCGGGGTCCTGCCTGTGCGCCGCTCCAACACCCACCCGCTCGCGGCCTTTCACCACTCCCTCCTGCATCGAGCGTGAACTACTCCCCAAAGTGGCCCACTACTCTCGTGGCCCTTGTGCGCCCGCGGTGAACCTGCGGAGGAATGTCGCACACCCCGACACCGCTCGAACGATAGCTTTTCGTCCTCTCGGCGAAGGCCCGCGGCACGTGACCCGGGATGCCAACGGCAGAAGGAACGTGCCGCCCAGGCCAGAAAATTTTTCCCCGTTGCTGTCCTCGCGAGGGTATCATCCCAACGCGCATGCGCCGCGAAAAAATGAACCGACAAAACTGCGGCCACTCTCCTGTGAAGGGCGTCGCTTCCGGGCCGGTAGCCCCGGCATCGCCGCTTGAATCGGTCGGGTATGCCATTGCCAAGCTTCGGAAGGTGGTCCTCGGGCCATGATGAGGAAACGCGTCAGGACTTGCCCCACCTGCGGCGCGGCTCTGAAGGCAGACCTTATCCGCCCTGTGGGAACCTTCCCATGTCCTGCGTGCGGGGCACGTCTCCAGGCAACCACCTCCTACCTATGGTGGGCTGGACTAGCCAACGTGGCGGTCTGCACAGCTCTCTTTGCGGTCCTCGGCCTGCGCGGTGTCTACCTCGGCTTGGCGGTGGCCCTAGCTCATTTCCCGGTTCAACGTCTAACGCTAGGTCACATCGCGCGTGCAATTCCGCCGAGGGTGCGGTCGGCCTTGCCGTCCAAGACTATTTCGCAGCTCCTACGAGAGCGGAACGGACCGGTGAGCCTTAATCTCGATAACAGGAAGCGTCAATAGAGTGGCGCCGATTGGCCATCTGGTTAGCTTCAACCAGCCTGTTGAACGGTTGTCAGGCACAACCCCTATCTTGCGCTGGCGATCTTCCCAGTTGCCTTCCTGCTCGGATTCTACTTTAACCCTCAGGAATTCCCGTGGGGCGTCCAGCGCGCGGTAAGAGACCGCCCACACGAAACGATGCCCGACGCGCTTCGCGAAAAGGCAGTGGCGTTTCGGCGCTACGCCTCTTTCCTCGGTGACGCCTTGATCCTGGGATTGGTGTACCTCTTGACGCGGCGCGAATCCCTGCCCCTTGCCCGCCTTGGCTTGCACCTGGCCAACTGGCAGCGCGACGCGACCATTGGGCTGGTCGCAGGGCTTCTCCTCGTGCTAATCCAGGGAGTGGTGCTTGCCGCGACCCCGACGGGCGCGGACGAGTCGCATTGGTAGCCACGACACGATTTTTGTGTCGTGGGCCCGTGGGCTCGAACGAGGGATTTTCGGCGAACGCGGCGAAACACCGCCACGTGACCGGGGACTCCAACGGCAGAAGGAACGCGCTGTTCAGGCCAATGGATTTTTCCCAGCCGCTGCTCTTGCGGGGGTATCATGCCGATGGCTATGCGCCGCCAAAAAATGAACTGGCCAAGCCGTAGCCAACGGCCTCGGGGACTTAGTAAATTTAGCGATGGATGTAGTCCTCGGCAATACGATCGTCTCGTCAGGGAACCCTTGGTGATGCGAGTCCTGTGCACGCTGGCGATAACGTTCGCGTTAGGAGCCGCCCACGGCGACAGGCCATGCGCTCAGCCGAGGTGGACGGTTGATCTCGTCTCGACGTACCACCTCAGCTCCTTCGGCACGGCGAGGCGCCCAGCGGCCTGGCAGCGACAGCGGGGCATGCTTTTCACCTCAGCCGACACGTTGGTTGTCTACTACGTCGTTGAGAATGAGCTGACCACCCTGGAGCGAAGGAAGGCGAACGAAGGCGGAGGACGGTTCACCCTGGAGGCGGTATTCCTGGATGAACGGGACGGACATGAGCTCCGCCGACTTCAGTGGCCTACGACGGCTTCTGGCCAGTCCGAAATCTACGGAACTCACGGCGGAGGTCTCCTGGTTAGAACAGGCGGGATGCTGTACGCCTATTCCAGTGACCTCCGGGAAGTTGCCACAAGAGCCCTGCCAACAAACGCCGCGAATCTCCATGACTACTGGTTCAGCGTTATCGTGCCGCCTGGCAACCTGCTCTTCCTGGAACACCACTGGTACAATCGGCCAGGTGGCCCTGCGGGAGACCAGAAGGCTCTGGTTGACGCCAAGACCCTCAGAACAATCCCCAACCCATCGCCAGGCGATGTGCCATTTTGGCCCCAGGCCGATTACCTCTGGCACGACTTGGCAAGGCACCAAAGCCAACCGAGGACTCCCACGTCGCTGCGGGAACTTGGCGAGCTTGATAGGGAATTGAAAAGTGAGAAGCTCGGGAACTGCGTGGCCTCAGCATTCGTTGGCATACCTCAGCACACCGAGGAACCGTCCTGCAAGGAGCTTGAGCTATTCCATATGGATGGAAGCTTGTGGTGGCAACTGAAGTTCCACGATGAAATCGGTGCGATTGGGATCAACGGGAATGCTCTTGCTGTCGTTCTGGAGCACTGGCCATGGGATCCCTTTGACAGGGGCTTACCTCCCAGACCAGTCCGCATTAATTTTTATGATACGGCGAGAAGAATGAAAGAATGTTCGATTGATCTTGAAAAAATACCGTCGAACGAAAATTATGATTTCGCGGTTTCTCCCAACGGGGCATTCGCCGTGCGAATGGGAAACAAGGTCAGCGTGTTCTAGCGGGCACCCGGACGACTAACAGCATTGGTAGCCACGACACGCCCCTTGGGTCGTGGGGGCAGCGGACCCTTGGGCAATGCCAGCGAACTGCGGGAGGAACAGCGCGCGTCCATCGTCCGCGGAATTCGCGCCGCGCTTCCTTCATCGCCGCGAACTCTTCCAGCACGTCATCGCCGGCTCGCCCCCGTTGGGCTGAGGCGCAGGCGAGCGTATACTGGCCGCGTGACGGGAGACGGCGTCGCTCGGATGCTTGTAGTCGTGAACGGGGTCACCCTTCTTTGCGCCGCCGTGTCCTGGCAGGGCATATATGTCCTCCGGACCCGCCGCCTAGGTTGGTTTTTTACAAAGCGCTTTAACCCACCCGAGACTCCCCTCAGCCGGCCCCGTGCGGTTTTGTACGCCTCGATTTACCTACTGGGCGGTGCGGGGGTCTTCGTCGCGTTCGTCCATGACGTTGTTGGCCGGCTCGGCGCCGGCACGGTCCAAGAAAGGCTCCAGGCACATTCGAGCAACCTCAGCTTCCTACTGCTGTTCGCTGTCTCGGGAGCTTGGGCCCTCTGCTGGCCGCGGAACGTTGTGGGATGGTCCATGCCCACCCGTCCACAGGCCGGGAGCGATTGGCGGATACTTTTCGCCGTTCGCCTGATGGGCCTGGCGATGCTGATCTTCTGGATATCCGCGACAGCCCTCACGCTCGGGCTTGCCGCTCCAGGGGCGCGCTGACGTGGGCGACAAACGGGTCACGGATGCGGTATAGAGCGCGAATCGGTGCGACAATGCTGAGATGATGTCCGCGGTCCGGACGGACAACTAGAAGCAGGGTCGCCATGGCCATGGGCCCCATCCTGATCTTCGACAAGTCCACCCTCCAAAGTCTTAACCCCGACGAGGCCGTGTGGCTCGACAATTTCTTCATGACGAACATCACACCCCCGTTCTACATGGAGACCCTCGCCGACCTGGAGAAGGAGGTCAGAAGGGGTAAGACCCCGGAGCAGGTGGTTGGCGAGATCGCCTATAAGACCCCTGACATGCATTCCTACCCGAACATGCACCACCTATCCCTGATATGGGGCGAGTTGACGGGCAAGGGAAGCGTCGAAATGAGAGGATTCCCCGTCCTCGGTGGAGGCCGGCCAGTGATGCTCGAGGGACGCAAAGGTGTGGTCTACAAGCAGTCACCTGAAGCCGAAGCCTTCGGTCGCTGGCAGGAACGCAAATTCCTTGAAGTCGAGCGAACGCACGCCAAGAAATGGCGCCGAGAACTGCAAGCGGCCGACCTCAGGGCCAACTCCGAGAATTTCAGAGAAATTTGGAAACAGGCGGGTAGGCCGAGAACCCTCGCAGACATCAAAGACCTCGCGGACCGCCTGATCGACGGGCCCGACCAGTACGCCGTGTTACGCATGGGGCTAGCATTTACGACCATCGACACGGACTGGATACAGGACGTAGTCGCACGCTGGGATAACCTTCGACGACCGCCGATAAGGGAGTTCGCACCCTATTTCACGCACGTGCTCACCGTCAACCTTTTCTTCAACTTGGGAGTCGTGGCCGAGCTCATCGGAAGCGAGCGCAAGAGCAATACGGTGGACATCTCATACCTGTACTACCTGCCGTTCTGCATGGTGTTCACGTCAAAGGATAACCTGCACTTGCGGACAGCTCCGTATTTTCTGAGGAGTCACCAATCATTCGTGAATGGCCGCGACCTGAAGGCCGATCTGGGGCGGATCGATGAGTATTTCGCTGCATTTCCCGAAGACCAAAAAGAACGAGGTCTTTTTGCGTTCGCCAAGTATCCGCCCAACGACGACTCTTACCTCGTGACCCGCCTGTGGGAGAAACACCTGAAACCGCCGACGCGGAACCGCGCTCCGAAGGAGCCGAGCCCCAAAGCGAAGACTCTGAACGTACCGCCCCCAGACAGCGACCCGAAGGAGATACTCAAAGTGCTGGACGACTTCGAGGCGAGGGCAATCCCGGCGGGCCGCGACGCGCCCACGGCAACGCAAGAGCCGGCAGTTGTTACATTCCAGCGGTCCGTCGCACGCTCGAAAGGAAAATGGAAAAGGGTCCCCGACGACGCATGACGCCAACCACGAAGCTGACGGAGCCACCCGTAGAAGGGCCAGCGTCTTAAGACTAGGGCGAAATAGTCAGACGAAGTAAAACCACCCACCCCCTAGCCACCCCCCGCGCCTTACGTAGACCCTCCCCTCGCGCTCCGAGTCGCATCGCGCGAAAATGTCCTCGCGTGCAGAAAAAAGAGTGGCCCCTTACCCGCAGGAAGGAGGAAACGTCACGTGCTGAGGCTCGCACGGAGAGGAATGCGGTTCGCCCTCCCGAGGAGGGCCGTAACTCCGAATTCGCGCACCGAAGTCCACGTAGAAGAGGCCCAAGAAGTGACACCCTGGAAAAATTATCTTGTCGAAACAAAGCCACCTATCGGAATTTTTGCTCGACCACCTGTGACACCCTGCCACGGCGAAAATGTTCCACCAACCAGCGCTTGCTACTGGCCAAACGGCTGGCGTTTCGTACCGACCGGACGGGGCACAAAAAACGAAATTGTTTCGAGAAGCTTTGGTAACCGCAGCGCAGCGCTCGCCTTGCGCCGCAGCAAGGAATTCGGCCGCGAAAGTGTAAACGAGCGCGTCGCCGGTACCATTGACCGCGTGCTCGCCCGCGCATAGTTTCTCCCATGGAGGCGAATTCAGCGATGAAAACAACTGTTTCCAAACGGAACGGAACTTCGAGCGTAACAAACGCGGAGCGGACCGCTGCTCGGCGCGCCGCACCGCGGTTCGGCCACGTTTCGGCCCCTCTAGCAGCATCTGCCATGCTTGTGAGCGCAGCCTTTGCGCCTCTTTCCGCCGCGCCGCGTGGCGCATCGCGTCCCTCGCTCGATCTGCCGACCGTCACGCAAATCTACTGTTCTGGCATCGTGACGAAGCACCCACCGCGCATGGTGGGCTATGTGGTTTCCGGGCCGGGTTCCACGTATCACCTCGAATTTTCCCAAGGCGATTCCGTCTACATTCACCCGCGGGGCGCGGCCGTCAAAGCCGGTAAGGAATTTCTGGTGGTACGCGCCGTAAAGGACCCAACCGAAATTTCCTGGTTTCACGGCGAAAGCGGTTTGCGAAAACGAATGGGACGAATGTGGGAAGACGTCGGCCGCGTGCGCGTGATCGAAGCGAACCCGAAAATTGCTCTGGCTCGCATCGTCTTTTCCTGCGTCCCGATGGAGCGTGGCGACCGCCTGACGCCTTTCGCGAATCGTCCTTTTCCTGCGTTTCCCGCGCAAGCGAAATCACGCCGCCCGCGCTCAGGACAATACGTGCGCGCTAGAGTGGTCGAAGCGAAGGATTTTCGCCAGGAAATCGGCGCGGGCGAAACCCTCTACGTGAATGTGGGTTCGCGCAAAGGAGCAAAACCTGGCACGCCCGTGTTTTTCTTTCGACAAACGGACGCGGGCCACACGTCGCTCTACCAGATTTCCGGCTCGGCAAGTGGAATCGACGGTTTCGGCCGTTCCCCGGTGCATTATCCCGCGCGCGAAATGCCCCCGGAACGCCTGGGCGAAGGCATCATTCTGCGCGTTTCGCCGACCGCTTCGACGGTTCTCGTCACCTCCACTCGCCAGCAGATCGTGTTGGGCGATTCCGCCGTAATTAAATAGTTCTCCGCATCCTCGCGGCGGGCAGGCGTTTCGCGATTTCCGGATCTCGCCATCAGCCACGGTTCGCCGCTCCAGCGCCCCAATCGCCGGCGCCGGTTTTATCCCGGACCCCATCTTTGATGAAACCTTTTCGACCACCCGAGCAACCAACCCGGTATAGGTTGATTGACCCCGTGTCCACAAGCAGTCCGGAGCTGGAGACAGAAGTGCCCGAGCAGGCCGAAGACCTGGTGTTCGCGGAGAAGCCGTTTCGCGATCCCTGGTACTGGCTGATGTATGGCGGCATTCTGCTGGGCCTCGTGCTGCTGGTTCACGCGGATATTCACGGTTTCCTGCTTTCTCCCATCGCCAACGCCGCCGAAAAGCATCATTGGGTGCGGTTCTGGATTCGCCCCAGCATGTTATGGGTGAGCATGGGCATCGTGCTGCTCATCTTCCGCACCCTTCTGTGGATGCGCTATCGTCCGTTTCCCGCCGCGGCGATGGAAACGGCGCCTTCGCTCACCGTCATCATTCCCGCCTATAACGAAGGCCCGATGGTGCGCAATTCGATCGAATCCGCCGTGCGCGCCCACTATCCTCACGACCGCCTGGAGATTTTCGTCGTGGACGACGGCAGCCGCGACGCCACGTGGACCTACATCGAGCAAGCCGCGCGCGAATGGCCGGACCTGGTGCGCGCCGTCCGTTTCCCGAAAAATCAGGGTAAGCGCGCCGCGCTCGCCGCCGGCTTCGAAGCCGCTCGCGGCGAAATCGTCGTCACGATGGATTCCGATAGCGTTCTCGCCCCCGGCGCGCTTTTGGCCATTGCCGGGCCGTTCCGCGATCCCAAGGTGGGCGCCGTCGCTGGCAAAGTCGCCGCGTACAACCGCCGCGAGGGCCTTTTGCCGCGCATGCTGCACGTGCGCTACATCCTTTCCTTCGACGTTCTCCGCGCCGTCGAATCCTCCTACGGCACCGTCTATTGCTGCCCGGGTGCGCTCACCGCGTACCGCACCAGCGTCGTCCGCGAAGTGCTGGGCGAATGGATCCGCCAGACGTTTCTCGGCGCGCAATGCACGTTCGGCGAGGACCGCGCGCTGACGAACTGGATCCTTTCGCGCGGCCATTCCACGGTCTATCAGCGCACCGCCATGGTCGCCACGCTCGTGCCGACCACTTACAAGAAATTGTGCAAGATGTTTCTTCGCTGGAACCGCAGCTACGTGCGCGAGGAATTACGCTTTCTGAAAATCGTCTGGAAGCGCCCGCCGCTCTACGCCGCCGTCGCGCTCTGGGACCGTCTGGTGACGAACCTCCACTATCCGGTCAATTACGCGACGCTTGGCCTGCTCGCCGTGCTCACCTGGGAGCATCCGGTCACGCTGCTGCGCTTCGGTCTGGCCGTCGCCATCGTTTCGTTCTTCTATTCGCTTTATTTCCTGCGCAGCGAGCGCTCCCTGGATTTCCTTTACGGCATTTTGTTTTCGTATTTCGACCTGCTGCTGCTCTGGTGGATTTTCCCGTACGCCGTCTTGACGGTCCGCGCGCGTTCTTGGCTCACGCGGTAGGAAGGGGAATCGAGCGGACAGCTTCGCCGCGCGCGGCGCGCCCGGCGATGGCGGCGATTTTCGGGGAAATATTCAGGACGTGGCCGCGTTGCCGCGCAGCAAATCCGCCAGTTCGTGTTCGTTGAAGACTTCCGCGGTGAACGCTTCGATGGTCGTTCCCGGCTGTTTCCACGCGTAGGGATCGAGCCCGGCCTTCAGGCACGTCTCTTCGAGGAATCGTTCCACCGGCCAGTTTTGCTCGTCGGCCACTTGCGGCAGCAGCAAGCCTCGCTGGCCGTCGCGGCTCGCGATCAAGCCGTGCAGCCCGATTTCAATCTGTTCGGGCCGCGTGGGAAACGGCGCGGAAAGAATGGAGAGCTCGATTTCCAGCTCGGGAACTTCGCCCGCGGGCACCGGGGGAAATCGCGGGTCCCGCGTGGCGGCGGCCGCGGCGCAATCCATCACCACGCGCGGGAGGAGGTCGGTCGGTTCGATGCGTCCGATGCAGCCGCGCAGCCGTCCGTAGTGCGTCAAAGTGACGAACGCGCCTTGCCGCCGATCGAGATCGGGATTCGGCTGCGGCGTTTCGAGCGGTTGCCGCGCGACGGCCGATTCGATGGCCTGGCGCGCCAGTTTCAGAAGGATTACGCGGGATTCAGGGGCGAGCGACGACATCTTCGGTCTTCTTCTCCTGGGCGACGACAATCGGGTTCAATTGCCGCTGTTTGATCCGGCCGTCCACCTGGCGCCAGAAGACCGTGAAGTAATGCGCGGCCGATACCACCGCGCTGATCACCACCAGCCATAAGAGCAGGGTCCCCAGCAGCCGAAACATCGGATGTTTGGCCGCAAGTATCAAAATCGAAACCGTGATCACCTCGAGCACCATCTTCGTCTTGCCCAGCGCCGAGGCCGGAATCACCAATCCCTCCGCCGCCGCGATGTTTCGCAGCCCCATCACCGTGAAATCCCGCCCGATCACAATCACCACCATCCAGGCCGGCGCCAGGCCCATTTCCACCAGGGAAATGAAAGCGGCCGAAATCAGCAGCTTGTCCGCGATCGGATCCAGCAATATTCCCAGTGTCGTGATCTCGCGCCGCTTCCGCGCCAGGTAGCCGTCGGCCACGTCCGTGCTCGCCGCCACCAGCAGAATCAGCACGCCCCACATCTCGAAATGGAAGGGAAGTCCGAAGACGTTGAAGTTCGGCTCGCGTGTCAACAGGACGACCACGAGCAGGGGCACAAAAAAGATCCGGAGGATCGTCAGCCCGTTCGGCAGATTCAGTTGAGCCAAGTCGCGCCCGCGCTACCCAAGTATCAACGTGCACTCACTATAGTCTGGCCCGCCGGGCGAGTCAACTTCACTGGCCGGCCTTCCAGGCAACGCCCCATCATGCCACTCGGGCCCGCGCCGCGCCATGGGCCGCTTTTCCCATCCCGTCAAAGCCCTTGCGCCATGCGAACACTGTTCGTCGGCCCGGCTCACTTCAGCTTCTGGTCGAAAAACGCCACCATCCGCTTCCACGCGTTCGCCGCGGCTTCCGGACGATAGCCCATCTTGTTATTCGGGTTTTCAAATGCGTGGCTGGCTCCGGGATAAATCTTCGCGTTGATGGATTTTCCCGCCTGCTTCATCGCCGCCTCGAACGCGCGCACTTTGGCCGGAGTGATGCCCGGGTCGAGCGCGCCAAAATTGCCCAGCACCGGACAACGGATCGCCTGGATCTGCTCGGGGTCCGTCGGCAATTCGCCGTAATTCACCGCGCATGCGGCCAGACGCGGCTGATGCACCGCGAGCCGCAGCGCCCACCCTCCCCCAAAGCACCAGCCCACGACGCCGATTTTCGCCGCCCGCACGCCCGGTTGCGATTCCAAGTACGCGAATGCCGCTTGCAAGTCCTGCATCGCGCGCTCGGGCGGCAGCGCCATCATCAGCTTGCGCGCGCCCGCGGGCGTCGTCGCGGTTTGGCCGCGATAGAGATCAACCGCCAGAGCGACGAAACCGGCCGCGGCGAATTTTCGCGTTTGCTCTTTCACCCACGGCACGAGTCCCCACCACTCGTGAATCACAATCAGCGCCGGATGCTTGCCCGGGGTTCCGGGCACAGCCAAATAGCCGCTCACCATTTCGTTTCCGCTTCGATAGCGAACTGTTTTTGTCCGTACCGCGGCCGAAACGTTCGCCACGCATAGGAAACACAGCACGCATGCCGTCAGAATCGGCCCTCTGAATCGCATGGCAGACCCTCCTGGCGCAAAATTTCGCAAGCCATTGTACTCGCGAACGGCCGCGGAGAAACCCATAAACCTGTGCAAAACTATTGGGTTAGAGGCGGAGGGCGATTTTTGGCCGCGGAAACGGGCGTTTCCGCGGCGGGTCAAGTAAGTCCATTAACTATCAATAGCTTACAATGCATTGAAGCAGGAGCGGTCAACTCGCGGGCAAACAATACCGCCGCTGATCTATCAAGCATTTTGCGTTTTCCACACTATTTTCACATGGCGCTTTTCGGCCTGTTTATCGCGAACTTACGCTTGTTTCAGGGTTTAGCGTCCCGCTCGCGCAGCGATTCGGGAGCAATTTTTCGCGCCACGGATTCGGGTAGTTCCGCTTTCACCCAGATTTCCGAATCCC
>JAKAOH010000010.1 GCA_021812285.1 Acidobacteriota bacterium | reverse complement strand
GAGCGCGCTTCGCCTCTTCGAGATCGGGATAGACGCGAATGGTTTGCGAGGCGCGCGCCATTGCCCAACGCTCGGCCAGTTGCCACGGACTTCGGTAGCGTAGAAAAATATCGCCCAGGCGCGTATCTCCGCGTTCCTCGGGCCGAATCGCATAGCTTGCGCGGGCGCTCGCGCCCGGTTTCACGGCCATTTCAAGCAGGGAAGCTTCCGGCCGCAGCGTCCGTGCGGAATCATCGCGGACGCTCGCGAGTACGGCGCTCTTGCCGCGATTGTTGATCTCGATGCTCACGCGGCTTTCCGCTCCCAGCGAAACCGCCGAGTCCCAAATTCTCGCCGCGTCGAGTTCCCGTGGCTGCGGCAGGCGCGCCAAATCCCACGCCCACGCCGCCAGCACCAGCAGATCCCACGCCGCCATGCCCCACAGATACCGCGCGTTCCACCACGCCGGCCCGATCCACACCAGTCCTACCGCCAGCGCGAGGAAAAAACGCCGGCCAAAGGCGAACGGTGCGCGGCCGGAAGGCTCCGCCGTCGCGTGGACGGTTGCGGGAATCAGGCGCTGGGTCATTTCCGGCTATTGTGGAACTTCCACCGACGCGACCACGTCGCGTACCACCTGTTCCGGCGTCACGCCTTCCAGGTCGGCTTCCGGTTTCAGGATCAGCCGGTGCCGCAGCACCGGAGCTGCGCTGTTTTTCACGTCGTCGGGAATCACGAAGTCGCGGTCTTCGATCGCCGCCGTCGCTTTGGCGAATTGCATCAGGTTCACCGTGGCGCGCGGGCTCGCGCCCAGGCTCACCGCGGGCCAGCTGCGCGTGCGCGCGACGATCTGCACGATGTAGGGATAGAGTGAAGGTTCGATCCTCACCGCCTGGATTTCCTCGCGCGCCTCGCGCAGCGCTTCCGGCGCCAGCGGCGCGAGCCCTGCCCGGTCGAGCGCGTGCGGGTTGAATCCCTCCTGGAATTTCTGCAGAATTTCGGATTCCTGTTCCGGCTCGGGATAGCCGATCCGGATTTTCACCAGAAACCGGTCCAGCTGGGCTTCGGGCAGCGGGTACGTCCCTTCGAATTCCACCGGATTCTCCGTGGCGAAAACGGAAAAATAGTTCGAGAGCGCCTGCGTCGAGCCGTCAATCGTCACTTGCCGCTCTTCCATCGCTTCGAGCAGCGCCGATTGCGTTCGCGGCGGGGTGCGGTTGATTTCGTCCACCAACAAGAGGTCGGTGAAAATCGGGCCGCGATGCAGGTGGAATTTGCCGCTTCCCATCTCGAAAACGTTCGCGCCGAGCACGTCCGCCGGCATCAGGTCCGGCGTGCATTGCACGCGCTGAAACTGGAGCTGGAACAGGTGCGCCATCGCTTTTACCGCCAGTGTCTTTCCCAGGCCAGGAACGCCTTCCACCAGCGCGTGGCCGCCCGCCAGCAACACCAGCAGCAGTTCGTCCACCGCCTCGCGCTGGCCGACGATCACCTTGCTCATTTCCTGCCGGACGTGCCCGGCCACTTGCGCCGCTTTGTTCGTCATCTTGCCGCCTTTCGTCCTTCCGCGGATCCGGCTTCGAGCCGGGTGATCCAGTCGTGAATTTCCCGTACCAACGCCAGCGCGTCGGCATGAGCCAGGCTGAGGCTCCGCGAAGCGCGCTCGCCGCGAGCGAACAGATCGGCCAGCGCCGCTTCGTCCCATCCCATTCGTCCGCCCGCCGCGCGGCTGATTTCCCGCGCGCTCGCGTTTGAGCCCAGACCCAGTTGCCGCACCAGCAGAAACAGCAATCGCCCCAGAGCGATGCTCACCGCCGCCGGCGCCGCGTTCGCCGAAAAATAGAGGTCGCCGAGCGTGTCCACGAATTCCAGCGGCGCCAGGCGCGAAACCTCGGCCGGCGCGCGCGCCGGCGCCTGCCGGCGTGAAAAGGTGAAGAGCAGCGCCAGAAAAATCAGGCCGAATTGCGCGAGCGCCCACGGCGCCGGTGTCTGTGCGAAATACGACCACAGCGACGCTCGCACGCCATGATAATACTCGTCCCAAAGCACTCGCGTTCCCGCTCCGCCCGCTGAATTCAGAAAAAACGCCAGATTGTCTCTCTGCCGGATCCCTCCGTTCGTCAGCGGCGACGCCTCCGCCCACCAGATCACTTCGCCTTTGCCCACCGGCCAGCTCAGCACCGCCGCCGTTTGCGAGTCGCCATACACCGGAACCTGATTCACCGCTTTCGGCTCCCATTTTTTCGGCCCAACCATTTCGATTTCGCGCACGCCGCGCCCCAACTGCGAAGGCACGAGCGGCGCGAATGGCTTCGCCTCTTGCCACGGGTAGCCGCCGGTGAACGGAGCCGCACCCGGAAGAAACAGCGCCGCCGCGGGTCCTGTGGCCAGCACGCGTCCGCCGGCTTCGAGGAACCGGTGAATCGCCGCCTCATCTTCTCCGTTCGGCGCCGACGTTGGATCGGCCAGTACGAGCAATTTTCCGGCGCCGTCTCCGGTCAGGTCCTTCGCCGGTTTCGTCCAACGCTCCACGCGATATCCAAGCTTTTCGAGCAACAGATACGCCGCTTTCGCGCCGCCCCACGCCGGCGAATAGCTCGACGGCACCGTGGCGGGTCCGGTAACCTGCGCCGGTCCCAGCACGGCCGCCAGCGCCACCAGCGCCACCATCAGCACGCCCGCGCCGATCAGTAGTTTTCGGTCTTCGCGCTCGAAAGCTGTAGGCATCCCATCTCTTCCAGTTCTGTTTTCGTGCTCGCCCAATCCTCCGCCGAAGCCGCTCGCGTCCCGTACCAGACGCGCTCGAATCGGCGCGAAAGCGTGCGAAACGTTCCTCCCGCCGCGAGTTTCGTTTCGCCCAGCCGCTCGAGTTCCCGCGGCGTTCGCGACCTGTCCTTCGGCAGCGCGCCCAGCATTACCAGCCGTTCGACGGCGGCCCAATACGCGCAATGAATCGCTTCGCGGTATTCGCCGCGCTCGGCTGCCGCGCTCGCTTCGCCCAGCCACGCCCGCATGTCCAGCGCCGGCCCGGGCGCTTCGGCTTCCAGTTCCAGGCTTCGCGACCGGCTCGCCAGCAATCGCCAGAGCCACAGCGTCAACAGCACCAGCGCCAGCCCGATCACCGTGTAGGCGAACACATTCCCCGTTTTCTGGCCGATGTGCAGCCGCGCGAGAAATGCTTCAATTCGTTCGCCGATCCATCCGGTCACTTTCCGCCACCACAGCGCCAGCGCGCCCGGCCCCGCGAGCCCTTTGAATTCCCGCCGCGCAAAAATCTCTTTCAATTGCGCGCGCGCCTCGCCCGTCCGCGGCTCGCCGGCCCGAGCCTCAAGTCCCGCCGCCTGCCGATCGAGAAATACCAGCCGTTCCTGGATCTGCCGCCAAAGCTCCGCGTCGTTCGGTTTCTTTCGCAGCGTTTCGAGCGCGGTGCGCAGCCACGCTGTGGAAACGGTAAACGTTCTGCCTTGCGCGTCAACCGTCCACGCATCGGGAAGGGAATGGAGGAAAGCGGAGATGCCGCCGGGGCGCTGCTGCAAGGCGGTGATTTCGCTCGTGCAGCGAGCAAGCGCGGTGCGATAGCCGGCGAGCGTGTCGCCGGACGCGCTCGCGCGATCAGCACTCGAACCCGCCGTCTCGATTTTTGCCGGAATTTGCGCGGCAGGCTGTGGCCCACGTGGCGCAACGGCGGCGCATGGCTGGCAGCAGAGAACCCACGCCAGCGCGTAAACCGTCGCCAGCCACTTCGATGAAAGCGGCCTCGTCATCGGCCCAAGAATAGCGAACTCAGGCCGCGCTCGGCGATGACGGCGTTTGGCCGGGTTCCAAAGCAGCCATCAGCTTTTCCAGGTCGAACGCCTCTTTCCGCACCCGCTGGTTGTAATAGATCAGCGAAAATGCGATCGTGCCGATCGGCGCCACCAGCACGCCCGACACCCAACTCGCCAGGCTTTGCAGTATCCCCAGCCACAACGGCAGCGCGTGCGGTTTCGTCAGCGACCCCATCGCGAAAAGGAACGGCGCCTGGAAAATCACCACCGCGACGATTTCCAGGAAAATCATCAGCACCAGCACCGCAAACACTTCCAGCGCGTTCCCTTTCGTCAATTCGAAACTTCTCGATATCGCGCCGCCGGCTCCCACCGGCTCGAGCGTCGCCGCCGGCACCGCCAGCGCCATCCGGCAATACATCCCGATTGCGACCGCGAGCGTGCCGAAGAACATGAACAAAACAGCCAGTATCGCCAGCGGCGAGCGGGCGAACACAGCCAGCAAGGCCCCGCCCAGTAACATCGGCGCCGCGGCGGCAAACACCGAAATGACCATCGTCAGAATCATCGCCAGGAGCACCGTCAGAAACCGTCCGCGAACCTGCCGGTACGATTGTCCGATGGCCGCCGCTCGCCCCAGATACAAATCGGAGACCGCCGCCACCGTCGCCGCCTGCGCCGCGGCCAGCACCAGCAGAAAAACGATCATCAGCAATCCACCGCTCACCAGCGTTTCGCCCAAAAGCTGGCCCATCGCCGCCGGCGTCATCGTCACGCCGGGCGAGGGAGCGGGCGTGGCCGAAGTGAGAAACTGGCCGTACACCCAGCTGAAGGCCACCACCACCAGATACGGAATGCCGATAATTCCCGCGAACAGCCAGAAATTTTCCTTATAGACCGTGAACGTGCGGTCGAGCACCTCGCCGAGCGTCATCGGGCGCAGATCCATCGTCGCCATCCTCGCCTCCGCAACGCAGCTTAGGTTGCGGCCGATATAAACACAAGCGCCGTTCCGCCGCAAGAGATAATCCCCATGCCCAATGGCTGGGCACGGCAATTTCCCGGTTGCCTTGTCCGGCCCGCGATTCTATAGTGCGGCGAGTTTCCCGCGCTTAGCCGTCAAAGCTGGCCATGGAGAGTCGCGCGCGGGCTTCGCTCATCTAAGCAGGAGCGGTCACTCCGGTCCCTGAGAGCGAAATCGCCCTTTCGCCGCCGGCCCGGGGTACGGCAAACGTCTGCGAGGCGATCTGGCATGAAGGCGCTGGCCATCATCGTGGGGCTTTCCCTGATCGTAATGGTGCTGCGCGACGCCTTCGATTCGATCGTGCTGCCGCGCCGCGTTGCTCGCCGATTCCGGTTTACAAGGTTTTTCTATCGCACCACCTGGCGTCCTTGGAATTGGGTGGCGAAGTTGCTGCCCGCGCGCCGCCGCGAAGCGTTTCTCAGTTATTTCGGCCCGCTTTCGCTCCTCATGCTGCTGGCGCTTTGGGCGGTGGGTCTGGTGGTGGGTTTCGGCCTCATCGAGTGGGTTGCGGGAATCAGCGGCGCCGCGGGCCAGCCGATACGCCTGATGCACGCGTTTTATTACAGCGGCACCACGCTCTTTACGCTCGGCCTGGGCGACGTCGTACCGCTCACGCATTTCGGCAAATTCATCACCGTCGCGGAAGCCGGCACCGGCCTCGGTTTTTTGGCTCTCGTCATTGGCTACGGCCCGGTGATCTACCAGTCCTTCTCGCGGCGCGAAGTGGCCGTATCGCTGCTCGACGCGCGCGCCGGTTCGCCGCCCTCCGCCGGCGAATTGCTGCGCCGCCACGCTGATTCTCACGGCCAGCAGGCGCTTTACGAACTGCTGCGCGAATGGGAACGCTGGTCGGCCGAACTGCTCGAAAGCCACATCTCCTATCCGATCATCGGCTACTACCGTTCGCAGCACAGCAATCAATCCTGGATCGCGGCGCTAGCGGCGATTCTCGATACCTGCGCGATCGTCCGCGTCGGCCTCGAAGGCGCTTGCGAGCGCCAGGCCGAATTGACGTTTGCCATCGCTCGCCACGCTGTCGTCGATCTCTCCCAGGTTTTCAGCATTCCTCCGCGTCGGCCCTCGGCCGATCGTCTTCCGCCGGAACGCTTCGCCGCGCTCGTCCGCCATCTCGAAACCTCCGGCTTGCGCCTGCGCGAGCCGGAAACCGCCGAGCAGCGCCTGACGGAATTGCGTCGTCTCTACGAACCCTACATCTCTTCGCTGGCGTCCTATTTCCGTCTTCCACTGCCGCCCTGGACGCCCGAGCCGCATCGTTCCGACAACTGGCAAACCAGCGCATGGAAAGAATCGGCCGAGCGGTGCCGGGCGATTGCATCGCACGGTTCCCGCGAAGACGATGGCCACCTCTGACTTCTTCTCCGCGCCCGCGGACGCTGGCGGCTTGCCGCCTCTTTCCTCTTGACAATCGAGAGAAGCGGCGTAGGATTCCTCTTGATTGCCTAGAGGAGCGTGGCGCCCATGCCGGAAAAATCGGCCAGCTTGGTTCAGGGCACGCTGGACATGCTGATCCTGAAAACGATCGATCTCGAGCCGCTGCACGGCTACGGCATCGCGCTCCGCATCGAGCAGATGAGCCGCGGCGTTTTTCGCGTGAATCCCGGCTCGCTGTTTCCCGCCTTTCGCCGCCTGGAGCGTTCCGGCCTACTCCGCGGCGAATGGCGCTCGACCGAAAACAACCGCCGCGCGAAGTACTACCTGCTGACCGAGCGCGGCCGGAAAGCGCTGAAGAGCGAAACGCGGGAGTGGAGCAAGCAGATCGCGGCAATCGCCCGGATTCTGGAAGCCACGTAGGGGAGAGGTCATGCCAGTTCTTCGCAATGCGTTGGCCGGCCTTCGGACGCTGTTCCGCAAGCGCGAAGCCGAGCGCGAAATGGACGAAGAACTCCGGGCGTACCTCGAAGCCTCAGCCGAGGAGAAGATGCGCTCGGGAATGAGCCGCGAAGAGGCTTTTCGCGCTGCGCGTGTGGAAATGGGCAGCGCCGAGGCGGTGAAGGAGCAGATTCGCGAAGCGGGTTGGGAGCGCGCGATCGACTCGCTTTGGCAGGACATCCGCTACGGCGCGCGCATGCTGCGCAAATCCCCCGGATTCACCGCCGTGGTCGTTTTGACGCTCGCACTCGGGATCGGCGCAAATACCGCAATTTTCAGCGCGGTGTATGGGATCCTACTCAAGCCGCTCGACTATCCGCATTCGGGCCGGCTCGTAACAATTACCGGCGCGTTCACGCCCCAGGGATCAAGCGGCTTTTTTCTCTCGTACCCTGAATTCGAGGCCATTCGCTCGCGCAGCAACGACTTCCAGCAGATCGCCGCTTGGAACGAATGGCCGCTTCGGCTTACGGGATCTGGCGCTCCCGAGGAACTGCTCGCAACGAAGGTCACCGGTGACTATTTCTCTACGTTCGGCATGAAGCCCGTTATTGGCAGGCCGATTCTGCCCTCGGATTGCCACACGGGGCGCGACCGGGTTGTGGTTATCAGCTACGGTCTGTGGCGCAGCCATTTCGACGCCAACACCGCGATCCTAGGCAAGGCAATTACGCTCGGCGGCAAGCCATCCGAGGTGATCGGAGTGATGCCTCCCGAATTCGATTCCCACGGAGCTCAGGCCCGGATACGACGCGTCTGGGCGCCCCTCGTCCCTCCTGTGGTGGAAAGGACGGCCCGAGGCTGGCGCGATCACGGCATTATCGCCCGGTTGAAGCCGGGTGTGACGCTCAGCCGAGCCAACGCGCATTTGCGGGCGTTGAGCGCGCTGCTAGCCGAGGAGTACCCGACAACGGACAAGGGCTGGGTCATGAGCGCGGAGCGGCTGCAGGATTCCATCGTGAAGCGGGCGCGAGCAGGGCTGCTCGTGCTCCTCGCTGCGGTCAGCCTCGTTCTGCTCATCGCGTGCGCCAACGTGAGTAATCTGGTTTTGGGCAGGGCGTGGGCGCGGAGGAAAGAGGCCGCCATCCGGGAAGCAATTGGCGCTACACGCTTCCGCCTCTTCCGGCAATTCCTAGTGGAGTGCATTCTGCTCGGCTTGGCGGGCGGAGCGCTGGGCCTCGCGCTGGGCGTTTGGGGCGTTAGCGTGCTGCGCGCGATCGCTCCTCCGTATACCCCGCGGGTAAATCAGGTTCAGCTCGATCTGGCTGTTTTTGGCTACGCATTCGGCCTATCGCTATTTTCGGCTGTCTTGTTTGGGATCGTTCCTTCGCTGCGGATTTCGCGGGAGCAGCTGGACGAGGCGCTCAGGGAGGGCCGTTCCGCCGGGCGACCGGCAATCGAAGGCCGGAGGGCGGGCTGGTTGCGCGGGGCGCTGGTCGTAACTGAAGTCGCCCTCGCCTTCCTTTTGCTCATCGCTTCGGCTTTGACGATCCGCAGTTTCCGAAAGCTCACTAGCACCCCGCTTGGGTTCCGGACCGATCGTCTGCTGACGATGGGCGTTGACCTCAGCCGCTCCGTTTGTGGGCACGCGGCACCTTGCCGTGCCGCGTTCAGCCAGATCGCCCGGCGAGTTGCCTCACTTCCAGGCGTCGAAAGCGTAGCTCTTTCCAGCATGACGCCGATGTCGGGGCTCGCTACCTACTCGTTTTCCGTCGAGGGCCAGCCGAAGCCGAAGTTCGATTGGCAGGAACCTAGCGCGGAATACGTCGAGGTTTCGCCGGGCTATTTCCAGACCATGGGCATCGAAATCCTGCGCGGCCGTGCATTCACCAGTCAGGATACGGCCGGGGCAGGGCCCGTCGCGATCGTGAGCCGCGCCCTTGCTCGTCGCTATTTTTCCGGGGACGCTCTGGGAAAGCTCATCCACGTGAGTTCCCAGCCCGGCTGGGCGACAATTGTCGGGGAAACCAACGATGCTCGCGACATCAGCCCCTCTTCCCAGCCGAAACCCGAGCTGTATCTCCCGTTCGACCAGGCCCACCCCTTTAAGGTCTTTCCATCGGCAACTTTGCTGGTTCGCACGGCAGCCAAGCCCGCCGTGATTTTTCCTTTCATTCGCCGGCAGGTTTGGACGGTGGACAAGGAGGCTCCCGTCAGCGATCTCGAAACCGGCGACGAGATTGTTTCCGAGGCTGTGGCCAATCCTCGTTTCCGTACGCTGCTTCTCGGCGTCTTCGGCGGACTGGGGTTGGTGCTGGCGCTGGGTGGAATCTACGGCGTTCTGCAATACGCGGCGAACCAGCGTCGCCACGAAATCGGCGTTCGAACGGCGCTGGGAGCCGGCCCGAGCGATATTTTGCTCCTGATGCTCCGCCAAGGGCTGTTGTTGACCTTGGCGGGGATCGCGATCGGGCTGTGCGGCGCCCTCGCTCTCACACGGTTCTTGCGCAGCCTGCTCTTTGGCGTTACTCCGACCGATCCGGGCACATTCGCCGGCGCGGCGTTTTTGCTGGTCGCCGTCGCTTTGGCCGCTTGCTACGTCCCTGCGAAAAGGGCGGCGCGCACCGATCCCATGAGCGTTCTTCGCAACGAGTAACCCCTGCGACGCACAGCGCAACCTTACAGCGCAACTTTATTGACCCACCTCGTGGCGGCGCGTAACATACCCACACTTGGTTTCTTCCGGCTGTCCTGGAGGGGAAAATGAGAAATGCGCTGACCGTCTTCGCGACTCTATTCTGCCTGTCGCTCTTCGCCGCCACGCCCGCTCGCGCGCAAGAAACGCCTCAGCCGACGGTCTACACCTACGTTTCTTTCTGGGGAGTGCCGCGTGCCCACTGGGGCGCGATGGAAACTTTCCTGGAGAGCGAGCAATCCGCCTTTGACAAGCTCGTGGATGCCGGCACGCTGACCGGCTACGGCACGTGCATCTACGAACTGCACAGCGTGGATGGTTTCACGCATTGCACCTGGTTCCAGGCTTCGAGCGTCGGGAATATTTTGCGCGCTCTCAATGCGCTCAGCGCTTCTGCCGCGTCGAGTCCAGTGCTCGCCGATACGCGCCACATGGACGAGCTATATCAATCCACCATGTACGGCGGCCATCCCGGCGTCTATCACAACGCCTACATGTGGTTTGGCCATTTCACGCTGAAACGCGGCGGCGTCGGCCCCTGGAGCCATCTCTTCGGCATTTACGTGCGGCCCGAGCTCGATAAAATGGTGGCAAGCGGAGAAGTGGCCGGCTATCAGCTCTTGACCCCGCTCGTGCACACTCCCGGCTCTTCCGGCACGCTCGACTACGAGTTCATCAGCACGTCTCCCGACGGCATCGATCAATTTTTCACGGCCGTCGGCAAAATCGAGTCCGCGAATCCGGCGATTCCCGCCGCGATCAGTTCCTACGAAAATCCCGCTGGTCACTACGACGTGATTTTGAAAATCCCAGTAGCACGGGAGAAATAGCCGGCACCCTCAGGCGAAGGGTGCGCGGACTGGCCTACGGCTCAAGGACGAGTTTTTGCGCGGCGGCCTTTCCCACCGCCTTTTTCGAAAACGCGAGCGGAAAATATCGCCCCGTGCGCCACAGCGGCAGCAGATTGCGGTAATCGGGGCTCGCCGGCTGCCCGCTTTGCCCTGGGACGTTGATTGCCACGGACCCGTCCCAATTCGCCAGACTGAAAATTTCCTTGTAACTCGATCCTGCCAGCACGCGGAACGGCCCCGGGCCGTTGAAATACTGCGCGTCAATCGTGTAATCGTCCCCCGGTCGCGGAATGGGTCCCTCATCCAGCAGCGCCCGCGAGCCGGGCAGCGCGTCGAGAGGATTGCGAAACGTCAGTGTGTGCAATTCGCCCCAGGACCATTTCGCCGGATTAGGGCCTTGCAGCCGTTCGAGCTTCTCTTGGGCAGCCCGCAGCGCCTGGAGCATCACGCGATTGCGCCCTTCGACGGGATTGGCTCCAAAAACAGCCGCGGTTGGATGCGACAAATATTTCAGCAAAAGTGGCGACGGCCATGCGGCAGGCACTTCATCTGCTCCCGGTACCACGCGCAATCGCACCACTCGTGTCAAGCCGCGCAACCACAGCTCGAATAACGCCGGCGCCGCGCCCGTATTGACCACGCCATTCCACCCGGCGAGCAATTTTTGCGCTGGCGTGGGATTTGGCCCAATCGCGCGCCGCAGCATCGGCAGCAGCGCGCGCGCGGGAAGCGAGACCTGGTCGTTCTGCAAATTCTCCATGTCCGCGACGCTGACTTTCCGGCCGCTCTTCCAGTCCCGCCCCAGCACCTGCAGGATCCGCCGATAGCGAGATCCTGGCGCCCAGAGGAATCCGATCTTGTACGGATAATTTTCCGGAATCATTCGCTGATTCGCGGAAGCGGTGTAATGCAACGCCGGCCGCAGGCACCAATGGCACTCGCCATTGAAGCTGTGCGGCAATTCGGAATCGGGCACGAATCCTGCCCATTCATATTTGCCGTCGCCGGGCACGGGCAGCAATCCCGTCCAGTTTTTCCGGATCGGCGCGAGCCCCACGGAGTACATGCCGATATTGCCCTTCGTATCGGCGTACACCAGATTTTCCGAAGGCACTTTCCATCGCGCCGTCGCCGCCTCAAACTGTGCCCAATTCTCCGCGCGATCCACGGCGAGCGCTCCCAGATATCCGGCCGTGCCCGGCTCGGCGCCGATCCAGCGCAAAGCGAGCGCGCGATGCCCGTCGGACCACAGCACCGGTCCGTGCCGCGTGAATTTCAAATCCATCGTCACGTCCGGCCGCCCGCGCACGTGAAACGTCGTGCGAATCACTTTCATTCGCGCCCAGCCGCTGGGTGTTTTGTATTCCAGCGGATCGCGCGGATTCAGCTGCTCGACGTAGAAATCTTCCTGATCCTCGCCGAAAATCGTGAATCCCCACGCGATGTGCCGGTTGTGGCCCACGGCGACGCCGGGCAACGCCGGCTCGCCCGCGCCCTCCACGTCCCAACCCGGCGCGACCAGTTGCACCATGTACCGCAGCGACGGCTCGGCCAGCACGCGGTGCGGATCGTTCGCGAGCAGCGGCATCCCGGTCGTCGTCATCTTGCCGGAAACCGCCCAATCGTTGCTGCCTTCGAGCGTGTCCCGTGGGAAACCGATTCGCGTGTCGGTGCCGACGAGTCCGGTCAGCAATTTCGGCGATAGTCCGGCGTAATCCACGCCCGGCGCGGGATCGAATTCGACGTGTGGGTCGAGATCGAACAGTTTGTCGGCGCGCGCGACGCCCAGCTTCGCGACCGCCTCCGCGTGCTGCAATTCGCCGATGGCGTTGTTCATCATCGAAAACGCCGCCATCCGGTTCAGGCAGTCCCGCGGCCGCCACGGCTCGGGTTTGAATCCGGCGATGCGAAATTCGATCGGCAATCCTTTTCCGCCGGGCGCCATCCGGCGAGCGATGTAGGCGTTGATGCCCGCGGTGAAAGCCTCCAGGATGCGGTGAGTATCGGGAGAATAGCTGGCGTATTCCGCCTGCATGTTCCCGCGATACTCGAGCAGCCGCGCGTAAACATCGCGCGGCAACGCGGATGGACCGAGGATTTCCGCCAGGCGTCCCTGCCCGGACCGTTTCCACAATTCCATTTGAAACAGCCGGTCTTGCGCGGCCACGTACCCTTGCGCGAAAAACAGGTCGTGCTCGTTCTGCGCGTAAATGTGCGGCACGCCCCACCGGTCGCGAATTACGGTGACGGGTGCGCGCAAGCCCGGCAATTTCAGCGTGCCTTGCAAGGTGGAAAGCGTGGCCCGCGCCTGGGTCGCGAGCCGCGTCTGTTGCGGCGCCAGCGCCTCGCCGCTCGCGCACAGGACTCCCATCAGGATCACGACCAGCAGCGATGATCTCCGTTTCATCACCACCTCCGCTCTTTCCATCGTGCCGTGTTTTTCGCGAACGCGATTCCTGGACGTCCGGCGCGGCCGCACTCTGCGATCAGTTCTCGTCCGAAGGCGTTCCGCTTTCCTGGCTCGCCGTCGGCCGGATGATGCCGATCGTTCCTTCGATCGTGATTTTCGTGCCGTAAGGAGCCGAAAGCCGCTGGAGCCGCGCCAGAATGCGGTGCGCTTCGGCCGGCGAAGCCATTTTCGGCACGCCGCGGTCGGCAGCGCGGCGCATCGCGCCCAGCGTTACCGGATACAGCCGGATTTCCGCCACTTTGCCGTTTTCGAACCGGCTCACTGCGACGACGCTCTCGTACCACCGCCGCCCGGTGAACCATTTCTTGTCGAGCGCCGCGTTCTGCTCCTCGTCGGTCGTCGTGGCGGGATTCAGGTGCCACTCCTCGTATTCATCCATCCCCACCGGCGATTCCATCGACGACTCGAAAAAGAAATTTCCCATCGAATAGAAAATCGGCTTGCCCTTGTAGATTTCGATTCCGCGCAGTTGGTGCGGCCCGTGGCCGATGAATTCGTCGGCGCCGGCGTCGATCGCTTCATGCGCCAGCTTCGGCAGAAAATCGGGAGGAACGTCGCTCCAGTTTCCCGGCTCGTGCGTGTGGATCGTCGCGATCACGAAATCGGAATTTTCCTTGCCCTGCCGGATCGCCTTCAGAATCCCCTTCACGTCCGATTCGTTCATCTTGAACGAAATGCCCGGCTTTTCGCCCAGTTTGAATCGCTGCCCGAACAGGTTCACCACGTTCGGATTCTTTTCTTTGGGCGTCTGTTCCTGTTCGGCTTTCGGCATCTCGTCGTAAATTTCCTGATAGAGCGACCGCACCTGGTCGAAAACGCCCTTCGGCACCACGATGTACGCCGTCGTTCGCAGCCCGTCCACTCCCGGCCGCCCCGGCGCCGCGCCCAACGCATCCATCGCGCGCGACATCGGCGTGAACGAGGACGCGATCGAAACGATCCCCACGCGACCCTCCGGCGTTGCCAGGAAATGCGCCGCTTGCGCCGCACTCAGATTCTTGCCCTCGCCCGCATAGACCACTCCCGCCTTGGTCAGCAGCCGGCTGGTCGCTTCCATTCCCTGGATGCCCCAATCGGTCGCGTGATTGTTCGCCCGCGAAACGATGTCGATGCCCATCCGCTTGATATCCGCCGGCACCAGCGGCGAATCGATCAGCCATGCCCCGCCGTTTTCCGCCGCCGGATAGCCTTTGAACGTCCGGATATCGAACGCCGACCCTTCGAAATTGCCGAAGCCCGCGTCGGCGTGCTGGATCACATGGATCGCCGCCTGAAATCGCGGATCGGCCAGGTTCGATGTCGGCTGGTTCAAAATCAGGTCGCCCACCGAAGCCAGCGTGAACCCGTTGGCGATCGTGCATTTCATGCCCTGATTGTTTCCCGGCGTGATTTTAGCCGGTTGCTTCGTTTTTTGCGGCGTCTGCGCCCACGCCCCCGACAGAAAGAGCGCCGCTATGGCTGCTCCCGTCGCGCAAATCCCCAATCCGCGTCGCGCGTTCATCTCAGCCCCCTCCCGGTTGCACACTCGCAGCTTCCGAAACATCGCCGGGATTCTACACCACCGGCGAGCCGCGTGGCGCGGCGAAGCTCGCGCGAACCGCGCCGTTTTCGCTATGCTGGTTTGGTTCGCCGCGGCCGGAGTTTCCCCGGCGCGCTGCCAAAGGAGGCGAAACGATGGGTTTGCGCGAGGATTTGGCCGCGCTTCGCACTGAGCGCGAGGCGAAACGAAATCCCGATTGGGTGCGCATCATGCATCGCGCCACCGACGATCTCCGCGATTCGGGCATCGCCCGGCGCGTTGTGAAGCCGGGCGCCCGCGCGCCGGAATTCGACCTCTTGAATACGCAGGGTGAGCGCCGCACTTCGCGCGACCTGCTCGCTCGCGGGCCGCTCGTCGTCAATTTCTATCGCGGCGTCTGGTGACCCTACTGCAACCTGGAGCTGGCAGCTCTGGAAGCGGCAAAACCGCAGTTCGATTCGCTCGGCGCGACGCTTGTCGCGATTTCCCCGCAATCCGAGCCCTACCTGCGCCACAGCCAGGAGAAAAACGGCGTCACGTTCGATCTGCTCGGCGATCCGGAAAACCGCGTCGCGCGCCAGTTCGGCCTGGTCTTCGATATTCCCGCCGACCTCAAGGAAGTCTACACGCTGATGAAAATTGATCTGCCGCGCTACAACGGCGATTCCTCGTGGCAGCTTCCCATGCCCGCGCGTTTCGTTATTGATCCCGCCGGCGTCGTCCGCGACGCCGCTTTCGATCCCGATTACACCGTGCGTCCCGATCCTTTGGAAACTCTCGCGGCGCTGCGCCGTGCGATGGCGCATTCGTAGGGGCGGGTTCGAGCCCGCCCCTATCGCTTGCCTTGTTGCTTGCCCCTTAGTGGCAGGGGCAGTGCGGGCACTTCGGGCAGCAGGTCGCGGCCGTTTGCGCCAACACTGGGAGCGCTGTGAGCGCCATCGCAGCAACCGCCGTCGTCACAACAGTCCACCATTTTCTCATTGCGATTTCCTCCTTGTGAGGGTGCGAATTCAGGCAGATGTTCGATGAGCGTGCAGATTTCGCCGCACTCGCCCGGCGCGCAGCATTGCCGGCGCCACTGGCGCGTGCTGCGGCGGAGTCTGGTCACGGTTTGCGAAAGCAGCCGAATCTCGTTTTCGAGTTCCCGCGTTCGCATTTCGGTCCAGCGCACCACTTCTTCGCACGGGCAGCGCCCCGCGCGCGCCAGCCGGAGCACCTCGCGCATCTCCCGCAGCGAAAGCCCGATCGCTTTCGATTTGCGGATAAAGCGCAGGTATTCGTCGGTTTCCGGCGGAAACACGCGGTAACCAGTGTGTGTGCGCTCGGCGCGCGGCAGCAGCCCCAGGCTTTCCCAGTAGCGGATCGCCTTCGAACTGACGCCCGTGCGCCGCGCCAGCGCGGTTACGGTGAATCTGTTCGCCATCGCATTGCCTCGCTCCGAAGCTAAACCTTGCCCTAGCGTCAGCTTGCAACACATTTTTGGCGGTCCTGTCGCATGCCTTCCGGCCCACTCCCGCTCGCTTGAAGAGAAATGGACGCTTCGGCTCGGCCGCCGTCGCTCAATTCCAGTCTACCCTTCCTCCGGTCCTTGCGTCCCCGAACCCGCCTCCGCGCGCAAAGTTCCGATTTGCCGCTGCACGTCGGCTCACGTAGAATCACCTGCCATGAGCGTGCAGCCGTTTTCCATTACAGAACGCGAAGGCGCGCGCGACGGTCAGCAGGTGTTTGTGGTAACCGGGCCGCTCACGTCAAGCACCACCCAAACGTTCGTTCGCGCCGTGCGCCCCTCCCAGGCAAAAGTTGTGATCCTCGATTTGACCGGCGTGCCCTATCTCGATTCGATGGGTGTTGGCGCGCTCGTGCACGCCTGCGTTTCCTGCCGCCGCTCCGGGCGGCATCTCGCACTAGCCGGTTTGAATTCCCGTGTGTCTACCGTGCTGAAAATCACCGGCGTCGAGCCCGTCTTCGACATTTTCCCCTCCTCCTCCGCCGCCGAAGCCGCCCTCTGAATCCGTTTGTTTTCCTCGCGCGCGTTTCCCTAAACTGCCGTCCGCGCCCCCAGCCACCGTTGCGCGATTCGCCCCTATGCCTATCTCTCTAGCCGCTCGCTGTTGCTCGCGCTCTGGCGAAATGGATCGCTTCGCCGATCGCGTCCCAAACGCAGTGCAACTCCTCCGGCGAAATGACGTACGGCGGCACGGCGTAAATCACGTTGCCTAGCGGTCGCAGTAAGATTCCACGCTCCAGAAAAAAAGGATATAGGTCCGTCTTCACGGCCGACGTATAGCCAGCGTCTTCCGCGGCGATTTCCACGGCCGCGATCGTGCCAATCTGCCGCGTATCGCCGACGGCAGGATGCGCGCGCAGCGCGGCAAGCCGCTCCTGGTGAATCGCGGTGATCGCGGCGATTCGCTCGAAAACCGGTTCCGTCCGGAAAATCTCCAGGCTCGCATTCGCCGCGGCGCACGCAATGGGATTCCCGGTGAACGAATGCCCGTGATAAAACGTGCGATCGGGACCCGCTCCCAGAAACGCCTCGTAAATCCGTTCTGTCGCCGCCGTCGCGCCCAGCGCCATCGCCCCGCCGGTGATTCCTTTCGAAAGGCACATCAAATCGGGCTCGAACCCGGCGACTTCGCACGCGAACATTTTCCCGGTGCGCCCGAATCCGGTGAAAACTTCATCCGCAATCAAAAGCGCATCGTGCCGCGAACATGCTTCGCGCGCCCGCCGCAGAAATTCCACCGGATGCACGATCATTCCGCTCGCGCCCTGCACCAGAGGCTCCAGAATCACGGCGGCGATTTCCCCGCGGCCGCGTTCCAGAATCTCCTCGAGATGATCGGCGCAATCGATTCGGCACGCGTCGCGCGTTTTCCCGACTGGGCAGCGGTAGCAATACGCGCTGTGCGCCCGCTCCACGGGAAACAGCATCGAGCCGAACGCTTCGGTGAAAACGGAATCGTCCCCCACCGACATCGCGCCCACCGTATCCCCGTGATAGCCGTTTTCGAGCGCGACGATCCGCCGTTTTTCCGGCCGTCCGATGTTCCGCCAGTATTGCGCCGCCATTTTCAACGCCACTTCCACCGCGGTCGAGCCGTCGTCGGAAAAAAAGATGCGCGTCAAATTCTTCGGCAGCACGCGCCCCAGGCCTTGTGCGAGGCGTTCGGCCGGCTCGTGCGTGAATCCGGCGAGCAGGACGTGATCCAGCCGTTCGGTCTGCTCGCGAATCGCCGCCATGATCTTCGGATGGTTGTGCCCGTGCAGGTTCGTCCACCACGACGAAATCGCGTCCACCAGCCGCCGGCCGTCTTCGGTGAAAAGGTAAGCGCCCTCGCCGCGCGCGATGCGCAGCGGCGCGGGATCCTGCGCCGGCTGATAAAAAGGAAGCCAGAGCTCGCTCATTGGAACGCCTGCATATCGAATTTTTCGCGAAACACCGCAATCAATGTTTCGCGGTTGATGGCGTCGAGCCATGGTATCGCGCCAACCACCCGATGCCCTCCGTACCGCTCGATCGCCTCCCGGTTGTCGCTGTTTTCGGGGCCAATCAATACCACGCCACGCGCTTCGATTCCCTCGCGATCGAGCTGCGCGAGCGTCAACAGCGTGTGATTGATGGTCCCAAGCGTGCTCCGCGCCGCGACGACCACAGGCAATCCAAGATGGCGCATCAAGTCCGTCATGAACTGCGTCTCGTTGATCGGGACCATCGCGCCGCCCGCGCCTTCCGCCACCAGCGGCGTCCCGGGTGGAAGATTAGGCCGTCGAATGTTCTCAAGCGCGACGCTCGCGCCCGCCCATCGCGCCGCCAGATGCGGCGAAACCGGTGGATCGAACCGATACGATTCGTCCCGTGTCCGCTCCGGCGCGATTCCGGCCAACTGCATCACCGTTTCGCGGTCGGTGCCTTCCCCGGCGCCGGTCTGAATCGGTTTCCAATACACCGCGTCGAGCGCCGCCACGAGCAGCGCCGACAGCACCGTCTTCCCAACGTTCGTATCCGTCCCGGTAACGAAAAAGCCTTCCATTCCCGTTTCGCCCTTGCCCTGCCGAATTCGCGGTCACTCCATGCGAAACTCAGTCCGCATTCAGGCATTCTACGTTACTCGCGCGAGGGGAATGAGCGATTCGCGTGCGGCGCACGCAAGGAAAGACTTCGAGGAGGAAGCTGAGATCGCCGTGCGCCCGTTTCTTTCCGGGAACGCGGCGGCGAACTCTAAGCGCAGGGCGCTCCCGCGCGGGGTCCTGATTACTTCAGCACCGTGCCCAGATGATTCGTTGGCCCAACTTGCTGGCCCGTCGGCGAGGGCACCCAGTGCCGGCCAAAGGGATCGGTGGTCTCGAAACCGAGGTGGTCGGCGTTTCCACTCGACTGCGTTTCCCACAGGCTTGTCGGCACCGCGCCGAGGCTCGCCGATCGCCGCCCTCGCAAAAGCGGGCTCAATGGGCGCCGGCCGCTCGGTTCCAGACGGGATCGAGCGCTCCCCTGCGAATGAAAAACGCTGGAAATCTCGGCGATCCCCGCCTTCCATTTACTTGCGACCCAGGCCTTCGTCGTGTGAATCTCCGCCACGGATTTTTTCGGATGGTTCAAATAGACGGCAGCGGCGGTACCCGCCAGAAGAATGCCCAATACAGCAACCACGATGATTCCTTTTCGGCTTTTCCGCGGCCTGTCCTCTTCCGCTATAGTCCGGGCCTCGATCAGCGACGACCGGAATTCATTCACCAACCGCGACGGCTCCGATGCCGGTGCGGGCGCGGGCGCGATCCCAAGCATGTCTTCTTCCTTCCATGCTGGCGGCCGGGGCGGTCTTTCAAAAATGCCGCTCGTGGTCAGGTAACGAGCCGTGGCCTGCGGCGCTGGTGTCGGTTCCGTCGCCGAATCGGTTTGCTCCGGTTTCGGCGAGGGTGCAGCCGTTGCCCGAGGGTTCTCGGGCCTGACGTTCAATGATGTCAGAGAGCCGGAAAACCAGCCGCCTTGTTTTTTCGTCACTTCGCCTTGCGTTGCCATTAGAATTTCTCCCCCGAGCACGCCACATAGCGGCAGCTCGTGTCGCCGTCCCCGCGCGTGAGTCGATTGCAGCAGTCTTCCTCTAAGTCGCTCTGCTGTCAATACTTACAAGCTATGTTAATAAGGGTTTGCTTATTGCCTGTTTGTCAAAAAATTTCCTGATTCGTTAACAATTCCTGGGCGGAAAAGTCCTTGTACCTATAGGACCGGATTGAGCGGAAAGCCCTTGCAGGCCGTTTTTGGGGGCCCGGCTGCTGAGCGCGGTAGTACTCCCTCACGCCGCGAGGCTCAATAAAAATTATCCGCGGCTTGCCATCGAGCGCGCGGACCCTGAATTCGTGCGCCGTCGTGCCTTCACGCAAGCTTCGACGAGGCGCTCGATCTCGTCGCGCGTGATGGCCACGGTGAGCGAGAATCGCAGCCGCGCCGTTCCTTCAGGCACGGTGGGCGGCCGAATCGCGCGAACGGCGAATCCTTCTTCCTGCAAGATTTCCGCCCACGCGAGCGCCCGTTCGTTCGTTTCCGCGATGACCGGCACGATTTGCGACGCTCCCGCGCCGGCGGAAAATCCTTGGCCGCGCAATTCCTCGCGCAGCGTGCGCGCCAATTCGGCCAGGCGCGCGCGTTCGGCATCCATGCCGCGCGCCAGGCGCACGGCCGCGCGAATCTGCCCCGCCAGATACGGCGGAGGCGCGGTGCTGAAAACAAACGTGCGCGCACGATTCACCAGATATTCCTTCAAAACGCGGCTGGAGCAGACGAAAGCGCCGGCGCTTCCGAGCGCCTTCCCGCACGTGTGCACCACGGCCAGCGCTTCCTTCTCGATCTCCGCCGCGGCGGCAAGTCCTCGTCCTTGCGGCCCCCAAACGCCCACCGCGTGCGCTTCGTCCACGATGAGTTCCGCGCCATGGCGCCGCCCCAGCGCCGCCAGTTCGCCGAGCGGCGCGAAATCGCCTTCCATGCTGAACAGGGTTTCCGTGACGATGAATTTCGCGCCCCGCTCGTTGCGGTGCCGATCGAGTTCCTCTTCGAGCCGCGCAAAATCCCCGTGCGGATAGATGACTTTCCGCGCGCCGGAAAGCCGGATGCCGTCAATCAGGCTGGCGTGATTCAGGCTGTCGGAAAAAACAATGTCATCCGGCCGCGCCACGGCCGAGAGCAGACCGACGTTCGCCGCGTATCCCGAGGAGAAATAGATCGCTGCTTCGGTTCCCGCGAACGCCGCGAATTCCATTTCCGCGCGTTCCCAATCCTCGGAATTTCCACCGAGAAGCCGCGAGCCGCCCGACCCCACGCGGCCCGTCTCGCGAATAGCGCGAATCGTCTCCTCGCGCAGCCGCGGATCCGAGGCCAGCGCCAGATAGTCGTTTGAATAGAGCGAAATTCCGCCTGGCAGGTCGAGCGTGCGGAGCAGGCCGTTCTCGCGACGTTCCCTCAGTTCGCGGGCAATCCGTTCCCGCAGCGGCCTTTCGTTACTCGCCATGTGCCGCGGCAGGTCCGGCGCCGTCCCCGCGTCGCGTCGCCGGCTCTTCGAGCGGTTCGAGCCCCAGGTCGCGGAATAGCATCTGGTCTTCGTCGGGCAGCGGATTCGGAGTCGTCAGCAGCCGTTCGCCGACGAAAATCGAATTCGCGCCCGCCAGGAAGCAGAGCGCCGAGGCCTCGCGCGTCATCTGTTTGCGTCCGGCGGCCAGGCGAACCATCGAGCGCGGCATCAGGATGCGCGCCGTCGCGATGGTGCGCACCATCACCAGCGGATCCAGATCGGGTTGCGACGCGAGTGGCGTGCCTTCCACGCGCACCAGCATGTTCACCGGCACGCTTTCCGGATGTGGCCGCAGCGTCGCCAGTTGCTCGAGCAGCCCGATCCGGTCCTCTTCTTTTTCGCCCATGCCCAGAATTCCGCCCGAGCAAACGGTGATTCCCGCTCGCCTCACCGAGTCGAGCGTGCGCAGCCGGTCCTCGTAAACGCGCGTGGTGATGATGTTGCCGTAGAACTCAGGCGAGGTATCGAGGTTATGGTTGTAGGCCGTGAGGCCCGCTTCCTTCAGCCGCTGCGCCTGGTTTTCCGTCAGCATGCCCAGCGTGCAGCAGACTTCCATCTCGAGCGCCGCCACGCCGCGCACCATTTCGAGCACTGCTTCGAACTCTCGCCCCTCGGGCGCCTGCCGCCACGCCGCGCCCATGCAGAATCGCGTCGCTCCGTTCGCTTTCGCCCGGCGGGCCTGCGCGATCGTCTCCTGCGGGTCCATCAATTCCTGCCGCGGCAGGCCTGTGTTGTGGTGCGCGCTTTGCGGGCAATAGCCGCAGTCCTCCGGGCACGCCCCGGTCTTGATGGAGACCAGCCAGCACGTCTGGATGCGATTGGGCGGGTGATGAGCCCGGTGCGTCTGCTGCGCTTGGTGGAGCAGGTCCAGCAATGGCTGCTGGTAGATGCCTCGTATTTCCTCACGGGTCCAGTCGTACCGGAGCCCGGTCGTCGTTTTTTCAAAGAAGGTGGTGGACACGCTTCCGAAACCTCGCTACGCTTGCTGCCGCTCGATGGTTAAGATATACAGGCCCCGGGCGGCAGCACAAGCGGAATCGGCCATTTTCGCAAGGGGACGCCGCTTCCGCAAAGCGAATCGTTCGTAGGAGGCCACCGCTTCCGATGAGGAACCTGCGATGAGCTTTAACCTGTTCGCGAGAAAAGATCTGAAGGACCTGCTGAAGGAATCCGAAGGCGAAAGCAGCGGTCTCAAGCGCGCCCTCGGCCCGTTCAACCTGATCACGCTCGGCATCGGCGCGATCATCGGCACTGGCATTTTCGTGCTCACCGGCCCGGCCGCCGCTCTCTACGCCGGTCCGGCCGTCGTGCTCTCGTTCGTGGTCGCCGCGATCGCCAGCGCCTTCGCCGGCCTCTGCTACGCCGAATTCGCCGCGCTGATCCCCATCGCTGGCAGCGCCTACAGCTACGGCTACACCGCGCTGGGCGAAATCGTCGCGTGGATCATCGGCTGGGCGCTGATTCTCGAATACGCCTTTGGCGCCGCCACCGTCGCCGTTGGCTGGTCCGGCTACGTCAATAGCTTCTTGCAGGATTTCGGCATCTCCCTGCCTGCCGCCTGGACCGCGTCGCCCGGCACGGAAATGGTCAACTATCAAGACCACTGGCAGCCGCTCACCAGCCTGCCGGCAAAGGTGCAAGCCACCGCGGCCGCGCTTCCCCACGTGATCGCTCATTTCAACGCCGTCGCCTTCATCGGCATTCTCCTGGTGACCGCGATCCTGGTGATTGGCATTCAGGAATCGGCCAACGTCAACACGGCGATTGTCGTGATCAAGGTTTCCGTGCTGCTGGTCTTCATCGGCCTCGCTGCGATTTTCCTCTCGAAGTCCCACTGGCAGGTGGCGATTCAAAACTGGCATCCCTTCCTGCCCTTCGGCTGGAAAGGCGTTTTCCGCGGCGCCGCGTTCATCTTTTTCGCGTATATCGGCTTCGACGCCGTTTCCACCGCGGCGCAGGAGGCCAAAAAGCCGCAGCGCGATATGCCCATCGGCATTCTCGGCTCGCTGGTCATCTGCACGATCCTCTACATCCTGGTCGGCTGGCTGCTCACCGGCCTCATGCCGTACAGCCAGCTGAATGTTCCCGATCCCGTCGCGCTCGGTGTCGACCGCACCGGAGTCGTGTGGGGCAGTGTCCTCGTGAAGATCGGCGCGATCGGCGGATTGACCTCGACGATGCTCGTCATGCTCCTAGGCCAGTCGCGGATTTTCTTCACGATGTCCCACGACGGTTTGCTCTGGAAGTGGGCTTCCAAAATCCACCAGCGTTTCCGCACGCCGTTTATTTCCACCATCCTGGTGGGCACCGTGGTCGCGGTTCTGGCCGCCTCGTTCGCCGTTTCCCGCCTGGCCGAGTTGACCAACATCGGCACGCTCACCGCATTCGTCATCGTCTGCGGCGGCGTATGGGTCATGCGGGTGCGCGAGCCGAACTTGAAGCGGCCGTTTAAGACGCCGTTCGTGCCGATCGTGCCGATTCTGGGCATGGTGATCGCGCTCGGACTGATTCTGTTCCTGCACACGCTCACGAAAGTGGCGTTCCTGATCTGGCTGGCGATCGGTCTGGTGGTCTACTTCGCCTACGGCCGCAAACACAGCAAGGTGCAGCAGGCGCTGCAAAGGGCAAGTGCCGACGTCGCCGGCGGGCTCAGGCAGTAGCGGAAGCGCGAAAGGCTGCCGGAGGGACGCATGGGCCGGCTGGTAGCGCGATGGGTTCTATCGGCGCTGGCGGTGCTTCTCGTCGCGCACGTCGTGCCGGGCATCGCCGTGCGCAGTTTCCTCACCGCGCTTCTCGCGGCGCTCGTGATCGGCCTCGCGAACGCGACGCTCGGGCTAGTGCTCAAGGTCATCACTTTCCCGTTCATCATTCTCTCGTTCGGCCTGCTGTTGCTGCTCATCAACGCCGCCCTGCTCGAGCTCGCCTCGTTTTTCGTTCCCGGCTTTTACGTGCAGGGATTCTGGGCCGCCTTCTGGGGTGCGCTGATGCTGAGCATTCTGAATATCGGCATCAAGTGGGTTGTGCGCAAGGATTGACGGCTTCGCGCCCGCCTGCGCTACGGCTCCGCGGCTATGCGATCGCCGACGTGCAATGCGCGCAGCGTTTCGCCTGGATCGGAATCTCGCTCAGGCATTCCGGGCACTGCCGCGTCGTCGGATCGGCGGGCGGTTCCTTCTTCGCGCGCGCCACCAGCGCGTTCATCGGCACCACCACGAAGTAGTAGACCACCGCCGCGACGATCAGGAACGAAATGATCGCATTGACGAAGTCGCCGTAGAGGAATTTGCTGTTGTTGATCGTGAACGAAAACTTGGAAAAATCCGGCTGCTTGAAAATCGCCGCGATGGACGGCGTCAAAAGGTCTTTCGTGAACCCGCTCACCAGCGTCGCGAACGCGGCTCCAATCACCACGCCCACCGCCATGTCCACCACGTTTCCTCGCAGCAGAAATTGCCTGAATCCTCCGGCCATTTCTTCCTCCTTGTGAACTCTTGCGGATCGGGACGCGTTTCCCGCGGACCTGGCCTGGAGACTAGGGTCGCTCGCGCCGAATGTCAAGGCTCTACCCACAGGCAATCGCCTGCTTCTCCCCTGCGGTCAGCGAAACTTTACCCCCGCGAACCGTTTTTGCGAGAAAATGTGCCTAACGGATGCGAGGAGGACCGGACATGAGCGACTGGGTTTGGCTCGCCGGTTTCGTTGTCGTAATCGCCTGGGCTGTTGCGGCCTTCACCATCTGGAGGTGGGGGCCGGGCCGGGCTCGCCGCCCGGTTTTCTGCCCCGAGCAGCACATTCCGACGCATGTTGTGGCGGTGCGGAGCGAAATGGGTTTTGGAACTCTCCGCACCAGCGACATCGTCCAATGCGACTTGCTGGGGCCGGGACCGGTGACGTGCGGCAAACGTTGTCTGGCCCGATTGTAGCCGTTTGAGCGCTGCCGGAACGCCGCCGCGCCGTCAGGCCATCGGCAAGCCGGCGCGGCCTTGCGCGGCGGTTTTCATTTCCGGATCGAACGGGCCGTTAGCGGTGTGGCTACGGCCGGCGTCGCTTCTGGACGCCCATCTCGCTTTCCATTTTCCGATACTGCTCGCGCCACGGATTCCTGTCGCGAATCCGTTGGCGGTCTTGCGTTCCCCGGCTCTGTCCGTCTGCTTTTGCCGCCCTGCTGTGGGCCGTTAGCGTTTTTCGCCGCCGGGAGCGTGGTAGGATGAAAACCCGGCTGTCGGCAGTCTGCGGCCTCGCGGCACAGGGAAGGGAATCAACGGGAATTTCGGAATGGCGACACTGCTCCACGTGCAGAATCTCACCGTGCGCTTCGGCCGTCGCACCGTGCTCGAAAATCTCGGCTTCGACCTGCACGCGGGCGAGGTGATGGCCGTCATCGGCCCCAACGGTTCCGGCAAAACGGTGTTGCTGAAATCGCTCCTGCGCCTGATTCCTTCCACCGGCGTCATCGCCTGGGCGCCCGGCACGCAGGCCGGGTACGTCCCGCAGAAAATCGCGCCCGACCGCGGCCTGCCGCTGCGCGTGCGTGAAGCGCTCGAAGCGAAGGCGCGCATCCTGCGCCTGGGGCCCGGCGAAGTCGCGATAGCCGCCGAAACAGCCGGTCTCGGCGAGGAGTTGCTGGACTCTGCCGTGGGAATTCTCTCCGGCGGCCAGTTTCAAAAGCTCCTGATCGCCTTCGCTCTGCTCGGCCAACCGAACGTGCTCCTTTTCGACGAGCCCACCGCCAGCCTCGACGAGCTTTCCGAGGAGCGCGTCTACGACCTGCTTCACCGCCTCCAGGCCGAGCGCTCAATGACCGTCATTCTCGTTTCGCACGATCTGAGCGTGGTCTTCCGCTACGCCACCACTGTGCTTTGCCTCAGCCGCGGCCTCACCTGTTCGGGCCCTCCCAAGGAGATCCTCACTCCCACGGCGCTCGAAGCTCTCTACGGTGCTCCCGCCAAGTTCTACGCCCATCACGAGGAGCACGGAAGGTGACGGCGGGCGAATTTTACGCCTTGGCGCTCGCGCTGCTCTTTGCCGTGGCCGCCGGCCTGGTCGGCAGCTTCGCCCTCAGCAAGCGCATGTTGCTGGCGAGCGACGTTCTCTCCCACCTGGCTCTGCCCGGACTCGGCCTGGCCCTGTTGATTCACGTGAATCCGCTGGTGGGCGGGGCCGCGTCGCTCCTTATCGGCACGCTGCTCGTCTGGCATCTCGAGCAGCGGACGGGCTTGGCCGCCGACGTTACGATCGGCGTGGTTTTCGCCGCGGGCCTGGCGCTGGGCGCGCTCGTCACCCCTCGCGAGGACCTGCTCGAAGCCCTTTTCGGCAAATTCCAGCCGCTTTCGCTTCCGAGTTTCCTGCTCGGTGCCGCCGCGGTAATCGCGATCGCTTTGTTCCTCTTCCGTTTCCGCGACGCCCTGGTGCTCAGCCTGCTTTCCCCCGAGCTGGCGTCGTCGGTTGGCGTCAGCCTCAGCCGCCTCGAACTCTATTTCCTTCTGATTTTCAGCCTCACCATCCTGGTGGGACTCCAGTTCATGGGCGCTCTGCTCGCCAGCGCCCTGGTGATTCTGCCCGCGGCGATTGGCCGGCGATTCGCCAACAGCCTTTCGCATTTCCTCCTCGCCTCTTCGGCGGCCAGCGTGCTGGCGGTCCTGCTCGGGTATTTTCTGGGCCGGCGTCTGTTTCCCTCGCTCGGCTTGGGACCGATGATCGTCATCGTTGCCGCATTGATTTTCGTCGCGAGCCTCGCCTTCGGACCGAAACAACATGCGGGCGCCTGACCGATAGCACCCTCCTGCGGCAGGCTTTTGACCCGGATCCGGCGGGGTTTCGCCTTCGCAAACCTTGCCTTGACATTGCCTAATGAGGTCTACTAAATTGCTGTAGATTCGTCGCTGGGTGCATTCGGGGGGAGCGCACGGGCACGCGTTCCTCTTTGCCCGGCGGGGCGGAAATACCAGGAGGTGGATTGTGGGGCGCAATCGGTTTATTCCTGGATGGCTTTGTGTGTTCGCATTTTTCTTTTGGGCGGTCACGGCGTGGGGCCAAGCAACCACGTCTTTACGGGGCTCGGTAACCGACCCTTCCGGCGCCGCCATTCCCGGCGCAAAAGTCACTCTCGACAACCCGGCGACAGGCTACACGCGTGCGACGACCACGGCAGCCGATGGAACCTACACGTTCCCGCAACTACTTCCCGGCACTTACACGATTTCCATTGAAGTTCCTGGCTTCCAGAAGTACGTCCATTCCGGCTTGGTCCTGCGCGTGGCGCTGCCGGCTACGCTCAACGTGCCGATGAAAGTCGGCACCGTCAGCCAGGTCGTTTCCGTGAGCGGCGAGGCTCCACTCCTTAACACCACCAACGCCAGCATTGGCGAAACGATGGGCTCCCAGCAGATCGAGCAGCTCCCCCTGAACAAGGCCAATATTCCCAATCTCCTTACTCTACAGCCCGGCGTCGTCTACACGAGTCCTCGCAGCGACCTCTATGCCTTCGACACGCGCAGCGGCTCGGTGAACGGTGAGCGCAGCGACCAGAACAACATCACCCTCGATGGCGTCGACGTTAACGACCAGTTTTCCGGCTCGCCTTTCACAACCGTTCTTCCCGTGACGACTGCTTCGGTCGAGGAATTCCGCGTCACCACCTCCAACTACGGCGCCAAGGAAGGACGCGCCTCCGGTGGCCAGATCGAGCTCGTCACCAAGAGCGGCACCAACCAGTTCCACGGTTCGCTCTACGAATACAATCGCTCCGGCATCGGTGAGGCCAACGATTTCTTTAACAAGACTTCCGAAGCCAGTTCCGGCTTGTCGAACACCCCGCTTCACCTGGTCCGCAACATCTTCGGCGGATCTCTCGGCGGCCCGCTCATGAAGAATCGTTTCTTCTTCTTCTTCAATTACGAGGGCCGTCGCGTCGCGCAGGCCAGCAGTTCCGTCGCCACGATTCCTTCCATGGCGCTGCGTGACGGCATCCTGCAGTATTTCTGTCAGGACACGAGCCAGTGCCCAGGCGGAACGGTCCAGGGCATCAGCGGCAAAAGTTACACGGTAACTCCCGGCACCTACGCACTGACGGCGAGCGATCTGACACAGATGGACCCGCTCGCCATCGGCCCTAGCCAAGCCGTCCTCAAGTATTTCAACGAGTACCCGGTACCGAATGACAACAGCGTCGGCGATAGCTTGAATTTCCAGGGATTCCGCTGGGCCGCCCCGGAAAGCCGCCATTACAACTGGCTGATCGGCCGGCTGGATTACAAACTGACGCAGAATGGCAATCACACCCTCTTCATTCGCGGCAGCGGCGAGGACGATACGCTGAACAACGCGGCGTTTTTGCCCTCGGGATATCTGCTCGGCGGGATTCCGCAAAGCTCGGAGAAGGATCTGAACAAGGGCTTCGTCGCCGGCTACACCGGCATCTTCGGGCCGCACTGGGTCAATAGCTTGCGCTTCGGTTACACGTACCAGAGTGTCGGTGCTTCGGGCAATACCACCCAGCCCTGGATCATCATCCGCGAACTCAGCCAGGGCATCAACCGCAGCACGTACTTCACCGTGCCCGATTACAACATCATTGACAATGTCAGCTGGACCCACGGTGCGCACAGCTTCGCGTTTGGCTTGAATGTTGACCTGATTCGGCGTGGCAGCATCAGCGACGCCAATTCCTATAGCGACGGCGTAACCAACGGCGACTGGATGACGCCGACTCACATTGCTGGTTCCGGCGGTCCGCTCGATCCCGCCTACAGCGGTTTCCCGGCTGTCAGTTCCGGTTTCGTGAACGGCTACGATTTCCCGCTTGTCGGTCTGATGGGTATGGTCACGGAAGTCGACGCGACCTACAACTACCATCTGAATCCCAACGGCACTGGAACCGCACTCGCGCAGGGCGCCGCCGTCCCGCGCAATTACGCCATGGACGATTACGACCTCTACTTCTCGGACACCTGGCAGGCGCTTTCCAACGTCACCATCAGTTATGGCATCCGCTGGTCGCTCATGGGACCGATCGGTGAAACCAACGGCCAGGAAGTCGCGCCCACCTTCCCGCTCGGCCAGTGGATGAACCAGCGCAACGTGGCCTCGATGCAAGGTCTGCCGTCGAGCATGGACCCTCTGATCTCCTACCAGCAGGCCGGACCCTTCTACGGCAAGCCCGGCTACTATCCGTGGCAGACGCGCAATTTCGCTCCTCGCATTGGTATCGCGTGGACTCCTCGTCCCCACGGCGGTTTCCTACGGCGGATTTTCGGCAACGGCGATAAGACGGTGATCCGCGCCGGCGCCGGCATGTATTACGACCACTTCGGCCCGGCGCTCGCACTCGCGTTCGATCAGAATGGCGCCTTTGGGCTTGCGACGACACTAAGCAATGCTGCCGGGTTTGAAACCGTCTACTCGACGCCGCGGCTCACAAGCATGAATGCGATCCCCACCACCGATAACAACGGCGTACAGATTTACAGCACGCCTCCGCCGGCCCAGTTCCCGGAAACCTTCCCGTCGTCCGGCCCGGCCGCCTTCGCCATCGCTTACGGTCTGGATAGCGGCATCCGCACGCCTTATTCCTACGCGCTCGACTTCTCGGTCGATCGTCAGTTGCCGGGCAATATGGCGCTCAGCTTGTCCTACGTCGGCTCGCTGGCCCACCGCTTGCTCGTCCAGGAAGATATGGCGACGCCGTACAACCTGACGGATACAGCGACTGGAATCACCTATTTCCAGGCCGCACGGCAATTCTCGGAGCTGGCGCGCCAGGGCGTCACTCCCCAGACTATAACTGCCTCTATGGTCGGGCCGACGGCGCAATATTGGTACGACATGATGGCGCCGCTTGCTCCGGGCGACCAGTACAACGTCAACGACCCGAGCTACGGGTTCGGATGCAACAATGGCGGTCCGACGAGCGACCCCATGGTTGCCGCTTACCAGCTCTTCCAGTGCACGCTCTATAACGAAACGACGGGTCTGTTCTACCTCGACCTCTACGGCATCCCGGGCACCCAATATTCGAATGGCGCTCCGAGCAACTTTTACTACACGAAGCTCGGCCCCTACGCCTTCTACAACCAGCAGTATTCCTCGCTCTACGGCTGGCGCTCGGTCGGTTTTTCGAACTACAACGCCTTGCAGGTCACGCTGACCAAGCACATGTCCCAGGGCCTGCTCTTCGACTTCAATTACACCTACTCGAAGTCGCTCGACGTCGGCTCCGATGCGGAGAGCGTTGGCCAGGGCGGCATCGGCGCTGGACTCAGCCAGATCATCAACGCCTGGATGCCGTATCAGCTCTATGGTCCCAGCGATTTCGACCTCCGCCACCAAATCAACTTCAACTGGGTCTGGGAACTTCCCTTCGGTCGCGGCCAGGCATTCGGCCGCAATGTCGGTCGGGGAATCGACGCTGTTATCGGCGGCTGGCAGCTTTCGGGCATCGGTCGCTGGACCTCCGGCTTCCCCACCAACAGCAGCTCCGGCTTTAACTGGTCTACCGACTGGGAACTGAGCGGAAATGCGTTGCTGACCGGACAGGCCATCAACACCGGCACAAACAGCTTTCCCGTGACCAACACCAACTCCTGCGTGCAGAACGGCGGCTTCAACATGTTCGTGAATCCCTGCCAGGCTTATAACGGATTCACCTACGCGCTTCCCGGCACCTCGGGAGTCCGCAATGCCATCCGCGGCGACGGCTATGCCGGCCTGGATATGGGCTTGGCCAAGACCTGGCATATGCCTTTCGCGGAGAGCAACACGCTGCAGTTCAGTTGGAACGTCTTCAACGTGATGAACCTGAAGCGCTTCGACGTCGTCAGCGTGAACAACGAACTCGACCTCGGTACGGCAACCTTCGGCAATTACACCCGGTTGCTCACCGAGCCGCGCATCATGCAGTTCGCTCTGCACTACCAGTTCTAAAACCGGCCGAATCTCCGGTTTTTCACCTTCCCGGCCCGGCGGCCAGTCCGCCGGGCCGGCTTTTTTCTGCCCCGCCTGTGCGGGAAGGGAACTCCTCCGCGAGGCAATGCCGACTACCGAGCACGCTACCCTTGGCCGGTACAACCCTTTCCTTTGGCCCGGCGTCCCATGGTACGATGTCACCGTTTGTATCTTTGCCGGAGGGGAACTTAACATGCGTTTGCGCTTGATTGCTGTACTCGCGGCTCTGTTGATGGTCGCGCCGGTGGCCGGCTTTGCCCGGACTCCCGCGGCTGTCGCCCAGCCGAACACGGTTGCCGCTCTTGCTTCGAAGCACAGCAAGAAGAAGGCCAAGAAAGCCAAGAAGTGGGCCAAGAAGAAGGGCGCGGCCAAGGGCAAGAAGATGGGCAAAAAGGAAGCCAAGAAGAAGAGCTAAACCGAAACCTGCTTGGGTTTCGGTTTTTTCTTGACGCCCCGCTTCCGGCGCAGCCGGCGGCGGGGCGTTTCTTTTCACCCGAGTTTTTCCCCTTTTCTCCCGCGCGTATTTTCCCAGGCGTTCGTTTTCCCTCGCCCGCCGCTTTCGTGTTAGAGTCGCCGCCATCCCACCAGGAGGGAAATCGCAATGCGCCGAATTTCGATCGCCGTTCTGACCGCCTTTGCTTTTCTCGCCGGAGCCGCGTCCGCCGCGCATGCCGGCGGTCAGGCAAGCGCCGCGCGCCGCTACGCGCAAATCGCCGCCGCGCTCCATCCCTCCGAAGGCAATTACGTGGTCAAGGATTTCCGTTTCCACAACGGCCAAACGCTGCCGAGCCTTCGCCTCCACTACACCACGCTCGGCCGTCCGCGCCGCAACTCCTCGGGCCAGGTGACCAACGCCGTCCTCTTTCTTCACGGCACCGGCGGCTCGGGCCGCGGCTTTTTGATGCCGCAATTCGCCGGCGTCCTTTTCGGTCCCGGCGAACTGCTCGATGCCCGCCGCTATTTCATCATCCTTCCCGACGATATCGGCCACGGCCACTCCAGCAAACCGAGCGACGGTCTGCGCATGAATTTCCCGCGCTACGACTACGCCGATATGGTCCGCGCCGAGCATCTGCTCGTCACGCGCGGCCTCGGCGTGAATCATCTGCGCCTGGTCGGCGGCACTTCGATGGGCTGCATGCACACCTGGATGTGGGCCGAGGATTATCCGCGCTTCATGGACGCCGCGCTGCCGCTCGCCTGTCTTCCTGTTCCCATCGCCGGCCGCAACTGGATCGTTCGCCAAATGATCATGGACGATATTCGCAGCGATCCCGCCTGGGACAACGGCGACTATACGAAGGAACCTGAATCCGGCCTTCGCGGCGCCATGGGCTTGCTCTTTTTCCTCATCAGCAGCCCGCTCCACGAGCAGCGGATTTACCCCACTCGCCAGGCCGCCGCGCGTTACGCCCGCCAGTTCATGCAGCGCGAACTCGCCCACGCCGACGCCGACGATATGCTCTATCAATGGAATTCTTCGCGCCACTACGATCCCGCGCCGCGCTTGGGCGAAATCCGCGCCTGGGTCATGGCCATCAATTCCGCCGACGACCAGGTGAATCCGCCCGAACTCGGCATCGCCCAGCGGGAAATCCGCAAAGTGAAGCGGGGCCGTTTCGTTCTTCTGCCCATCACGAACGAGACTCGCGGCCATCTCACCCACAGCCGCCCCGCCGTCTGGAAGCAGTATCTGGCTGAGCTGCTGCGCGAAAGCCGCCGCTGAAAACGCATCGGCAATCGCTCTCCGTGGTAGCCATGGGAAGTTCCAAAGGTATCTTTCCTAACTTGCCTCGCGCGCGTTTCTTGCGTTGACAAGCCGGGAACGCGCCTCTAAAATTTTGTTGGGTCAATGGGGCTAGGCTCCCTCAGTATTCCTTCCCCGGGCTCGTTTCGAACCCGTTGTTCGTCCGAGGTCCTCGCGGTTTCTCCGGCGGCGCGGCGTTCGCGCAACAGAAAAACTCCATTTCGGGAGTGTACGGGAACATGGCGTTCCTCGCGGTGATTGTAGTTTTGCTTGTTGCTGGTGGTGTGTTCGGTTGGCTGCGTGCCAAGCGCACGTCCGCCACGGAAACCAACGGCTCTTATCGTAACGCCGGCTTTTCTGGACAGTAGCCAGGAAGTTCTCCGTCGTCCGGCTTCGAATCTGACGCGCCGTTAGGGTGTGCCCGTCTTTTCGCGGCGCCGCTTGGCCGAATCCGTGGCATTCGGTCCACGTCGCTTCTCGTTTGCCCTTTTCCGATTCCCTTCGCAACCGTCCTCGCGCCGCTACCTTGGATGCGGTTCTAGAACTACAGCGAAGTAATTCTGCCTGCGTCACCTAAAGGGATTGACTCTTTCGATCTGTTTCGTCGCCCCCTTCCCCTTGTCCAAAAGGCAACCCCTGTTTACACTCCGGGACTCCTAGTGTGAGTACGTGGGAGGGGCTCACGTAGCCGGGCCTCGAAAGCGCCCTTGGGCTTTATTAAAGTTTTCCAGAAGACGAAATTTTCTTGTGAGGTGAACCTCCATGGAAGGACGCAACTGGCGGAAGGGCGTCGCGACGCTCGGCATGTTCGCCCTGATTTTTCTGGGTACGTTCGTTCTCGTCCGTTGTTCGAGTAACACCGCGGCTCCCGGCATGGGCGCGGCAAGCGTCACCATCAGCGACCCGCCAAGCTGTACCGCACAATTCGACCACGTCTACGTCACAATTACCGGCGTCGAAGCCAACATGAGCGCCACGGCTTCCCCAAACAGTCCTGGCTGGCAGAACCTGACCACCCAACTCAGTCTGAACAGCCCAGTCCAGCTGGATTTGCTGAATCTTTCCGCAAGCGGCTCCCAGCAGCCGGTCGAATGCTTGTTAAAGCAACTCGGCTCGACGCAAAGTTTGCCTGTGGGCAGTTACGAACAAATCCGGCTGATGCTGGCCGACAACGGCAGCAGCACTGGGCTGAGCAGCTCCAGCAATAACTGCGCTCTCAACGGCGGCCTCAGCAGCGGCACGGTAGACTGCGTCGAGGATTCCAGTGGTACCTGGTATCAGCTCCAGCTCAACAGCCAGGATCAGACGGGCCTCAAGATTCCCCCGGGTCAGATTTTGGGCGGACCGATCAACGTCGCTGCCGGCAAGACGGTGGACCTCAACATCAACTTCAATACATGCGCGTCCCTCGTCTTCATTCCGGCCAATAATGACTACATGCTGAAGCCGACGCTGACTGCGTCGCAGGTGAGCCCGAACACCTCCGGGATCAGCGGAAACGTTGTTTCCGGGACGATTGCCTCGGCCTCGCCCATCAGCATCACTTCTGGAAGCGCGGTTCCAGGCGCTACGGTCAATCTGGAGCTCCCAGGAGGGCCGTCTGACACGACGAACGGCGTGAATACGGACACGGTCTACGACACGGCAATCACCGACACCAACGGCAACTTCTATTTCTGCCCTGTCAGCCCGGAGAGTGCCGGCCTCGACGTGGTTGCGAACGCGCCGGGGACAGGGACGGCGTCCACGGCCGGAACGACGATCGTCGAGGAAGTGCCGAACGGCACAAAGCTGACGGTGCCGATTATCGCGCAAGGAGGGTCGATAACCGCGCCGGGCGTGTTGAGTCTCACTCCTGCGGCGAGCACGAGTACAACGTCGTCGTCCTTCACCGTGAACGTGGACCTGTTCCCGCTTCAGCTCACTGCCGCTAGCAGCGGTTACGAGTTCATCGTTCCGCCACTTGCTGGGTCGACCGGAGTGTCAGCGGTGATCTCCTGCGCGAGCGGCTCTTGCACCGTCACAACACCAACCTCAGGAACCTTGACGCTGAACACCCCGGCGACGAGCCCGTTGGTGGGGATGTATCCCACCTCAGGAACGACGATCAACTGGACATCGGTGCCCACGTTCACCTCGACTACCCCTTCGACAGGGCAGTTCGTAATCGAAGGGAACGGGTCGGTCGGCGACAGCCCGATGCACACGTGCAATACGTTCTTCACCCAACCGCAGACCGTGACGGCCGGTGCGGCAACAACGGTTCCCACGGCGAACATAACCTTCTCGAATTGCAAGTAGGCGACGGTCCAAGGAATCCGGTTGGTCCGGCGGGCGCTCCAAACGATACGGGGCGCCCGCTTCGTTTTTAGTCGGGTTCCTGCGTCACGATGTGGACGTCCACCGCCGGCGCCTCGCGCAGCAGTCGGCTGATATTCCGCATGTAAAGAACTTTCTTCCAGCCATCCACCGCCGTGCGCCCGAAAATGACCTGCGTGATGTGCCGTTCCCGGGCGAAATTCGCCACTTCCCTGGCCACGTCGGCCCCTTTCAACCGAATCGTTGTCGCGCCGAGGCTCTCGGCGAATTGCAGGTTCGCGTCGCGCGTTTTCTCGTCCCGGTCGCTTGTATCCTGTCCCGCGTCCACGTACACGGCGTACAGTTCGGCGTCCATCCGGCGAGCCATCCGCGCGGCGCGCGCGATCAGAAACTGGCTCTTCGGGTTCGAGCTGATGCAGACGGCGATCTTCTCCCGCACCGGCCACAGCGCCTGGATGTCCTTCTGCTCCATGTAGGATTCCAGCGTCCGGTCCACCTGCTCGGCCACTTGCCGCAGCGCCAGCTCGCGCAGCGCGATCAGGTTTCCGCGCCGGAAGAAATTCTTCAGCGCCTGCTCCACGCGTTCGGAGGGATAGACGGCGCCACGCCGCATCCGGTTTTGCAGCGCTTCGGGCGTCAGGTCGATCATCACGGTTTCGTCGGCCGTGCGCACCACCCAATCGGGCACGGTTTCGCGCACGTGGACCCCGGTAATGGTGCGAACGGTGGGAGCGATGCTTTCCAGGTGCTGCACGTTCACCGTCGCGAGCACGTCGATTCCCGCCGCCAGCAGATCGAGCACGTCCTCGTACCGCTTCCGGTGCTTGCTGCCGGGAATGTTCGTGTGCGCCAGTTCGTCCACTACGGCCACGCGCGGGCGCCGTTCGCGCACCGCATCCACGTCCATTTCCTCGAAAGGCGTCCCTTTATATTCGAGTTTCCGCCGCGGAACCGTCTCCAGTTGCGTCGCCAGCTCCGCGATCGCTTTGCGCCCGTGTGTTTCCACCACCCCGATCACCACGTCTTCGCCGTACCCGTGCCGGCGGATGGCCTCGCTCAGCATCGTGTAGGTTTTTCCGACGCCCGGCGCGTACCCCAAAAAAAGCTTCAGCGCGCCTCGCGTCCGCTTGGGCGGCGAGGCCACTTCCAGCCATTGTTCGGGCGTCTTGGGCATGGTCGTCCGGTCGGCGCGGCGGCCGGTCTGGGCTAGAATATGCCCGTGAGTGCCCTGCTTTCCAGTCGTCTGCTCCGGTGCGTGTTCGCGCTCGGCATTGTCGGCGCCATCACGCTCGTCTGTACCCGCGTCTTCCACGCCAACGCCACCACGTTCGCCCTGCTCCTGCTGCTCGCCATTCTGATCGTTTCCACAGCTTGGGGAATCGTCGTTTCCACCGTGATGTCGCTGGGCGGAGTTCTCGCCTTCAATTACTTCTTTTTGCCCCCGGTCGGCGAATTGACCATTTCCGATCCCCGGAACTGGGTAACACTTTTCGTTTTTCTGGTAACGGCGGTGATCGGCGGCCATCAATCCGCGCGGGAGCGCCGCCAGGCCGAGGAAGCCGACCGCCGAAGGCGCGAAGTCGAGCGGCTGTACGATTTCAGCCAGAAACTGCTCCGCGCGGGCAACGTGATCGAACTCCTGAACGCCCTGCCGCGCCAGATCGTGGACTCCTTCGAAGTCGGCGCCGCCGCGCTGTTCCTCGCGGAAAAGGAAAAAATTTATCGCTCCGGTCTCGACATCCCGCAACTTGACGCCGAGCGGCTGAAAGCCGTCGTCGCCCGCGAGGACTTGCAGATCGATCCCGATCGCAGCCTCTGTTTCGTTCCGGTCCGGCTGGGCGTGCGCGTGGTGGGCAGCCTGGGAATTTCCGGCCAGGTGCTTTCCCGGCCGTCGCTCGAGGCGCTGGGAAGTGTGGTGGCGATCGCCATCGAACGCGCCCGCGCCATCGAGCAACTCGGCAAAACCGAAGCGGCGCAGGAGGGAGAGCGCCTGAAATCAGCCCTGCTCGATTCCGTCACCCACGATTTCCGCACCCCGCTCACTTCGATCAAAGCATCCGTCAGCAGCCTGCTCTCCGATGCCAACCTCGATTCGGCGCAGCGGCACGACCTGCTCGCCGTCATCGACGAGGAAACGAATCGGCTGAACGGTCTCGTCGAAGACGCGGCCGAAATGGCGCGCCTCGAGGGCGGCGAATTCGAACTCGATCTGAAGCCGCAGCCGATCGGCTCCATCGTCGTTGCCGCGCTCGAACAGACCAGGAGCGTGCTCGGCAACCGCCAGGTGATCGTCAAAATCCCCGATAATCTTCCATGGGTGCGCGCCGATATCGGCCGCGTGCAGAACGCTCTCGCGCAGCTTCTGCTCAACGCCCACGCCTATTCGGCGGCCGGCCGCCCGATCACCGTCAGCGCCGAAGCAAGCGGCAATTTCGTGCTCACCAGCGTCGCCGACGAAGGCGCCGGTATCGAGGACCTCGAGCTTGGCTTGATTTTCGACAAATTTTATCGCGGCAAAAATCAGCGCTACCAGGTGCAGGGCACCGGCATGGGCCTTCCCATCGCCAAGGCCATCATCGAGGTGCACGGCGGCACGATCGGCGTCGTCAGCCAACTCGGCCACGGCTCGGTCTTCACCTTCAGCCTGCCCGCCGTTCCCGCTGTACGCGAGCGTCACCCGTCATGATCCCCGCCAGGATTCTGGTCGTGGACGACGAGCCGCAAATCCGCCGTGTCTTGCGCACCGCGCTCACCAGCCGCGGCTACCAGATTCTGGAAGCGGAAAGCGGTGAAGCGGCGGTCGAGCAGGTGGCCGCCGCCGGTCCGGATCTGCTTCTGCTCGACGTGAACATGCCCGGCATGGGCGGTTTCGCCGCCTGTCGCGAAATCCGCGAGCGCTCCGATTTGCCCATCATCATGCTCACCGTGCGCAATACCGAGTCCGACAAGGTGCGCGCTCTCGACGCCGGCGCCGATGATTACGTCGTCAAGCCGTTCGGGATCGAGGAGCTTCTGGCGCGCGTCCGCGCCGCGCTCCGGCGCCTCGCCCGGGCGAAATCGCCCCGGCCGGTGGAAACTCCGGATTTACGCATCGATTTCGAAAGCCGCAAAGTGACGGTGCGCGGCCAGCCGGTGCGCCTGACGCCCAAGGAATTCGATCTTCTGCGGCTTCTGGTTTCGAGCGCGGGCAAGGCCCTGCCGCATCGCCGGCTGCTGCAATCGGTCTGGGGCCCGGATTACGGCGAGGAAACTGAATATCTGCGCGTCTTCATCAATCAGCTGCGCAAAAAAGTCGAGCCCGATCCTCGCCATCCCCGCTACATTCTCACCGAGCCTTGGATTGGCTATCGCTTCGAGCTCCCCGCTCCGTCCCGTGTGGCGCAGAGGAAGACGAAGCCTTGACTTTCGCGCCCAGCGGATAGAGCCGGTCGAGCGCCAGATTCAGTTCCAGCACGTTCACCCGCGGTTCGCCCAGAAAACCGAACTGGCGTCCGCGCGTCTGCTTGTGAATCAGCGCGATGATCTCTTGCTCGCTCACCCCGCGCGCCCGCGCCACCATCGGCGCCTGAAAGAGAGCCCCGGCGGGAGAAATGTCCGGGTCGAGCCCCGACGCCGAAGCGGTCACCAGTTCCGAAGGAATCGGCGCATCGGGATTCTCCTCGTGCAGCTTCCTTGCGTCCGCTTCCACGCGGTCGATCAATGCGCGGTTCGTCGGCCCGAGATTCGACCCTCCGCTGTCGAGCGGGTCGTAGCCCGTTCCCGCCGCCGAAGGCCGCGAATGAAAATACGCCGGGCCGCTGAATTCCTGGCCGATGATTCGCGACCCGATCACTTTGCCGTCGCGCTCGACGAGTTGCCCGCTCGCCCGCCGCGGAAACAGCAGATGCGCCAGCGCCGTGACGCCGACCGGATACAGCAGCCCGCAGATCACCGTGGTGACCAGCGTGAACCGCACGGCAACCAGCAGTGTCTTTTTCACCTTCGCCTCTCAGACGATTCTCAGGTGCGTCAGCAGCAGATCGATCAGCTTGATTCCCACAAACGGCGCCACCACGCCGCCCAGCCCGTAAATCAGCAGGTTGCGCTTCAGCAGCGCCGCCGCGCCCAGCGGCCGGTAGCGCACGCCGCGCAGCGCCAGCGGAATCAGCGCCACGATGATCAGCGCATTGAAAATCACCGCCGAAAGCACCGCCGATTCCGGGCTCGCCAGATGCATCACGTTCAGCACCTCCAGCTGCGGAAACGCAGCCGCGAACATCGCCGGAAGGATGGCGAAATATTTCGCCACATCGTTCGCCACGGAAAACGTGGTCAGCGCCCCGCGCGTGATCAGCAACTGCTTGCCGATTTCGACGATCTCGATCAGCTTGGTCGGACTCGAGTCGAGGTCCACCATGTTGCCCGCTTCCTTGGCCGCTTGCGTGCCTGTGTTCATCGCCACGCCGACGTCCGCTTGCGCCAGCGCCGGCGCGTCGTTCGTGCCGTCGCCGGTCATCGCCACCAGTTTCCCTTTCGCCTGTTCGTTGCGGATCAGCCTCATTTTGTCTTCCGGTTTTGCTTCGGCCAGAAAATCGTCCACGCCGGCTTGCCGCGCGATGAACGCGGCGGTGAGCGGATTGTCGCCGGTGATCATCACCGTGCGGATGCCCATCGCCCGCAATTGCCCGAAACGCTCGTGAATGCCTCCCTTGACGATGTCGGTCAGCGCCACGGCGCCGAGCAGCCGCCCGTCCGCGGCCACCAGCAGCGGCGTCCCTCCCTCGCTCGAGATGTCGCGCACCGCTCGCTGCGCCTCTTCGGGCACCGGATTCCCGCGTGCCGCCACGTGCCGCGCGATCGCGTCCGGCGCGCCCTTGCGGATTTGCAGCGCGTCCAGGTCCACGCCCGACATCCGCGTCTGCGCCGAAAAGGGAATGAACGTCGGATTGTGCTGCGCCAGCTCCTGCCCGCGCAGCCCGTATTTCTCCTTCGCCAGCACGACGATCGAGCGGCCCTCCGGCGTCTCGTCGGCGAGCGAAGCCAGCTGCGCCGTCCGCGCCAGTTCGATCTCCTCCACGCCGGGGCAGGGAAAGAAAGCGGTCGCCTGCCGGTTGCCCAGCGTGATCGTTCCCGTCTTGTCCAGCAGCAGAACGTCCACGTCGCCTGCCGCTTCCACCGCGCGCCCGCTCAGCGCGATCACGTTGCGCTGGATCAGCCGGTCCATCCCGGCGATCCCGATCGCCGAAAGCAGGCCGCCGATCGTCGTCGGAATCAGGCAGACGAGCAGGGAGATCAGTACGAAAAGGTTCTGCGGCGCGCCCGTGTAAACAGCGAATGGCTCGAGCGTCACCACCGCCAGCAGGAAAATGATCGTCAATCCCGCCAGCAAAATGTTCAGCGCGACTTCGTTCGGCGTTTTCTTTCGCGACGCCCCTTCCACCAGCCCGATCATCCGGTCGAGGAACGTTTCGCCGGGATTCGACGTGATTTGCACGCGAATTTCGTCGGAAAGCACTCGCGTGCCCCCGGTCACCGCCGAACGGTCGCCGCCCGCTTCGCGAATCACCGGCGCCGATTCGCCGGTGATCGCCGATTCGTCCACCGAAGCCACGCCTTCCACCACTTCGCCGTCGCCCGGAATGAATTCGCCCGCCGTAACCATCACCACATCGCCCGCGTGCAGCGCCGTGCTCACCACCATTTCCGTGCTGCCATCCGCGCGTAATCTCCGCGCTGGCGTTTCCGTTCTCGCTTTCCGCAGAGTTTCCGCCTGCGCCTTGCCGCGGCCCTCCGCCATCGCTTCCGCGAAATTGGCGAAGAGCACGGTGAACCACAGCCAGAGCGTGATTTGAAAGCCGAAGCCGATCTCGCCGCCGTGGTGCAGCAGGTTCCAACCCAGCTGAATCGTGGTCAGCGCCGCGCCCACTTCCACCACGAACATCACCGGATTTCTCAGAATCGTTTGCGGCCGCAGCTTTCGAAACGCGTCTGCGATGGCCCGCGTCACGATCCTGCGGTCGGTGAGTTGTTGTTCTGTGCGTCGCGCCATTGCGTTTACCAGGGCCTCAGAATATCTTTCCCGCCGTCATCATCAGGTGTTCGAGAATCGGTCCCAGACTCAGCGCGGGAAAAAACGTGAGCGCGCCGACGATCACGATCGTCGCCACCAGCAGCGTTGAAAAGAGCGGCCCGGTCACCGGAAACGTGCCTTGCGATTCCGGAGCCGTCTTTTTGCCCGCCAGGCTTCCCGCGATTGCCAGAATCGGAATGATCATGAAGAACCTTCCCAGCAGCTGCGCGAGCGCCGTGCTCGCGTTGTACCACGGCGTATTCGCATTCAGGCCGGCGAACGCCGATCCGTTGTTTCCCGCCGAGGATGCGTATGCGTAGAGAACCTGCGTCAGCCCGTGCGGCCCGGGATTCGTGATGCTGGAAACCCCGAACGGTTGCGTAACCGCGATCGCCGAAAACACCAGAATCGTGACGGTCAGGATCAGAATTGCCAGCATCGCCATCTTCACTTCGTACGCTTCGATCTTCTTGCCCAGATACTCCGGCGTTCGCCCCACCATCAGCCCGGCGATGAAGACAGCCAGAATCACGAATACGATCATTCCGTAGAGGCCCGCGCCCACGCCGCCGAACACCACCTCGCCCAGCAGGATGTTCACCAGCGGCACCATGCCGCCCAGCGGCGTGTAGGAATCGAACGTCGAATTCACCGCGCCGCAGCTCGCGTCGGTGGTCACCGTCGCGAAGAGCACGGAATCGGCGTCGCCGAAGCGCGCTTCCTTGCCTTCCATGTTTCCGCCCGGTTGCAGCGCGCTCGCGTGCTGGTCCACGCCGTGAAACAGCGGATTGCCCTGCGATTCGGCCCAATACGTCGCTGTCACCCCGACGAAAAAGAGAAACGCCATCGCCGTCCAAACGGCCCAGCCATGGCGCTCGGAGCCGGTCATTCGTCCCAGCGTGAACGTCAATCCGGACGGAATCGCGAAAATCAGCGCCAGTTCGAGGAAATTCGAAAACGGCGTCGGATTTTCGAACGGATGCGCGCTGTTCGCGCCAAAAAATCCTCCACCGTTCGTGCCGAATTCCTTGATCGCTTCCTGCGAGGCAACCGGTCCTTCGGGAATCACCTGTCTGGCGATTTTCTCGACGGTGGGTTTGCCGTCAGCTCCGGGCGCTTGCACCCAGTGCGGCGAAATCAGCTGTGCCTGGGTGTAGGGATGGAAATTCTGGATCACGCCCTGCGAAACCAGCACCAGCGACGCCACCAGGCACACCGGCAGCAGCACCCAGAGCAGGCACCGCGTCATGTCCACCCAGAAATTTCCCAGCTTGTCCGTCTCCCGCCGCGCGATCCCGCGAACGAGCGCGATCGCCAGCACGATCCCGACGGCCGCGGAAACGAAGTTGTGGTAGGCGAGGCCGGCCATCTGCGTCAGGTAACTCATCGTCGTCTCGCCGTTGTACGCCTGCCAGTTCGTATTGGTCGTGAACGACGCCGCGGTCCCGAAAGCCAGAAAAGGAGGAACGTTCGGCAATTTCTGTGGATTCAGTGGCAGCCACTTCTGCGTCCGCTCGATCAAATACAGCAGCGTCATCGAAACGCCGCTGAACGCCAGCATCGCCACCGCGTATTCCGTCCAGCGCATTTCGCGCTTCTCGTCCACCCCGCACAGCCGGTACACCGCTTTTTCCACCGGCCGCAGCACCGGATCGAGAAACGTCTTTTCGCGGCTGAAAACCTTCGCCAGAAAAACGCCCATGGGCTTCGTGATCAAAAAAATCACGAGCAGATAGAGCGCGATCTGGAACCAGCCGCCCACGGTCATCTCTAAAAGTCCTCCGCCTTGAGCAAGGCGTAGAGCAGGTAGCCGAGCAGCGCCGCGCAGATCAGCAGCAGGGTCAAGTCACCTGCGCTCACGGCTCGCTCCCGGTCGTAGCCGCTCGCACGCGTAGACGTAGAGGATCGCTGCGGCGAAAAACGCGGCGGTCGCGAAAAGAAAAATCAGATCGAGCATTCCGGCCCTCGGCCTCCTTTCCGCGATGTGGCTCCGGCCGCGGCTTCGCCGTCCGGAATCCGCTGATAGAATGCCTCTTCCTTCTTAAGGAAGTCGCAAAGAATTCGTAAGGATTTTCTAAAGGATATTTCTCTTGCCTGCCGCCTTGCACGCGCCTACTCTGTTGCCAAGTTCGCATCCTGCTTCCAGCCAAACGGGGAGAGCCGCCATGAGAGCCTACGTGCTGGTCACCGTTGGTTCCGGCAAAGCCCGCGATCTCGCCCAAAGAATTCTGGCCATTCCCGGGGTGAAGATGGCCGATGCGTGTTGGGGAGATTCCGACGTCCATGTGGTCGTGGAAGTGCCTTCGGGCAACGAGCTGAACGGGCTCATCATCGAAAAACTCCCGCAACTCGAGGGAGTCGCCCGCACAAGCACCCGCATCGCGATGGACTGATTTTGCATCCCGCGCCCCGCGTCAGGCGGGCCGCGGTAAATGTTCCTTCCTTTGCCAGCGGCCAAGTGCGTCCCCGCGCCTGTCCCGCGCATCTGGGTATGCGTAGGCACGCGCCGGCGCATCCTGCCGCGCGCGAGCGAGGAGAAGCGATGCCCGCCAATACGAAGCCCAGGGTGGATGTCCGAAATGTTGCGCCAAAATCCTATGAAGCGGTGATCGGCCTGGAACGCTATATTCATTCGGTCGGCTTCGACGACGGGTTTATCGAACTCGTCAAGTTGCGCGCTTCGCAAATCAATGGCTGCGCCTTTTGCGTCGATATGCACGCTCGCCGCCTGCGCGAACTCGGCGAACCGAACGAGCGCGTCGACGCCGTCGCCGCCTGGAGCGAAGGCCCGTTTTTCAGCGGCCGCGAGCGCGCCGCGCTCGCCTGGACCGAAGCAGTCACTCTTCTCGCCGAAGACCACGTTCCCGACAGCGCCTACGACGCAGCCCGCGCCGAATTCGACGAAACCGAGCTCGTCAACTTGACGATGGTCGTCGCGACGATCAACGTATGGAATCGCCTGGCCGTCGCTTTCCGCGCCGTTCCCGAAGGCTACGCCAGGATCAAAAGCGCCTCGGCATAACCGCGCGCCAAAGGAGGGCCAATGATTCAGACGAAACGCGTTTACGAGCCCGCATCGCCGTCCGATGGTCCGCGCTTTCTGGTCGAGCGCCTTTGGCCGCGCGGCATCAAAAAAGAAGCGCTGCGCATGGAAGCCTGGCTGAAAGACGTCGCGCCCAGTCCCGCGCTGCGCCAGTGGTTCAGCCACGATCCCGCGAAATGGCTGGAATTCCAGCGCCGCTACCTTCGCGAACTCGACGCCCATCCCGATGCCTGCCGCCCTCTTCTCGATGCGGCGCGCCGCGGCACGCTCACGCTCATCTACAGCGCTCGCGACCCCGAGCGCAATTCCGCGAAAATCCTGCAAACGTATCTCGAAAAGCGTCTTTCGCCGCGCGCCGCGCCCGCTGCCAAAGCCAGGCCCGCGCCGAAGCGTTCCCCCGCGCGCTGAATCGCCGCGCGCGGCCGCGTGGAATTCGCGCCCAGCCGCCGTCTCTGTGGAAAAGTTCGTCCCGGGAATTTGTCAAAAAGCGATTCGATGTATAATGGCGGGCTGCTTCGGCAGTGACCCTCCTCGCGCGAGGAGGGAGCAGCCGTTGGGACCTCCGAGGCGTAGTTTTAAAAGACTCGCCGGTGTGTGCCGGGGTCAAGTACCGCGAACGGGCCGCGGTTCGGGTCGCTTCGCGTGTGGGATTCCAGACGGAACAGGGAGTGATGGCAACGACGTCGAATCTCTGGGCTGTTGCGCTCTACGCGTTTCTCGTACTCGTCATCGCCGGTTCCATGATCGGCCTTTCCGCGCTGCTCGGCGAGCGGCACCACGAACGCTTCACCGATCAGCCCTATGAAGGCGGCATCCTCTCCGAAGGCACCGCGCGCGTTCGCTTCTCGATCAAGTTTTACATGATGGCGATGTTCTTCGTGGTATTCGACCTCGAATCGGTCTTCCTCTACACCTGGGCGGTTGCCGCGCGGGATCTCGGTTGGCTCGGCTACGCCGAGGCGCTGGTCTTCATCGTGGTGCTGATGGCGGCTCTGGTCTACCTCTGGCGTCTAGGCGCGCTCGATTGGGCCCCGGACACGCGCAGAAAAGATCGGTAAAGGAACGGAGCGGGCGATGCGTTGGTGGACAAGTCAGGGAACCAAGGAACTGCCGGTGATGCAGAAGGCTCCGACGGCTTACGACGAGTTGCGCCGCCAGATCCTCTTCGCGCGTCTCGAGGATCTGATCGCCTGGGGCCGCAAAAATTCCGTCTGGCCCTTCATGTTCGGGCTCTCCTGCTGTTTCGTCGAAATGGCCACCAGCATCACCAGCAAATACGATATCTCGCGGTTCGGCGCCGAAGTCCTGCGCGGTACCCCGCGCGAAGCCGATCTGATGGTCATCGCAGGAACCCCGTTCCTGAAAATGGCGCCCATCATTCGCTGGCTCTACGAACAAATGATGGCCCCGCGCTGGGTGATTTCGATGGGATCCTGCGCGAATTCCGGTGGAATGTACGACATTTACAGCGTCGTTCAGGGCGTGGATAAAATCCTGCCCGTCGACGTCTACGTTCCCGGCTGCCCGCCCAGCCCTGTCGCGTTCATGGAAGGACTGATGCTCCTGCGCGAAGCCGTTGGAAACGAAAATCGTCCGCTCACCTGGGTGGTTGGTCCCGAGGGCGTGGACAAGGGCGTGCGCCCCTCGATGCGCGATCTCAAAAATGACGAGCGGGTGAAGGCGACCACGCTCCGCACGATTGACGAGGTTTGAGGATGTCGGCTCCCGCTGCAACCACTCTCTCGGTGCTCGACGAGCTTAAACAAAAATTCGGCCCCGACGCCGTTTCCGCTCAGCCGTCTGCCGATGGCATCCCCACCGCCTGGATCGGCCGCGGGACGCTCCTTGCCGCAATGCGTTTCCTCAAATCCGAAATCAGCCGCCCCTATCGCATGCTCTACGACCTCACCGCTATCGACGAGCGCGTTCGTACGCATCGCGAGGGCCAGCCGCCCGCCGATTTCACGGTCGTCTAT
>JAKAOH010000121.1 GCA_021812285.1 Acidobacteriota bacterium | reverse complement strand
CAACCCGATCTGGCCGTAGGTCAATTGGCCCTCGTGAATGATCAGGCCCGCGTCGGCGGCACCGTCCTTCACCGCGCTCAGAATCTTGTCGAACGGCAGAGTGACGGTCCGCACTTGCGGCGCGAAGAGCTTCAGCACCATGTAGGAAGTCGTCATCGTGCCGGGAATCGCGACGCGGGAATCGGCCAAATCGCGCGACTGCATCGGCCGCGATGCGACCACCAACGGCCCGTACCCGTCGCCGAAACTCGCGCCGCAATCCGTCAGAATGTACTTGTCCCGCACGTAGGGATACGCGGACAAGCTGATGGCCGTCACGTCGTAGGTCTCGGTTTGCGCCTTCTGGTTCAGCGATTCGATATCGGAAAGAATGTGGGTGAATTTCAGGCCCGGCGCCTGGATTTTCCGCGTGGCGAGCGCGTAAAACATAAACGCGTCGTCGGAGTCGGGCGAATGAGCCAGTCGAATATCCACAGCTTCACTTACCGCAGGTCTCAAGTTCATCTTCGGATCGCGATGGGAATCTTCCGGTGAGCCCAAGGATTTCGTTCCCACCCTAGGCCATCAGCCTAACACAGCGGCAGCCGGCGCGAAAGGCGCGGGCAGGGAATGGTGTTTCTCGCTCACCGATTGGGGCGATGGCAAGGTGGAAGGGCGAGCCTTCGCCCTTCGCGGGCCGGCCGGAAACGCCGCGGATCAGTGCGGTTTGACGAAAATCAGCGCCAGGAGCGGCACGAGCAGAACCAGCAGCAGAATCAACCACGAAATCCAGTGCCCGAAATTCATCGTGTAGCCGATTCCAAATCGCTTTTCCACCAGCACCGCCGGGTCCTTCCGATTGACGTAGATAACCCCGGCCTTCCAGTACCGGTCCTCGGTGCGATCGCCGATGACGTTCCCGCCCGCCGCCGGCTGCGGCTCCCGTGGCCGGTGCGCGACGAACAGCAACACCAGCAACCCCAGAAGCAGCAGCGTGCCGCCGAGCGGAAAGGCCATCGAAGGCGAGCTTGCCGGGCTCGCCCGCAGCGGAAGAATCGCCGTCCAGCCGAAATCGAAAGCGATCAGGAATTCCGTGAACGTCAGAATCAGCAGGTAGCGCCGCTCCCGCGCCAGCTCCGCCGATGCCGCGCCCCCGCTCGCGTGCACGCGCCGGGTCCAGTGCAGGATGAGCCAGTTGAGCAGAACCAGAACCCCGACCACCACCCCGCCGAATATCAGCGGCCCGTAGACGCCCATGAGCGTGCGTGTGCTCCAGCCGTTTGGCGTTCCATTCACGCCCCAATGCACCGGAAATCGCGCCGGAATCCGCTCCCAGTTCGCGTGCAGGTAAGCCGCCGCCGCGCCGAGGATCGCAAAGGGCGCCAGTTGCAGCAACCATCCGCCAACCGGCCCGATGGCACGCGGCGCGAGCGCGGCTTCACGAACCGTCGTCGGGACGACGGCGTGAGGAATCGTCGCCTTATGCGCGGCGAGAAACGCCCAGAAGCAACCGGCGAGCTGCAAAATCGGTGCTCCGAGCGACGGCCACAGGTGCGACGTGCCGACACCCCATGCGACAATCGCCTCGGCGGCCAGTGTCACGCCCACCACCCGCGCGTCGAAACGCCGCAGAATCGGCCGAGCCGATTCTCCCGCGGGAAAGTCGGCGCGAACGGTGACGGCGAAAAACAGCTCGCGTCGCGACAGCCGCGGCAGCCACAGCATCAGCCCGCCGATGAACGCCACGAGGATCCCGAGGTAGATTCCGATTGCTTCTGCCATGCTGTTTACCTCCGGTTCGAGGCCTGAATCCATTTCGCGATTTCGGTGATCACCGGCTCCGCCACGTGCCCCGGCTTGAAATATTCCGCTGGCGTCGAAGGGCCCGTGCCGGAAATGAAAAGATGATTCAGGTCCGGAAACAGATCGAATGTGACGTTCTTGTGTCCCGCGAGCGTCTTTTTCCACAGCGCGAAGTCGCTCGGCGGAACTTGATAATCGCGGCCGCCTTGCAGCACCAGAATCGGAATGTGCAGCGTCGCGGCGACGCGGTCGGGATGGTAGCCGCGTAGACTCAGCCAGTACGAAGAGGGAATTTCCGCGCCGAGAAACTTGACCATCGTTCCCGGTTTCAGATCCGGGCTCTCGATTTCTTTCACTTCCGTTTCGAGCGTCGCGATCTGCTTTTGCGCCGTTTCGGCCGGGGCGTGTTCGCGCGCCGCGATCGTTTTCACCTGCTCGAGCGCCAGTTTTTCGATCGGCGTCACCGCGCCGGCCATCACGATGATTCCCGCGATTTGCGGGTCGTCCTTGGCGATCCGCGGGGCCATCGTCGCGCCCAGGCTGTGTCCCAGCAGGAACGCGCGCCGCGGATCGATTTCCGGCTGCCGCGCCAGCAGCGAGACGGCGCTCACCGCGTCATCGTCGGTTTCGTCGTCCACGGTGAACGTCGCTGGATTGGCAACGCTTGCCGGCCCGTACTGCTTGGTCCGCTTCACGTACCTGAGCACGGCGATGCCGCGGCTCGCGAGGCCCCACGCCAGATCCTTGAACGGATTGTTCGGCCCGATCGTTTCATCCTCGTCCTGCGGGCCCGAGCCTTGCACCAGCACCACGCCGGGAAACGGCCCTTTGCCTTTCGGAATCGTCAGCGTGCCGGGAAGATGCCATCGTCCCGTCGTCACCGTCACGGGCCGCTCCGTAAAATCCTTCGGTTGCGCGTAGCTCGGCGTCGTCCAATGGCCTTCCTCGTGCGGCCGGAAAAACAGGCCGGCGACCTGGCCGCTCGCGTTGAAACTAACCAAGGCATCGAGATCGGCATGTTCGAAATGGCAGACCAGCGTCACGGTTTTCACCGCTTCGCCGGAAACTACGACGCCGCGAATTTCTCCAAATTTCCCCACCTGCCCTTCGATCGAGCCCCATACAGCCGCTAGCTTTTCCTCCGGCAGAGCCGCGCGCACCTGCGCGTCGAATCGCAGCTCAACCGCGCTGAAATCGTGCGCCGCCAGATCCGCCACGATCGTCCGCGCCTCCTTGGCCTCGGCGGGCGCCGGAATCTGCGCCATCGCTCCGGCGGAAAAACCGAGCATCGCAAACAGCAAAACGGTAGTTTTCATGATGTTTTTCCTTTCCACAGCTTTCGACCGAGCGCCCGAAATTCGCGCGCAATTGCTTTCGAGCTCAAACCATCGGCGGCGGCTTTGGCCAAAAGTCCCTCGAGGTGCTGGGAAAATTCCGCCTGCGCCCGCGCGCTTGCGCGCGGGCCCTCCCGCGCCACCACCACCGCGCCGCGCCCGCGCCGCAATTCGAGCCATCCCTCTTCGGCCAGCGTGCGATAGGCGAGCGCGACGGTGTTGTGGTGCACGCCCAGATCCACGGCGAGCTGGCGCACCGTCGGCAGCCGCGTTCCCGGCTCAAGCGCGCCGGAAACCAGCAGCGCGCGAATCTGCGCGACGATCTGCGCGTAGGCCGGAGCGCCGGAGCCAAGATCGATCCGAACGATGGGCGGGTCGGGCATAGCGGCTTATTTGTACAATGTCTATGTACAATAGTCAAGCACCGGCGGGAAACAACCTGCCTCGATGAAGGGGAATCGGTCGTTTCCGATTCACTTCGCGGCCGAAAGTTTCACAGGGCGTTTACCAGTTGCTGGATCGCCGAGCGCATGTCCCAGCGGCCGTCGAGAAACGGCTGCCAGTAAAGGCCGAGAAGCGCATCGTAATTTTGCCATCCCCGCTCGGCCACGTACTGGTTGTGCGCGGCCATGAAAGCGGGCGCGCTGGGAGCCGACGGGCCTGTGGTGCTTTTGCCAGGGAAGGCGCGGATAAAAACCTGCGTGGTGGTGTAGAAAACGAGCGCAGGCCACAGCCCGCGAGGCTCGGGTTTCGTGGCTCGCTGGCAGGCGCTGCCGATTTCTTCGCTCGCCGGCTCGGCAATGGCGTGCGAGGATTCGCGGAAAACCACCTCAAGCGCCAGAATTCCCTGGTTCTGCGGCGCGGCGCTGGAAATATTCACGTGAAGCGGAAACAGCGTCGCGTAAGCGCCGTAAGTGCCTGCGTAGAGCGTCACGTCGATCGGAATCGGATCGGCGGGCCACGTATTGTCGAAGAGGTTGGCCAGTAGTTCTGCCGGTTTCCCGCCATACTTACGCACCAGTTCGCTCGCCTGGTCGATCCACGCCTGATTGGCCCGCTGCTGTTCCGGCCACCAATGCGCCCGATAAATCGGCGCTGCCTGTTCGAGCGCGGCGGTAAGCGCCGGGTCGAGACCGGGGTTGCAGACGGAAGTCACCTCGCCGGACAAAACGGTGCAAGCGCTGATTTCGCTCAAGCGCTCATCCACGCGGGTGAGGGAACTGTCATAGGCTAGGTCGTAATCGGCGTAATTCCGTTCGTAGTACCCGACCGCCTTCTGCCACGCCGTGCGTTCGGCCGGCGTCAGCGCGGATACGTCCGCCGTTTGCCATGCGGCTGGGGAGGGTCCGCCATTGGGGGCCACGCGAAGACCTCGCGAGAGGCGCGCTTGCAAGTAGAGGAAGTGCTGCAGGTTCACCCAGAAGCCGTTCCGGAATTGAAAGACGGGGAGCCAAAGCCGAGTCTCCTGGGAAGCCTGCCGCGCCTGCGCCGGCGTGACGGATGAACCTCTTCCTGGACTTGGCACTTGCGCTTTGAGTGAGGCCACGCCCGCAAATATCACCAGCAGAATCACGGGCAGCCATCGCGCGGCTGGGAAGTTCTTCAGCATGGCAAGACAGCGATTCTACCGCGTGGGTGATTCCTTGGCTCGGCTACTGTCGAATGCGGAAGTAAGATCGCCACTGCGGCGTGTTACCCAGCACCACGTCCACGCGGTAGACGCCTGGCGAGAGGGACGAAATAGGAATTTTCCAGCCCGTGTCGACCCGCTCGTCCGGATCCAAGGATATCGCCAGCGGCTTGGTTTCGAGGCGGAGGTGGTTTTCCGCGTCATAGAAGCGGGCTTGGTCGTTAGCCTTTATCTTCCGAGTAGGATCCCAGTAGACGACAACATCGACGTTCTTGTCGCGCTCGTAAAACACGGACAACGGCGCTCCGGCGGCAAGCGTCTGCCCCACCTGCGTGAAACTACTGCACAACACCGCGTACCCAACCTGCGGTTCCCTGGCGAGCGGGGGAATGAGCAATCCCTCGGCTGACATTTGCTCTAGCGTGGTCGGCGTCCTGGAAGCGCCGACCCCTTCGAACGCGGAGATGGGCACGACCGGCGCAATCGCGGCATAGTAGACGATCCCCGTGTACCCGGGACCCCGGTCCCTGAGCGCCTGCATCGGATTGGGACCGCTGGCAAGCAGGCCGATGGCTCTCCCACGGGAATCGAGAACCGGCGACCCGTAGGAGATGTCCTTGCCTTCCCACGAGACGCTGAACCGTTTTACCTTGCCGGGCAGCGTGCCGGTAATGGCGACCCGTTCTATCGTGCGAGCGCCAGGCCCGGGCGAGCTGAGCACGTAGCAAGACCCTCCGACCTCCCACCCGTTTGCGGGAGCCGGTTTCAGCGCGGGAGCCATTGCTCCCTTCAATTCCAGAAGCGCCCAGTTTTCCTGTCGGCTCCAGCCGAGCACTTCCTGCGTAGTCAAGTGCGAACCATCCGGCAGATCGATCTCGATCTGGCTGGCGCCGTCAATCGTGCCGAACGTCGTCGCCACTTCGCCCTGGGCAATGAAGAAGCCCGAGCCTTGGCGTATCGGATCGCCATGGTTGTCGAGCGCAACCACGAACACCGTCGATGCCATCGCCTGCTGATAGATTTGGGATGCCGTGGGAGCGGGCGGTGGAAGCGGAGCTCCGGTGATCCGGAAAGTTTGAACTCCCGCAGGCTTCCCGTCGATTTGCGCCTGGAGCGCCCACATGCCCCGCTGCATCGCCGGGTTGAGAGTAAGGACCCAATAGCCGGAAAACTCCGGCCCCGGGGCAACGTAGTCAAACGTCCCCACGCTATTGACCTTGCCCGAAGGGTCGAGCCACGTTCCCTTCAAGTGGTGTGGTCCCGCCGGGCCCTTCCACTCAAAGTAGACGATCACCTGCTTATCCTGGCCCAGTCGGAAAGTCGTCTGCGGCTGATCCACGACGTACCGCGTACCCTCCACCTTCCCCTTACTGCCGACGACCGAGGTGACCACCTGAAACGGGCTCGCTCCCTGCTCGGACGCAGGCGCCTGCTGCTGTGCTGGCAGTCGCAGTGCGAACGGCGCTGCAACGCAGAGGGTCGCAAGAAACAATGAAAGGTAAGACGGCGCGCGCTGCATTTGAAGCCTTGGCATCAAACGCTCCCATTTGGCGAACCGCATTGTAGTGTGTCGGGTAGGAGCGTTCAATAGGCGCGACGACTGGCCAGCGTCCTTATCGCCCTGCGACTAGTTCCCCGGAGGCGTGATCACGGGATCCGCATCGGTCGCCGGCGCTCCTTGTTTATCCGCGGCGTGGAGCTTGCCGTCGAGCCCGAGAAAAAAAGACCGTCGGCCCGTCTTGTCGTAAACTTCGGGCACCGCCGCGAGTTCGAATCCCTGGATATCCCCGTTCGCATCGGTCACCAGGTGCAGCCGGAAGCGATAGCCGTTCGTCGTGCCGGAAGCAAGGTTCGAGGAAACCAGCTGCGCGCGCTCGGGCGAAGACGTCTTCGACGGAGCGGGCCCAAGCTGGCCAAGCGTTTCCGGCCAGCGGCCGAAGCCCGCGTGGTACGTTTTGATGGCCTGCGCGAGGTGCTCCAGATCGGCGATGGTCATGACTTCGTTCGCCGCCATTTCCGCGCGTTCCCATTGCCGGACGAGTTCCGGAACGTCGATCACCAGCAGGTCGAGCGAAAAAAGCCGCCAGCCGTCAGGCTGCCGCACCAAGCCGAACTCGGTGTTTTCCTCGCCGGAAACCTGGACGGGAATGAAAGCCACGTTTCGATCGAGTTTCGCGGGCAGCAGACGGAACGTGATGCTCTCGGCCGGGTTGTTGCACTGAAGCACGGTTTGGCCTCTCGTATCGAGAAAAATGCGGGCGTGGCCGACGATCGAGGTGAGCGCGAACCGTTTCAGCAGCGCCTTCTGCCGCGCGGGCGCGAGCGCCAGAAACGCGCGGCGGCTGCCGGCCAGCAGAAACGCCGAGAATTGTTGCGGATTCTCGCTGCACGCGGCCGAAAGCGCTCCCACCAGAGCGTCTCGCGGCGTGGCTCGCGAGCGGGTTTGCGCCTGAGAAGCGCGGGCAGGCGCCGCGCTGCAAAGGAGCGCGGCGAGCAAAGCAAGGACCGTCTTTCCAGCCGCGGAAAGCGCAAACCGCTCGCGTCCGCGTTGTTGGGCCGTTTCTTTCATCAGGAAATTTTTCGCTCCACTTTCCCGCGCGCCCGCGCCAGGACCATCGGCAGCTCCTGCGTGAATTTTCCCTGCGGCATCACCTGCGTGCAGCCTGCCTCCGCCGCTTGCGTCGCCAGATCGGTCTGCGTGTGCGCCAGATAGCCGAGAATGGTGAGCGCCGTTTCCATCTCTCTCAGCTTCCGCACCGTTTCGAGCGCGCCCGATTTCGCGTTCAAGTCAATGATAACCAGTGACGGCGCACTCTCGCGCGCCGCCGTCACCAGGTCATCTCCGGTCGGCGCGATTTTCACCTCCACGCCGATCTGCTTCGCTACCGCCTGGATCCTCGCCTGAAAAAACAGGTTGTCCACCAGCGCCAGAACGTAGCCCATCGCGACACCCCCTCTCACCCCCGTCTTGTTGGTATCATGGCTTCGGGCGGCACACAAGTGCGACCCGGAAAACTTCCGGGCGGAGGGGAGAACATTATGGATACCACGCTGCCAGAACCGGTACTCGCATCGCTGCGCCAGACCCCTGAAGTTCTCGAAAAACTTCTCGATGCCGCCAGCGAAGAGGCGATGATCTGGAAACCCTCCGCCGACCGCTGGTCCATCGCCGAAGTTATCGGCCACCTGAATCACGTCGAGCGCGAGCTCTACCGCAAGCGTATCCAGCAGTTTCTCGACGAAGAGAACCCGCTGCTCGAAGCCTACGATCAGAATGCCTGTTACGAGCGCGGCGATTACGCTCTGCCGCTCGGCGCGACCGCCCGCGCCCAGCTCAAGCGACTCGCCGGTGAACGCTGGCATTCGCTCGCGCTACTCTATCAGATGCCTCCTGATTCCGAATGCCTGCCCGCGCGCCACGGCCGCTTCGGCCCGCTCACGCTCGAAACCATGCTGAATGAATGGGCCTACCACGACCTCGGCCACATCCGCCAGATCGCCGAGCTTTATCGTGCCTATGCCTTTTATCCGGAAATGGGTCCCTACCAGACCTACTACAAGCCGCAGCCGTGACACCCGGCGAGATTGCCATGGACGAATCCGCCCGGTGCATCCTGCAATCGTTCGATCATCTCGGCCTTTCTCGCCTCACCGCCGCCGATTTCCGCCATGTTCCCGGTTCGGATGGCGAGGCCAACGCGGAAGGCTTGCCCGAATCGTCCATTCGCGAGCTTGTAGCCGTCGGCGCGCTGCGCGAAATCGCCGGCGGCTACGAGCGCACTGAATTCGGGCGTCTCGAAGCGGCGGACCGGCTCACGCTGACCCTGCTGGGGCGCCGGGGATGCCATCTCTGCCACGACGTTCTCATTTGGCTCGAACCGCTCGTCGCGCGGCTCGGCCTGACCCTCCGCAAAGTGGATGTGGATACGGACCGCGTACTGCGCGAGCGGTTCGGGAACGAGGTCCCTGTGCTTTACCTTGGCCCAAAGGAACTGGCCAGGAACCTCATCGAGCACCGGCTTGTGGAAAAATCGTTGAAAATGGCCCAGAAAGCGAACCGTCCGGAATAACCTACTGTAAACACGGGGTTTCTGGTAAACTCTTCTCTTCGTTGCACACAGCCGATTTTTTGAACCCTCCGCCGTTCAGGGAGCATCTAGACTACCGGACCTTTGTGGTCGTATATTAAGGTCTTCAGATATTTATGCCTCAAAAGCTTAGGTGAAAGCGCCTTGACCGCAGCGCACAGCCAAGTATTCGTTTCCGGGTCCGTGCCCGTAGCTGAGCCGCCCGTTTCCGTCCTCGACCGCATTGGCTGGACGCCGCTTTTGCGCTTGGACCGGGTGAGCATTGAATTCCCTGGCGTGGAAATTTTTGCCAAAGCGGAATGGTTCAACCCCGGCGGTTCCGTGAAGGACCGCGCGGCGCTGGCGATGATTCAGGAAGGCGAGCGGAGCGGGGAACTGGCTCCCGGGAAAACGATTCTCGACGCAACCAGCGGCAACACCGGCATCGCCTACGCCATGATCGGCGCGGTGAAGAGCTATCCCGTCAAGCTCTGCATTCCCGAAAGCGCTTCCGCGGAGCGCAAGCGCATTCTGGCGGCTTACGGCGCGGAACTCATCTGGACTCCGGCGGGCGACGGATCGGACGGGGCCATCCATCGGGCGCGGGAAATCTACGCCGCCGATCCCGGCCGATATTTCTACCCCGATCAGTACAGCAATCCCGCGAATTGGCGTGCGCACTATGATTCGACGGGCGTGGAAATCTGGCGGCAGACGGGCGGACGGTTGACCCATTTCGTCGCCGGTTTGGGAACGACCGGCACCTTCATCGGCACGGCGCGGCGGCTTTCGGAATATTCTCCCGCGATTCGCCTGGTAAGCGTTCAGCCGGCGACGGCCTTTCACGGCCTCGAAGGGCTGAAGCATCTGCCTACGGCGATCGTGCCCGGCATCTACGATCCGGCTCTGGCCGACGAGAATCTGTGGATCGAGACCGAGGCCGCTTACGACCAGGTGCGCCGGCTGGCGCGGGAAGAAGGCTTGCTGGTAGGGTTGAGTTCCGGGGCCGCGTTGGCGGCTTGCCTGGAAGTCGCCCGCAAGATTGCGCCGGGCGAGCGCGCCCGGATCGTCACGATATTTCCGGATTCCGGCGACCGCTATCTGGGCGACCGCCTGTGGGAAGAGAACGGCTGATGTTGAAGCTGAGCGAGGAACTCGTCGAGCGGATTCGCGCGCACGCGGCGCAAAGCTACCCCTACGAATGCTGCGGAGCGATGCTCGGCACCGAATCGTCCGGCGCCCGTCTGGTGAAGGAACTCGTGATGCTCGATAATCAGCGCGAGGATTCCCCGCGCAACCGGTTCCTGGTCGATCCCGCGGACGTGCTGCGCGTCGAGCGAGCCGCGCGGGCGCAGGGCCTGGATCTGATCGGTTGGTATCATTCGCATCCCGACGCGCCGCCGCGGCCCAGCGATTTCGATCGCGAGCACGCCTGGCCCTGGTATAGCTACGTGATCGTCAGCGTCGAAGCGGGCGTGCCTCGCCGCATGGCGAGTTGGCGCCTGCTCGACGACCGCTCGCGTTTTGACGGCGAGGAGATCGGCTCCGATTTGACTGCGGCTTGTTAGCGCGGCGCAATGGATTCCGTTTCACCATCGCAATCATTTTCTTTTTTTTCGAGGAGATCCTGAATGGCAGTGAAAGTGATGATTCCCACCCCGCTCCGGCCCTTCGCGGGCCGTCAGGCGAGCGTCAGCGTGGAAGCCCAAACGGTCGGCGAGGGGCTCGACGCGCTCACCGGCCAGTTTGCCGATTTGCGCCGCCATCTCTACGCCGATGGCGGCCGGTTGCGCAGCTTCGTCAACGTCTACCTGAACGAGGAAGACGTCCGCAACCTCCAAAAAGATGAAACTCCGCTTCGCGACGGCGATACGATCTCCATCGTTCCTTCGATCGCCGGCGGACGGTCCCGCTAGGAGAAATTCCGATGCCCGATACGATCGCAAGCTCGAAACCCGCTCCGTCCATCTCGCTTTCCAAAGAGGAAGTTCTGCGCTACAGCCGCCACCTGATCATGCCCGAGGTCGGCATGGAAGGTCAGCTCAAGCTCAAGCAGGCCAAGGTGCTCTTGGTGGGCTCGGGTGGACTGGGCGCGCCGCTCGCGCTTTATCTGGCCGCCGCGGGCGTCGGCCGGCTGGGCCTGGTGGATTTCGACCGCGTGGATTTCACCAATTTGCAGCGCCAGGTTCTCTTCGGCACATCCGACGTCGGCAAGCCGAAACTCGAAGCCGCCAAGCGCCGCTTGCAGGATCTGAAT
>JAKAOH010000120.1 GCA_021812285.1 Acidobacteriota bacterium | reverse complement strand
ACCGCCTCGCGTTGCAACCAACCGTGCGGGCGGCCGGTGATGCCACAAGGATCCCACCCGCGCGAAATTGGATTTTCTCCCCACCGCGACACCCGATTTGCTGACAGGCTGGGCTGCGCTTCGGCGTCCTTTGGCGGAGACGACGGCGGAGAACTGACGATCGGCTTCTGATTTTGAAATCGGGTCAGAAAGGAATGTCTTCGTCGGAAATGCCGGAGCCTGGTTGCGGCTCTTCCATTTCGGGGATTTGGGATTCCTCGTGCGCTTCGCCGGCGTGGCTGGATGGCGCTTCGCTGGGCGCCGAGTCGCCGCGGGACCCGAGCATTTTCATCACGTTGGCGACGATGTCCGTGGCGCTGCGTTTCGCGCCGGTCGTCTTGTCGTCCCACTGGCGCGTCTGCAATCTCCCTTCGATGTAGACGAGCGATCCGCGCTTCAGATACTGCTGCCCGATTTCCGCCAGCCGGCCGTACATCGCGATGCGGTGCCATTCGGTGCGTTTCTGGCGCTCGCCGGCGCGGTTCTTGAAGGTTTCGTCCGTGGCGAGGGAGAAATTGCAAACCTGCTGGCCGCTCGGCAGGTATCGCGTTTCCGGATCGCGGCCCAGGCGTCCCACCAGAATCACTTTGTTTACGGACATCGTCGGTAGCCTTCGGAGCGAAAGTTCGGCCCGAGTATAACCGAAAGGCTGGTGGCGTGCACGGAAGTTCGTCCGGCGCGGCGGAGAAGGGAACGAGCCCGGCGCGAAGCTGGCACTACGCGCGGTCCCGATGGAGCGCCTGTATGGCCCTGCGCGAAACCGGCGCGCGCGGCGGTCAGCGGACGTGCAGCAGGCGCAAACGGGCTTCGGCCTTGCGCGCCTGCTCGGTGCCGGGATTCTCGCGAATCACGCGCCGCAACTCGGCGATCGCCGGGCCGTTCTCGTGCAGCTTCAGCAGCGCGTAGGCCTTCTTCAGCCGCGCGTCGGCGCGCTTGAAGCTGTGCGGGTAGTTGTTGAGCACCTGATCGTATTCACCGATCGCGTCGGGATAGCGGCCCTGGTCGTAGGCGATTTCGCCGAGGTAAAAATACGCGTTCGAGGCGAGGTCCGTATTGCCGTAATACTGCAAGTACTCCCGGAATTCCTGATTGGCGAGCGTATAGTTTCCGGAAGTGAAATCGCGCAGCGCGTTCGTATAGAGCAGATCGGCGGGCGGAGCCTGTCCCGCCGGAGCCGGCTGCTGACTGCCGGCCGTGGGCGACTCGCCGGGACCGTCCGGCGCGCCGGAACCGCCCTGCGTTCCCGCGCCCGTGGGGCCCGTGCCGGTTCCCGTGGGTGTCGTACCGGCCGCAAGCGCCGACACTTTGGCGTCCAGCGTTTGCAGGCTGTTCTGCGCCGTGGCCATCTGCCCGGAAAGCTTGCCGATTCGCGCCTTGACGTCCTCGAGGTTGTCGGAGAGCGCCTGCACCTGGCTCGACATCGAGGAGATTTCCGAGCCGGTGTTCGCCTGCAGGTCCTGCACGCTTTTCTGCATCGCGCCCAGCGAGCTGGCCAGTTGATTCTGCGAATCCACCGACTGGCCGATCAGCGTTTTCAGTTCGGCGAAGCCAGTCGTCATCTGGTTCTGCATCGCCTCCTGATTCTGGTACATCAGCGCCACCTGCTGCTGCAGCTGGATGATTTCCTTGGCCACCGCTTCGGCCGGAGGGGGCGAGAGCAGCGCTCCCAGCACCAGCCCGACGAGTAACGTCGCCGCGCCGCCCAATGCAAGTCGTCGTCCAAACAATGTCGTTCCTCCTCGAATGCCGGGGCCGGCTCCGGCCGCCCGCAAAAGCGTGGGGCCGGAGCGCGATCCGCGGAGCATTACCGGGATTTAGTGAGCCATCACGAAGTGCGCCCGCCGGTTTTCCTGCCAGCAGGTCTCGTTATGCTCGGTGCAGAAGGGGTGTTCCTTGCCCCAGCTCATCGTGGTCATGCGGTTGGCGCTGATGCCCAGCGCGACCAGGAAATTCTTGGCCGCGTCGGCGCGACGCTGTCCCAGACCCAGGTTGTATTCGAGCGAGCCGCGCTCGTCGCAGTGCCCTTCGATCGTCACGTCGAGGTCCGGATGTGCGCGGAGAAACGCCGCGGTTTGCGTCAGAGCTACCCGGGCGTCGGGGCGGATGTTTGCTTTGTTGAAATCGAAGAACGCGTCCTTGACGTCGCGTGCGAACAGTTCCTCGATCGTCGCGCTCTGCTGCGTCGGCTGCGCGGCCGCCGCCGGCGAAACGGTCACGCGAACCGTATCCACGGCGTTGCCGCCCGGACCGCTTGCGGTGATCGTATAAGTGGTGGACTGGCTCGGGCTGACCGCGGTCGAGCCTTGCGCCTGGACGCTGCCGACGCCCGGCTCAAGGTCGAGCTTCGTCGCGTTTTCCGACGTCCAACTGAGCGTGGACTGCTGCCCTTGGGTGATGAAATCGGGCGAAGCCGACAACTTCACCGTCGGCGGAGCCGGCGCGGCGGCTGGCGCCGGGGGCAGCGCCGCGGGCTTTGCGGTCACTTTCTTCTGGCAAGCGCCCGCCACGATTGTAAATGCCGCGATCAAAGCGATAAGGCCGAACTTCCGAAAAGAACTGCTTCCCGTACTGGCTGTGCTGCTACTGTCCATGCGGTTCCTCCTGAACGTTTCTCCCTTGTGGAGCGGTGAGCTGGGCGACTACGCCGTCTATCCTAACACTAGCCGTTCGTGTCGCTCCAGAGTTCGCCGCTCTTCTCGTTTCGCCCGCCGGCCGCTTACTTCCACGACCAGTTCGGCGAAAAATTTTTGCCGTGATGCGTCAACTGTCGCAGCCCGCTGCCATCGGCGAGCATCGTCCAGATCTGCGACTGTCCGGTCCGGTCGGACTGAAAGACCAGGTGGCGTCCGTCGGCCGCCCAGCTGGGCCGCTCGTTTCGTCCGGCGTCCCGCGTGAGCTGCAGCAATTGATGCGTGGCAATATCCATCAAATAGAGATCGTAATTGCCGTTTACCCGGCGCCAGCTGAAGGCGAGCAGTTGCGCGTTGGGCGACCAGGTCGGGTCCACCACGTAGCCCATGCCCGGCAATTCGATTTTCACCACATTCGTGCCGTCCGAATTCATCATGTAAAGTTCCGGCAGTCCGCCGCGATCGCTCACGAAAACGATCTGCTGGCCCGTTTTCGGATTCCACACCGGCGACGTGTTCACCGAACGCGGAGTGAAAGTGAGCTGCCGCGGATGCGTGCCGTCCGAATTCGTCGTCCAGATTTCCGGATCGCCGCGCATGCTCGAGGAAAAAGCCAGCTCGCTCCCGTTCGGCGACCAATCTGGCGCGGAATTGGTTCCCGGAAAGCGCGGGAAGTAGAGCACGCGGTGCGCCGCCATCGAATAGAGGCAGATTTGCGCCGAAACCACGCCCCGATACGGCACGAAACACGTGAACGCGATTTCGCCCGCGTCCGGCGACCAGCGCGGCGTGATCGCCTCGGTGCGCAGGTGGGTAATCTGGTGTTTGTTCGCGCCGTCGTAATCCATCACCCATAGCTCGGCCACGTTGCCGATCTGGTGGCTATAGACGATGTGCGTTTGGGCGATGCCCGGCGAGCCGCCGCTCAGCAGCTGCACGATGTCGTCCGCCATTTCATGCGCCAGCAAGCGCGCTCCCTTCGCCGTGGACGGGCCCGTATAGATTTTCGAAAGCATCGGCGCCGCGGCGGGGTTCGTCAGGTCTTCGAGCCAGCCGGAAACGGAAAGCGTCTGGCCCGAAACCGACATGTTCCCGAAAGCGATCATCGCGGCGCTGGCCGGCGCCTGCGTCCACTGTTGCTGTTGGCCCTGCAACTGGCTCGGCTGGGATGGCCAGCTCGACGGAATCGGATAAAAGCTCTTGCTGACCATATCGATCAGTCCCGAATAAGCCAGATCGTCCCACAGCACCTTGTCGAAGACCTGTTGCAGCGGCTGCGCCGTCGCGCCGGCCGCGGCGAAATCCGGCAGCGCCAGCCGCACCTTCTGCACGCCCATGCCGGTCCCGGTCTTGAACCACGCCTGCGGAGCCGGCGCTGCCCCCAGCGCCAGCGCGCCCACTGCCGCAATCGCCAGCACCGCCATCCCCAACGACCATCGTTTTGCGTTCATCTGCGCTTCCTTCACCTGCGAAAATCAAACCAGAATTCCACGTTCACCACGCTGCCCGTATAAGCCCCGGGCAGCGGATTCAGCGGGCTCGACGCCAGAATTGCCCGCACCGCCGATTGATCCACCGAGGGGTATCCGCTCGACTTCATGATTTGGACGTTGACGACCGTGCCGTCGCTCAAGATCTGAAAATCCACCACCGCGCGCGGCGCCCATTGCACCGTCGGGTCCACCGTTGCTTGCAGCCAGTTGCTGCTCACGCGCCGCTGCACCGCCTCCACGTACCAGGGGAATTGCTGCCCGAACCCTCCCGCCGGGCCGCCCATGCTCATGCCCGCGGCCGTGTTCTGGCCCAGCTTGAACGTCGAGGGAGAGTAGGGAACTGCCGGCGGTCCGCCCTGTCCATAAGGAATCGCGTTCGGAGGCGGCTGCGCCTTGTTTTCCAGAATCCGCGATTTCCGCGGCGATTTCCATATCGGCCGCTTTTCCTTGTTGAATTCGGGAAGCTTCGTCGCCTGCTGTTCGAAAGGTATCTTCGGCGGCGGCTGGGATTTGTAGAGCCCGTGCGTCGTATCCACCACGCGGCTGGTGGTGACCGTGCTGGGCGCGGGCAGCGGCACGGCCGGCAGGCTGCCCACCAGCGACACCTGCACTGGGCTGCCTTCGCCCGACCCTCCCCACATCTCGCCGCGATGCGACAAAAACGCCGACACCACGAACAGCGCCGCCAGCGTGACGTGAAAGGCGCCCGACCATGCGAGCGAATTTCCCAGCTTTTCGCCCGGACGCTTTCCGCCCACGGGCCGCTCAGTAGCGGGCGCGGGCTTTCTCGGTGATGGGTACGGTGACGACACTGATGTTCCGGATGCCCGATTCCTGCAACTCGTCGGCTACCGTCGCGAAGCTGCCGAACGGCACTCCTTCGTCGCAGCGGATGTAGACCGGCTGGTGCGCGGGATCGGTCACCTTGGCTTTCACTTCGGGCCCCAGCAGGTGAATATTCACCGGTTTGTCGTTCAGGTAGACGCGCTGGGCCTTGTCAATTGTGATGATGACTCGGGCCTGCTTGATCTGTTTCACCGTCTTCGTTTTGGGCAAATCCACCTTGATGCCGGATTGCAGCATCGGCGCGGTGATCATGAAAATCACCAGCAGCACCAGCATCACGTCGATGAACGGCACCATGTTGATTTCGGAAAGCGAGCTTCCGGTTGGCCGCATCACTTGGGGCATGGTGAAACCTCAAAACTTCCTGTTTCGATCGTCGCCGGCTCGCGGGCCGGCGCGGCCAGGCCTACTCGGCCGATTCGATATGCGTCACCACTTCGGCGATGAAATGATCCATGCGCGTCGAAAAATCGCGGATCTTGCTCAGAAAGTGGTTGTACGCGATCACCGCCGGAATCGCGGCAAACAGCCCGGCGGCGGTGGTGATGAGCGCTTCGGCGATGCCGGGAGCGGTGGCGCGCAGGCTGGTCGCGCTGGTTTCGCCCAGGCGCGAAAAGGCGTCCATCACGCCCCAGACCGTCCCGAACAACCCGATGAACGGCGAAACCGTCCCAGCCGTGGCCAGAAACGGCATCCACTTTTCCAGCCGCCGCGTTTCCTCCGCCGCCGCCAACTGCATTTCCACGGCGACGGCCTGCGGATTTCGCACCGGACCCGGATGCGGATTCCCTCCGCCGGATTGCCGCTCCCATTCGGCGCGGCCGGCGGCGTAGACGCCCACGAGCGGCGAGCCCGAAGCCATCGCCTGTAGCGCCGCGGGATCGGGCAACTGGCGGGTAGCGCGGAACATTTTCAGGAAATTGAGCGTGTGAGTTTCGATCAGGCGGAACAGCTTGTACTTCTCGAAAATCACCGCCCACGAGAAAAGGGAAAACAGCAGAAGAATGAACAGGACGATGCGGGCGACCCAGCCCGTCTGCTCGAAAAGTCCGGTCAGCGGACTCGCCAGTGACACAGCAACCAGGGTAAGAATCTCTCACTCCCTCTTGGCGCCAGCGGAGAGCGGGAACCGCACGAAATTAGCATACGCCTCCATCGCGGTCAAACGGGTTCCGTCGCGCCTGTTCGTGATCCTACACGTCCACCGATCTATTTGGACGCGCAAAATCCTTCTCGTGCTGCCCGCGCCACGCGAAAAATCACGCCCCGTTGCGACAGCCGGCGCGATTCGCTGTGCTAAAATGGCCGCGGAATCGCTCCATGGTTGACGTCCTTCTATCGTCGCTCGTGCCGGCCGCCCAGGCGGAAGCTTGTCCGTCCGGGCCCACCTTTTACCTCGAAACCTTCGGCTGCCAGATGAACGTGCACGATTCCGAAAAAGTCGCCGGCGTGCTTCTCTCGCGCGGCTATCGGCCCACCAGCGACCCCGACCGCGCCGATCTCGTCCTCTACAACACGTGCAGCATCCGCGAAAAGGCCGCGCAAAAGGTTTTCGCCCATCTCGGCCGCCACAAAAAAGCCGCCGGCGAGAATCGCCGCGTGGCCGTTCTCGGCTGCGTCGCCGAGCAGGAAGGCGAGCGAATCTTCGAGCGCGCGCCCTGGGTCAGCCTGGTCTGCGGATCGGCCAGTTACCGCCGTTTGCCCGAGCTTCTCGATCGCCTCGAAGCCGGCGAGCGCCGCGTCACCGGTCTTGGCCTCGACGTCGACGAGACGTTTGAAACCGAAGTCACGCGCCGCGACCATCCCTTCCGCGCCTACGTCACCATCATCGAGGGCTGCGACAAGCGCTGCACCTTCTGCGTCGTTCCTTCCACGCGCGGACCCGAGCGCAGCCGCGCCTCGTCTTCCGTCCTCGCCGAAGTCCGGCGCCTCGCCGATTCCGGCTACACCGAAGTCCAATTTCTCGGCCAGACCGTCGATTCCTGGCGCGATCCCGGCCCGCCGGGGCTCTCCTTCGCCCAGTTGCTGCTTGCGAGCGCCGAGGTTCCCGGCGTTCGCCGCGTGCGCTTCACCACTTCGCATCCGCGCGATTTTGGTCCGGACATCGTTCAGGCGATCGATCGCTGTCCCACGCTCTGCGAGCACGTCCATTTGCCGGTGCAATCCGGTTCGACACGCGTCCTCGAGCGCATGCGCCGGAATTACACCCGCGAGCAATATCTCGAAACCGTCGCCTTGATCCGTTCCGCGCGCCGAGCAATCAGCCTCACCACGGACATCATCGTCGGCTTTCCCGGCGAGACGGAAGAGGATTTCGCCCTCACGCTCGATCTTCTCGATCGCGCTCAATACGACGGCGTTTTCGCCTTCAAATATTCCCCGCGCCCCAATACGCCCGCGCTCGCCTGGCCCGATCAGTTGCCCGAGCAGGAAAAGAGCCGCCGCCTGGCTCTGCTTCTCGAACGCCAACGGGAAATCCAGGTCGCGCGAAACACCGCATGGATCGGCCGCGCCGCCGAAGTCCTCGTTGACGGCCGCCACGAAGCGCGCAATCAGTGGACCGGGCGCACGTCCGGCAATCGCGTGGTAAATTTCTCTTCACCGGCTTCCCATCTTTTGGGACAATACGCTCAGATCGCGATCACTCAGGCCGGCCCGAACAGCCTCGTCGGCGAACAGATCCTGTAGTCGCGGGAGGCGCCCATGGAAGTCGAGATGAAAATCCGAGGGCTCATGATGGATCCGGTGACGAACATGCCCGTCGTGGTCCTGCGCGACAACGACGGCGGTTCCATCCTGCCCATCTGGGTCGGCGTCTACGAAGCCAACGCCATCGCGCTCGAAATCGAAAAGGTGCAGACGCCCCGGCCGATGACGCACGATCTGCTGAAAAACGTCCTGCTCGGCCTGCAAGTCGCCGTGCGCAAAGTCGTGGTCAGCGACCTGAAAGACGACACGTTTTACGCGCTCATCTGGATGGAACGCGAGGGCCACATTTTCGCTATCGATTCCCGGCCCAGCGACGCCCTCGCGCTCGCTCTGCGCCTCGATTGCCCCATCTACGTCGAGGAACACGTTCTCGCCAGTTCCCGCGTCGCCAATGGCGGCACGGAAAAGGCCGCCACTGAAGAAAATCGCAAGTGGCTCGAAGGTCTGGACGACGAAGACCTGGGCCGCTATAAGATGTAGCTGCGGCCCGCCATACCATTAATCTCTCGTCCCTCCGCTCCCATCACCACCTGGCACCAGCATCCTCGTTGACTTGCCGGCGCGCCCATCCTAAATATTCCACCGGCGTGGCTGACCCTTCTTCACTGATTGGCAAGTCGGTTTCCCACTACCGCGTCGTCGAACGGCTCGGCGGCGGCGGGATGGGTGTGGTCTACAAAGCCGAGGACACGAAACTCGGCCGTTTCGTCGCCCTGAAATTCCTTCCCGACGACTTGGCTCGCGATCACCGCGCGCTTGATCGTTTCGAGCGCGAAGCCCGCGCCGCCTCAGCGCTCGACCATCCCAATATCTGCACCATCTACGAAATCGGCGAATACGAGAGCCGCCCGTTCATCGCGATGCAATGCCTGGAAGGTTTCACCCTGAAGCATCGCATCAACGGCAGGCCATTGCCGCTCGACCTGCTGCTCGAACTCGGCGTCGAAATCGCCGAAGGCCTCGAAGCGGCTCACGCCAAGGGCATCGTTCACCGCGATATCAAGCCGGCGAATATTTTCGTTACCACGCAAGGCCACGCGAAAATCCTCGATTTTGGGCTGGCGAAGCAAACGGCAAAAAGCGGCGAAATGGCGGGCGCGACGATGACGCGCGACGCCGCCGGCCCCACCGTCGGCGAAACTCTGCTCACCAGTCCCGGCACGGCCGTCGGCACCGTCGCCTACATGTCGCCTGAACAGGTGCGCAGCGAGCCGGTTGACGCCCGCACCGATCTGTTCAGCTTCGGTGCGGTCCTCTACGAAATGGCCACCGGTGTCCTGCCGTTCCGCGGCGAGGGCACCGGCGCGATCTTCGAAGCGATCCTTCACGGTGCGCCCACCGCTCCGGTGCGGCTGAATCCTGACGTGCCTGCTGAACTTGAGCGAATCATTTCAAAGGCGCTCGAAAAGGACCGCCGCTTGCGCTGCCAGGCCGCGGCGGAGATACGAGCCGATCTGGCGCGCCTGAAGCGCGATACCGAATCCAGCCGTCACGCCATCACTGTCACGCAGCCCGCCGCGTCGGTGCCCTCGTCCGCGCAGGTGACTCCGGCCTCTCCAGTAACCCTGCCTTCCGCTCCTGTGACGCCCATTTCGGATAGTAGGGGCGAGGTCGCCTTGCCCGCCGGCGCTGTCATCCTGAACCCGCCGCAGCGGGTGAAGGATCCCGAAAATGGTTCAGCCGCGTCCCCATCGTCCGTCACTGCGTCCGTCCCGCCCACCGCCAAGCGCCGTTGGCCTCTTATCGTCGCCGCGGCCGTCGTTGTCCTCGGCGCCATTGGCGCCGGCGCGTGGTTCTATCTGAACCGCGGCCCGAAGCTGACTTCGAAAGACACGATCGTGCTGGCGGATTTCTCCAATACCACCGGCCAAGCCGTTTTTGACGGCACGCTGAAACAGGCGCTCCTGGTGCAGCTCAGCCAGTCGCCCTTTCTCAATATTTTGCCCCGTGCGCGAGTTCAGCAGACTCTGGGCCTGATGGGTCAGCCTGCCGATGCGGCCATCACGAGCGAGATGGCGCGGGAAATTTGCGAGCGGACGTCGAGCGCGGCGACGATCGCCGGCTCGATTTCGATGCTCGGCAGCCAATACGTGATCGGGCTCAACGCGGCCGACTGCCAGAACGGTAATTCGCTAGCGCGGGAACAGGTGACCGCGAACCGTCCTGAAGACGTGCTCGCGGCGCTGGGCGGTGCCGTCACGAAGCTTCGCGTGCGGCTGGGCGAATCGCTGGCGTCAATTCAGAAATTCAATACGCCGCTGGCCGAGGCCACAACGTCCTCCCTGCCGGCGCTCAAGGCGTTTAGTACTGCTCAGACAGTTCACAACCAGAAGGGCAATGCGGCCTCGATTCCGTATTACAAACAGGCGATCCAGCTCGACCCAAATTTTGCTCTTGCGTATGACGGCCTGGGCATTGCTTATGAAAACCTGGGCGAATTCAGTCTTGCGGCGAAAAATCTGACGAAGGCCTACGGTCTTCGCAATCGCGTGAGCGAGCGCGAGCGGCTTCAGATCACTGCCGCGTACAACCTTGCCGCCTCGGGCGATCTCGACGCGGCACGCCAGGCCTTTCGGCAATGGGGGCAGACTTTTCCGCGAGATTTATCGGCACCTCTCGACCTGGGTGCCGTCTACGCCGAAATCGGCCAGTTCGACCCGGCTGTCAATCAAACCCTCCTTTCGATTCGTCTGAACCCCGACAATCCAACGGGGTACAGCAACCTGGCCGAGATTTATCTGGCGCTGGGACGATTGGATGACGCGCGCTCCACGCTCGACGAGGCACGTAGCCGTCATTTCGACTACCCCCTACTGCACCTTGCCCGTTATCTCCTCGCTTTTGTCCAGAACGATCAAGCGACGATGAAGCAACAGGCTGCGTGGGCAGTGGGGAAGGTCGGCATTGAAGACACGTTTTTGTCGTTCGAATCGGACACGGCGGCCTATTCCGGTCGGCTTGCCGAGGCGCGCAACCTTGACCAGCAGGCTGTCGCGATGGCGCAGCGCGACGGGATGGGCGAAGATGCATGGCTCTGGAACCTGGATGCGGCGCTGCACGAGGCCGAACTCGGCGATCCCGCTCGCGCCCGGCAGATCGCCGGCGAACTGCTGAAGACGCCGGGCATCGATCGCTACACCGAAGTCGTTGCCGCCCTCGTGCTGGCTCGCGCCGGCGACGCAGCCGGCGCCCAGCCCGTGGTGGACAGCCTGTCCAAGCAGTTTCCGAGCGATACCGCAATCAACTTTTATTGGCTGCCCACGGTGCGCGCTGCCATCGCGCTCGATCGTGGCGATGCGGCGCAGGCTCTACAGGCCCTCCAGCCCGCAACTCAGTACCAGATGGGGGCGGTCAGT
>JAKAOH010000119.1 GCA_021812285.1 Acidobacteriota bacterium | reverse complement strand
GGAACAGGCCGGAGAGCGATTGGATTCCTTCCTCGCTGCCGCGCTTGGCCGCGTGAGTCCGCTTGAAATAATCGTGAACCACGCGTGCGGTGACGACTTTGAGGTATCCGAAGAAGGCTTCCGGATGGCGCGGCTCGAATTCGCGCAGCAGGCGCCTGCGGTCGGCGCAGATTTTGACAAACGTTTCCTGCACCAGGTCCTCGAGGACCAGCGGCGAGGATTCTCCCCAACGGCGAGCTGTGCGCAGTGCAACGCCGGCAATCGTCGGCTGAAACCGACGAACGAATTCTTCCCAAGCTCCGGGATCGGCCGAATCAACGCATGCCCGCACCAGTTCGGTGGCTGCCAAGTTTTGATAGGGCATGTAAATCGCAGGGATTCTACACCCGAGCGGGCCAGCGCGGAATCGGTGTCTAGAACCATTCGGGCCGGAGTCTCGCGGCCACTCCCACTTCGCCGCGCCGCCGGCCCACCTGCTCGAAAAGGGATTTTCGCGAGTTCCGCGTTTGTCTCTCTACAGGGAGGGTCGATCCCTTGCGGTCAAGGGATCCCTCCGTAACACCCGGGGATGCCGAGTCGGAGGGAGGTGCGGGAAACCCGTTCGGTGGCTCGCACGGGTTCCTGGCTGCCTCCCTCCTCAATGCCTGGCAACGAGGTGCAACGGGAGAAAACGGAGTTCACACGCCAACAGCCGGTACTACGCCTCCGGCAACAGGCTCACCTGCTCCGCCCAACTCCGCAATCCCGTCGCGCCTCGCCAATTCACCCACGCACAAGAACTCGCCGTAGCGGCACGCCGCGCGTGTCCCAATTTCGCCGGGTACCGCAACCCGACCTAATTATCCGTAATTCTCACCAGCACCACGCCGTGCCCCGGCACGGTGGCCGTGTAGCTGCCGTGGAACGTTCCCAGATCCTTGCGCTCCCACAGGTCGCGCACCTGTTCGGTCGAGCCGACACCGATCTGGCCGAAATTTACGGTGATCGGTTCGGGCGAAAAGCCCAGGTTGAACAGGCCCACCACGCGCGAGCGGTCGGCCATCACTTTCATCCAGATTTGCAGCGGACCTTCCTGCCAGACGCGGTAACCTTCGTTGCCCGCCGGATCCTGATCCACGGCGATCACGTCGGGATTGGTCAGAATCGCCAGCGTTTGCGGCGTCATTTTCGTCAAATCGTTTCCAGCGATCAGCGGCGCCGAGAGCAGGCACCACAAACTCATGTGCGTTTCTTCCTCTTCGGGCCGCATGCCGCCGTTGCCGATTTCGAGCATGTCCGGATCGTTCCAGTGTCCCGGTCCGGCGAAGCGGCCCAGGCCGTTCTGCTCCTGCCCGATCAGAATCATGCGGTCGTAGTGATCGGAAATATCGTCCGTGGTGCGCCACAGGTTCGCGCCCACCGACGGTCCCCACGACCAGACGCGCTGCAAGCCGTATTGGCACAGGCTGTAAACGATCGGGCGTCCCGTCGCCACGAGCGCCTGATGCATTTTTTCGTACGCCGCCTGCATCTGGTCCGGCTTGTACACTTCACGCGCGCTGCACCAGTCGTATTTCAAATAGTCCACGCCCCAACTCGCGTAGGTGCGCGCGTCCTGCGCTTCGTGGCCGTAACTGCCTTCGTACCCGGCGCAGGTTTTCGGTCCCGGCGAGGAGTAGATGCCGAATTTCAGTCCCAGGCTGTGAATGTAATCGCCCATCGCTTTCATATTCGGAAAGCGAGAATTGGGATGGATATTTCCGTGCGGGCCGCGCTTGCCCTGCCAGCAATCGTCGATATTGATATATTCGTAGCCAGCCGCTTTCATGCCGCTCGCGACCATCGCTTTCGCCTGCGCTTCCACCAGCGATTCCGAATCGCCGCAATGAAAATGGTTCCAGCTGTTCCAGCCCATCGGCGGAGTCCGCGCGAGCATCGTTTGCGGCGTGGGGTCGGGCGTTTGCGCGGGCGCGGCGAGCACGGCCGTCATCAGCGCTCCGGCGAGCGCCAGTGCGAGCGCTCCGCGAATCAGAATTTTGGTTTTCGTCATGTTTGTCTCCTTCATTCGGCCGCGTTTCGCCGGTACTGTGCGTCCGTCGTTCGTGCGCTCGCGCGCAGCCTACTGCGCCGGCCCGGCAATGTCCAGCACGCCGGCGTGCCTGTCAGTGCAAAGTGAGAATGTCCGGTTCCGTTAGCACGAGCGCGACGAGTGACGCAAAAGGAGGGCTCGAATTGGCTGCGGCAGGGTGACACAGGTGGTCGAGCAAAAAATCCGGTAGGCAGTGTCGTTTCAACAGGATAATTTTTCCAGGGTGTCACTTTTTGAGGCACTTTTGAGTGGACTTTTGCGCGCGAAACGGACGGGCCTGGCACGCAGCCCATGTCCGCCTCGGCCCGCGAAGTGCTTGCCCGAATCGCCGAATTGCTGCGCAAGGCGGAGGGTGTCACTCGCGGGGCCTGGCGAAATGGGTTTCTTTCTCCTGTAATGCCCGTATTTTCAATGGAATACGCCCAACTGGGTGAACGATGGAGGGCGTCACGAGAGCGGTGTTTTGTTTCTTCCCGAATCGCTCGAAAGCCGCATTGGTATTGGGGATTTGTTGACCGAGCGGATTTGGGCCGGTCACCCTGGGGCTTGGCGGCTCCCGTGGGCTCGAATGGAACGGTGACGGAGGTTCGGACCATGCGTTTGCTTCTCCACCTGCTCCCCGGCATGAGGTGCTTCCTCCTTTGCGCGGGAAAAGGACAAAGTTTTTCCGGACGCGACGACATTTTCGCGCGATGCGACTTGGAGCGCGAGGGGTGGTTCTACGTAAGGAGGCGAGGGAAGTTGCAGCGGGCCGGCAAAGCGTGATCTCGGGATGGATGCCGGCTCCGTAGCGGCGGGTGAACGAGCCAGCGTGGGCCTGTGCATCGCGATGGTCGGTGGTCTCGGAGCGGCACCGACTACCCTTTTCGGAGCGCCGGAGTCACTTTCCTCAACCAGTCGGTGCCGAACCCTGTGCGGATTGCCATGGTATCGAAATGACGACCCTCACCAGCACCGAAAAGCGGGGCACCCGGTCAAAGTGAGACACTCAATGGGGCACAATGAGCGGCTACCAGCATGAGTGGGAGGCTTTTCGACGGCGTCGGAAGAAACTTGCCATCTGCGTCTTCGCCGAGTTCTTTGGTTTCCTGCCCTTCCTCGCTGCCGTGGCGTTTGTGGACAGGGAGCTGTTCCACTCAACCTCACTCGTAACGCCAGCGGCCTTTACGTTGGTTGCCTTATATCTCTATACGGCGAGTCGATTGCGCGTCTTTCCCTGCCCACGGTGTGGCCGAAACTTTTTCGGCGGAATCTTCCCAATTAACTTCAAGTCATCCTTCGGGGAGGAGTGCGCGTACTGCGGTTTGCGCAGATTCGCTGACTCTTAGCTAGTGCCGCTGCCACGCGCCCGGCGGTGGCCGCTTTGTGAGCGCCACGCGATCAGAGACTGGGAGCCACAGCGGAGTCCTGCTATGCTCCACAGTCCTGAGTCCATGCCTTCCGGAGGCGGTTTGAAAAAGAGCGACGACGTCGTCCTGTTCACCGATCTCGACGTGGCGGAATGCCAAAGGCGTCTCAGCGAGGCAATTGATGAGAAGCACTGGACGCCCTTGGGTTACAAAGGCCGGAAAGAGGTGATCGGGAAGCTGACGGGGCATTCATTTTCTTGCCGACTCCGCAGATATGCCGACAACCTGCTTGCCCCGACCTTCTATGGACGGATGTATCCGCAGTGGGGCCGCACTCGAATCGATGGCTATTTTGAGCGCCCCTCGTGGACGCAGGGTCTAGGTGACTTCAGGTGGATATGCGTGTTCACCGTGGTGCTTGCCATACTATTCATCGTGTGCTTGGTAAATGCCATCGGGGGAACCGCTTCTTCAAGCTCGTTGCTCGGCTTGATTGCATTTCCGATATTCGTGGCCTTCCTGATCAGGTACGTACGGGGTGCAATCCAAGGGACACGGGCAGAGCTGTTGGAATTCCTCCAGACGGCACTGGTCGCCCAGATCGAGCCGCGTCCATAGCCTCTGGGTCCCGCCCAACACATCGAGGCGGGCAGGATTCGGGACGTTCCGCGCAGCCATTCTCCTGCCACCCCTGAAGCGTTTTCCTTTTGTCTAACAGGACAACATGGCGGTCCCATCCGCCATCTCTCGGAGCCGTGTGCCTCACGCCGCTTCCGGCCTGGCCGTCGCGTCACGCGATTTCGGCGGGCGGGGCGGCGGAGCGTAATCTCAGGATGGATGCCGGTTTCGGGTTCGTTTCGGCGGGCGAGCGGGCCAGTGTGGGCCTGTGCGTGGCGATGATTGGTGATCTCGCAGCGGCGCCGGCCGAGCGTCTGGGAGACGGCACATTTCCTGGGCGCGCGTGGCTGGCGATTGTATTTGGGGGCGGTCGGAGGTATGTTGCCGGCTGTGTCCGAATCCATAATGGAAATCGCGGCTAGTGTCGCGAGTTGCAAGTTCCATGTAAAAGTCGCCATTCTTCAGGGGCTGAAGCCCCTTGATATGGCGGGCGTTAATGTCGGAGCTAAAGCTCCGACCCCCGAAAGACCATGCAGGGAACTTCTGACACAGGGCGCTAGATGAGTGTAAGAGGGCTTCGGTGGTTTTTCGTTGCTGCGCTCGGCGCTGTGGTTGTCTTACCGGGTGTAGAAGGCCGCGCGACAACCGGGATATCGGCCGAGTGGATAAATGGCTACTACCGTTTCACAGGCGGAACTACGCCCGGTGCCATCGCTCTGGCGTTGCTTGTAATTGGCCTCTATCTCGTGCTTTTGTACTCCTCGCGTCTGTCAACAGGGCAACCGCTGCCCGGCCTCCTTCGTCGTTTTGTCGCGTTCTGGTGCGATTTCATCCTTGCAATGGTCGTCGTGGTACCGATCGTCGGTATTTTCTCTGCGCTCACCGAGTGGAGAAGAACCGGGGTGTTCGCTTGGACGTTCGTGCGGACAGCTTATGCCGCCGGCGATACGCTTCAAGTCGTCATCGGAAGCTCGTGCGGTGCTTGTGCTTTGGTCTTGTACTTCGCTATTCCGCTCGTGCGATGCAGGCCCTCGCCGGGATGTTGCATTCTTGGCTACCAAGTTCTTCCGCAGGACGGGACTACGATGACGTTGCGAACGGCCGTGCTCAGAACTTTGCTGGGCCTTGTCGCTGTTTCCACGGCGTACGTTGCACCCTTTGCCTCTCGCGATCGCGAGAGCGGGCAGTTCTGGCTCGACAAGGTTTTTAGAACTCGGGCGGTCAGGCTGGCCTAAACTCTTCCGATGTGTTCTCTCAAGCCTCTCCGGACCTCAAGCGGGCGGGTGAGGGACAAATCGGGGGCGATGCGGGCGGCGCGGACGGCGAAACGACCCGAACATACTGGCGATCTGCATGCGCAAAGCGACCGTCTGCGCTCGTGGTGCGTGCGTGTCGGAGCCGGCACGGGCCAGGCGATGTCCACTTTGTGAATGCCACGCGATCAGAGACTGGGAGCCACAGCGGGGTCCTGCTATGCTCCACAGTCCTGAGTCCATGCCTTCCGGAGGCGGTTTGAAAAAGAGCGACGACGTCGTCCTGTTCACCGATCTTGACGTGGCGGAATGCCAAAGGCGTCTGAATGCGCGAGTTGATCAGAAACGCCAGCCATTCTTGGGTTACTATGCCGGAAACCAAAGGATAGTCGGGAAGATCGCAGGGAACAGGTTGTCGCTGGGGGTCCGCGGATATGCCGACACAAGCTTCGCACCAAGTTTTTCGGGGCGACTTTGTGTGCAGGCCCACGGCACTCGTGTCGAAGGATATTTCAAGAGGGGGATACCCCTCCTCAGTGACAAGTGGATGTTCGCGGGCATGGCCCTTTTGGCAGTTGCGCTCTTCTTCGCATGTTTGGGCGAGCTTTTGGCAGGGACGGTAACGTTTGGCTCCGTTGTCGTTCTGATTGGCTTCCCATTATGCGTGGCTTACCTGGCAAGATGTATCAGGCACGCGAACGATCGGACGAGGGTAGAAATTTTGGATTTCCTGCAGGAGGCGCTCGTTGCCCAGATCGAGCCGCGTCCATAGCCTCTCGGTCCCGCCCAACACATCGAGGCGGGCAGGATTCGGGACGTTCCGCGCAGCCATTTTCCCGGCGCTCGTGAAGCGTTGTCCTACTGTCTTTGAGGACAACCGGGTAGTTTTTTGAACAGTGAAGGGGGTTCGCTACGTCGTCGTGTATTTTCGCCAATTTGCGAGGAACGGGACTTGCTCTTTCCGAGGTTGTCCTGGACAAGGCAGGACAGAGCAAATCCTGTGTGTCATTTCTCAGGACCTCACACCGCTTCCGGCCTGGCCGTCGCGTCACGCGATTTCGGAGGCGGCGTCGGCGGGGCGGCAGAGCGTGATTTCGGGATGAATGCCGGTTTCGGCTTCGTAGCGGCGGGCGAGCTCGCTCCCGAAATTTTCCGCGGCGTCCGCGCGGACCAGATTCACTGTCGAGCCGCCGAAACCTCCGCCGGTCATCCGCGCACCGTAAACGCCGGGCAATTCCCGCGCCAGACGAACCATCAGATTGAGTTCCACGCAGCTCACCTGGTAATCGCGATCGAGGCTTTCATGCGACTGGCGCATCAGCTCGCCAAAGGCTTCGTAATCGGAGCGTTCGAGCGCCTGGGCGGCGGCGTGAACGCGCGCGATTTCCCGGGTGACGTGGCGAGCGCGGCGGCGAATCGGCTCGGGCCAGTGAGCGGCCATTTCCGCGATTTCTTCCCAGGAAACGTCGCGCAGGGCGCGCACGGCGGGCCGCGTTTCGGCAATACGGCGCACGGCTTCTTCGCATTCTTCGCGACGGCGGTTGTATTCCGAAGCGGCGAGTTCATGACGAGCCATCGTATTCGCCACAACCACGCGCACGCGCGCGGAATCGAGCGGGAGCGGCCGCACGGCGAGCGTGCGGCAATCGATCAAAAGCGCGTGTTCGCGCTTGCCGAAACACGCCGCCAGTTGATCCATGATTCCGCAGCGCATGCCGACGAATTCGTTTTCGGCGCGCTGGCACGCGCGGGCGATTTCGACGCGCTCGATCGTGGCACCCGAGAGCCCCGCGAACGCAAAGGCTGTGGAAACTTCGAGCGCGGCCGAGGAACTGAGGCCGCCGCCCGGCGCGACGTCGCTCGCGATAAAAAGATCGGCTCCCGCGACGCGGACGCCGAGTTCCTTGAGCGCCCACGCGACGCCCGAGACGTATTGGCTCCAATGGCCACTGCCGGGCCGCGCGGCATCGAGCGCGATTTCCGCCGTTTCGCCGAATTCGCGGGAATGGACGCGAATGGGGGCGTCATCGCGCCGCGCGGCGAGTACGGTGCAATCGCGATCGATTGCGAGCGGAAGCACGCAGCCTTCGTTGTAATCCACGTGCTCGCCGATCAGGTTGGCGCGGCCGGGGGCGCGAAACGCGCGCGGCTCGGCGCCGAATTTCCGGCGAAACTCGTCGCGCAGCGATGCGAGATCGCTCATCCCGGGCCACCGCGCGAAGCCGCACGGCGATCGGCGCGCCGCGCGCTGAAAATCATCGCCGCGCCGAAAATCACCAGAACGAATCCCCACCACAAATCCAGATTCAGGCGCATCGGCTCGACGGCGCCGCGCGGAGCGAACGCCGCGCCGTAAAAGGCGAGCGCCACTCCCATCGCGGCGAAGAGAAGGCCGATCGGCCAACGAATATCGAGCGTGCGCGTGGGCGACGGGGAAGCCATGTCAATTTCCTCCGTAGGCGGCGAGCGTGGCAGCCGCGACAAGATTCTTGCGAATGGCCTCGAAGCGCGCGAGAATCATCGGTAAATCCAGTTCAGCACAATCGTGAGTGCGAGAACGCCGAGCGCAAGCGTCACCGGTCTTCGCCACCACGATAGATGGCCGTAGCGCGGCCGCTCGGTGAGTGAAGAGACCAGGCCGACGAGTTCGGCTTCCGGGCGCGGCGTGGTGAAGAGACTCACGCCGACGGTGATGACGAAACACGCGCCAAAGGCGTAAATCGCGCGCGAAAAATTCGCCGCCATCACGCTCGAATAGTGAAACAGCAGGCCGTGCGCCGTCATCGCCCAATGGCCCGCGGCAGCGGCCGTTCCACTGACGAGACCCCAGAACGCGCCGTTGGCCGTGGCGCGCTTCCAGAACATGCCCAGCAGGAACGTGGCGAGCAGCGGCGCGTTCACGAACGAAAAAATCAGCTGCAGGTAGTTCATGATGTTGTGGAATTGCAGCGCCGCGTAGGCCGCGCCGATGCTCAGCAGGATGCCGAAAAACGTGGCCGCGCGGCCCATCTTCAGGTAGTGCTGGTCGGGAGCTTCGCGCCGCAGGAGCGCCTGGTAGATGTCGTAGGTCCAGACGGTGTTGAACGCGGTGACGTTGCCGGCCATGCCCGACATGAAACTTGCCAGGAGCGCCGTGACGCCCACGCCGAGCAGGCCCGCCGGATAATAGCGGCCGAGCAGGAGCGGGAGCGCGAGGTTGTAATTCGTTTTCCCGTTGACCAGAAAGGCGGAATGAGGAATCACCGCCCAGGCGGCGATGCCGGGAATAATCACCAGAAACGGAATGAATACCTTGGGAATCGCGCCGACGAGCGGCGTTTTCTGCGCCGCGGTCATGTCCTGCGCGGCCATGGCCCGCTGCACCACCAGAAAATCGGTGCACCAATAGCCGAACGAGAGCACGAATCCCAGCCCCATCACCACCCCGAACCATTCGACGCCCATCGGATTCGCCGCCGCATGGCCCAGCGTGGTCCAGGCGTGCAGATATCCGCTCGGCAGGCGCCGCTCGAGCCCCTGCCAGCCGCCGGCTTCCACCATGCTCATCACCGCGAGCGGCAGAATACCGAGGACGATCAGGAAAAATTGCAACACTTCGTTGTAGATGGAGCTGGTGAGCCCGCCGAGCCACGTGTAGACGAGGACCACCGCGGCGGAAAGCAGAACCGTGGCGTTGAACGACCAGCCCAGCACCAACTGGAACACGATCGCCATCGCGTAGAGGTTGATTCCGCTCGCCAGAATCGTCATCACCGCGAACGTGGCCGCGTTGAACATGCGCGTTTTTTCGTCGAACCGCAGGCGCAGATATTCCGGCACCGAGCGCGCCCGGCTGCCGTAATAAAACGGCATCATGAAGAGCCCGACGAAGACCATCGCCGGAATCGCGCCGACCCAATAGAAATGGCAGGTGAGCATGCCGTATTCGGCGCCGCTGGCGGCCATGCCAAGCACCTCGAGCGCGCCGAGATTGGCGGAAATGAAGGCGAGACCGGTGACCCAGGCGGGAATGCGGCGGCCGGAAAGGAAGAAATCGAGGCTGGTGCGCGTGGAGCGTTTGAGGGCGAAGCCGACGCCCAGCACGAACGCGAAGTAGAGTCCGATGACGACGTAATCAATTGCGGCCAGGTGCATCGTGGCGAGCATTCGCGCTCCCTCGTTTTCCGCCGTTTCCGACGCGCCGTTTATAGCCGACCGCCGGGAGAAATGCCAGCGCGATCGCCAATTTGTTTCGGAGTTGGGTCAGGCGGTGGCACGCACGCGGGGGAGGCGGTGCAGGGCCGAGCCGCAATGGCAAAGAAGCTGCCAGAATGCTTTTGACACGGAAAAATGCCGCCCCTAGACTGAAGGCGACATGGCTGGCGCCGTCAGACGCGGAACTCCTCTCGCCATCCCCGACAAGGTGCGTCGCCGCGCGATCGACGCGCGTCTCCGCGAGGCTCGCAAAGGGCCCTATTATGGTCCGTTCGATACGGCCGAACAGGCCATCGCCTTCGCCCGCAAAGAGGCTCGGAAAAGGCGGAAACGGAGCTCCCCCGTCGCGGCGGTGAATCGGTGGCGCCTTAGTTGGGCCGGGGTCGGTGTTGGGGGTCCTACTAGGTCGTAGAATCCCGGGTGCTCGGCGTAGCAGCGGGAGGGTCCCACGCGCATCCCGAGCGGGGTGCGTGATCCCAGTGTGGGCGGCGGAGCGCCGTGGAAAACCCTCGGGGCACCGGCCGCTTACTAGCGGGGCCGGGCGGGTCCCGAAGCGGAGATGTGCATGGCAAAGCGGAGAAATCTCGGGTGGCCGGAGGTTGCAAACAACTTCCTTCTGCGCCTCACGAGCACTGGTCAGCTTCCGGTCGTGGCCTTCATCCTGCTGTTGGGGTTTCTCATTTATAGAACACCCCCTAACGACGTCGCGGACGTTTGGCGTATACTGGAAATGATGGTCGATAGGCACAGCGGCCTAGGGTATGGGCTGGCCGTGGCGGCCAGCGGGGGATGGGTAGCCCACAGCAAGCATCTTCGCAGCCAATTCGAGAGGGAGTTCAAAAGGGTCGGGGACGAGAGGGACGAGGCCCAGCAGAAGCATTTCAAGAAGAAGCTAGAGTCGAGCAGTAAATGACGCATTTTATCGCCGGTTCGATCTATTTCGGTGCCATGGCCATCGCGGCAATATTGGTATATCAAGCCGCGATTCTCCCCGGCATCCGCCTCAGCCTCCGATACCGCGCGTTCGCCCTGCGCGACAGGCTACGCTCGCTGGTGATCGACGGCGGGGTCCGGGAGTCCGACCCCGCGTTCGACCTGTTGCATGGCAAACTTAATTACATGTGTGCGTCCATTAGCCGCTATGACATGGCACGGCTCGTCCAGAGCATTAGGAGCATGGACAACGACAGGCGAGTGCAGGTAGAGGCGGCGCAAAGGCTGATGGAGGGCGCCCCTCCCGAGGTCAAAAAGATATACGAGGAATCCCTGGAGATTTGCGTCAGAGCGTTTGTGTTCAATTCCCTATTTGTTTTCGCTCTAGCGACAGTGTACGTGCTGGCCTACCTTCTGGTGCGGGTGGGGGCCCACCAACTGAGAGACGCCCTCGCTAAGAAGATGAGCGAGGACACCAGCGTCGGCTTCCTGGTTCCCGAATTGGCTGCGGTCTAGAGGCAGGGCAGGAGTCTCTTGGGCGCCGCCCGTGCGGACGGGGAGGTGGCACTTTGGGTCCGACTCGTCTCAGGGAATCAGTTCGTCCCGATTTTATTCTCTGTGGGAACGCCCCTTAGTAGGGAGCGTAGTAGCCGGCGCGGGTAAGGACTTTGTATTTTTTCGGCGTGGTTTCCAGCTTGATTTTGCGGTAGGTGCCGTCGCGCCTGCTGTCGGAGGGGTAGTAGCCGATCACGTACTGGCTGCGGAGTTCATCGGCCAGTTCC
>JAKAOH010000118.1 GCA_021812285.1 Acidobacteriota bacterium | reverse complement strand
GCCGCCGAGTTTGACGAGCGCCTGCCGCCGCGCTTCCTCCGGCGTCATGCCCGCTCGCAGATTTTCCTCGATGTGCAACGCGAGATGGCTTTCAAGCTCGGCCGAAAGCTCGCGCTCTCGCCGCCTGCGCCCAAACAACCCGGCGAAACGCATCAGCCATCGCCGCGCGTGTTTCACGAACCGCCTTCCTCCGGAGCCAGGAATCGCGCCAAAACGGTTGTCGCCCGCTCCCAATCCTGCTCTTCCTTCGCCAGTTGTTTCCGTCCCGCGCGCGTAAGCCGGTAGAATTTTGCCTTTCGGTTGTTTTCCGAAACGCCCCATTCGGCGGCAATCGCGCCTTCCTGCTCGAGTTTCAGCAGCGCCGGATATAGCGTGCCGTAATTAACCAGCAACCTACCGCCGCTCGTCTGCTCGATCCGCCGCGCGATCCCGTAGCCGTGCTGTGGGCCCATCGTTTCCAGCGTTTTCAGCACCATCAGCGCCAGCGTACCCTGCCAAACATCCGTTTTTTCGCTCATGCTTCTCCTATGGGTAAACCATATCGGACACCGGGCAGAGTGACACACTTCCTATGGGAATGCAATAGGGAAGAGGAAAAGGCGAATGCGGAAGGCAGGTAGGGGCACGCCCGGCTCGCCGGTTGTTGGCGGCTTGCAACCTGTCCCTACGGCGATGCGTAGAAAACTGAAAGTTGAGGAGGGGCGGCCGGTTTACGCGGCGTCGCTCAATTCCTTGTTCAGCCGCTCGGTTTCATAGTGCGCGACCAGACCGTCCACCAGCGCCCCGAGCTTGCCGTCCATCACCGCATCGAGCTGATGGAGGGTCAGTCCGATGCGGTGGTCGGTCACGCGGTTTTGCGGAAAATTGTAAGTGCGGATTTTCTCCGAACGGTCGCCGGTCTTGATCTGCTCGCGCCGCTCGGCGGCGATCTGCTCGTGCTGCTTCTGCTGCTCCATTTCGTAGAGCCGCGCGCGCAGCACGCGCATGGCGCGAGCGCGATTTTTGATCTGCGATTTTTCGTCCTGGCAGCTCACCACGAGGTTCGTCGGCAGGTGCGTGATCCGGACGGCGGAATACGTGGTGTTCACCGATTGGCCGCCGGGGCCTGACGAGCAGAACGTATCCACGCGAATGTCTTTGGCCTCGATTTTCACGTCGATTTCGTCGGCTTCGGGCAGCACCGCGACCGTCGCGGCAGACGTATGGATGCGCCCTTGCTGTTCGGTCGCGGGAACGCGCTGCACGCGGTGCACGCCGCTTTCGTATTTCAGTTTCGAATAAACTTTGTCGCCCAGGATCGAAGCTTCCACTTCCTTCAGCCCGCCGAGATCGGATGGCGAACTGTTGAGCACTTCGACTCGCCAGCCCTGGGATTCCGCGTAGCGCGAATACATGCGAAACAGTTCGCCCGCAAAGAGCGCCGCTTCCTCGCCGCCCGTCCCGGCGCGGATTTCGAGGATGACGTTTTTCTCGTCGTTCGGATCGCGCGGCAGCAGCAGCCGTTTCAGTTCCTTTTCGAGCTTCGCTTTGCGCTCTTCGAGTTCCCGCACCTCTTCATGCGCCATCTGCTTGAGCTCGGGATCCACGGCTTCGATGGTCATCTGTTTCGCTTCGGTCCAGTGCCGCTCGATTTTCTTCCATTCGCGATACCGGGCGACGATCGTGCTCAACTCGGCGTGCGTCTTGGCGAGCTTCTGCAGTCGCGCGGAATCGCTGAGCACCTCGGGCGAGGAAAGCTGCGCGGTGAGCTCCTCGTAGCGAGATTCGATTTCATTCAGTTTTTCAAACAGCTTGGCCATGACGCTATCCTTTTACGCGGTGCTTCGATGGGTGAAACGCTGCACGGGAACAGGCGGCCGGAACCGGCCGCGGAAGGGCGAGCTAATAGAAGTGCGCGTACATCCTATTGATTAGCGTAAGGGCTAAGCGCTACGCTGTCAATTGGATCGCTGTTGGTCCGTGTCCGGGTGAGAACGTCCGGGTCGGCGAACCGATGCCGGATTCGCTTGCCTTTTGCCCGGCGCGGCGCTCGCGGCGCGTTTTACCTCCTTTCGGGGGTATGCTAGACTTTTGGTCCCGCCATATTCCGTCAGCGAGGCTCGTAATGTCAGGTCATTCGAAGTGGGCGACAATCAAGCACAAGAAAGCTGCGGCCGACGCTCGCCGCGGCAAGGCGTTCACGAAAATCATTCGTGAAATCAGCATCGCCGCGCGCATCGGCGGCCCCGACCCCGATTCCAATCCCCGGCTCCGTTCGGCCATCCAGGCCGCCAAGGCCGAAAACATGCCCAACGAGAACGTCGAACGCGCCATCCAGCGCGGCGCCGGCCAACTCGAGGGCGAGCACTACGAAGAGGTCACCTTCGAGGGCTACGGACCGGGCGGCGTCGGCATGCTCGTGCAGGTGGTGACGACGAACCGCAACCGCGTGGTCAGCGACATCCGCCATTTGATGTCCAAACACGGCGGCAACATGGCCGAAACAGGCGCGGTCGGCTGGATGTTCCAGCGCAAGGGCGAAATTTTCGTTCCTAAGGAGCAGGCCGACGAGGACAAGCTGCTCGGCATCGTCCTCGAAGCCGGCGCCGAAGACGTCCGCGACGACGGCTCCGCCTGGCAAGTGCTAACCCCGGCCGAGGATTTCGAAAAGGTCCGGGAAGCGCTCGAAAAGGCCGAAATCAAGCCTTCGTCCGCCGAAGTCGCCTGGGTCGCGCAGAACTACATCAAGCTGACCGGCGCGCAGGCGCAGCAGATGCTGAGGATGGTCGAAGCGCTCGAGGAACACGACGATGTCCAGCACGTCTACGCGAACTTCGACATCGACGAAAACGAAATCCAGGCCGCCGTTGGCGCCGAATAGCCCGCGTTTGGCCCTGTTTTTCCCGTCGCCGTCGCTTTGTTCGCGGCGCGTTTCCGGGTCGCTCACGCTCCCGCGGCCCGTTTGCCCGAAAAGATACTGTTCGCTCGGCACGCTTCCGGGCAAAATGAAGGGCGGATGGCAGGCGCAAACCAACGACGCGAGCGTCTATGCGTCGCCGGGGTGGATCCGGCGGCGACCGGGCCCACCGGCTACGCCGTGATCGAATTCGATGGCCGCGAGCCGCGCTGCCTGCATTTCGGTGCGCTCCGCCATCCGGCGCGGGCGGCGTTCGGCGACCGGCTCCGGGCCTTGCATCAAACGCTCGGGCAGCTGTTCGCGGAATTTTCTCCCGGCGTGATCGCGATCGAAACGGTTTTCGCCGCGCCCAATTTGCGGACGTCGCTCAAGCTCGCTGAGGCCCGCGGCGTGGTGCTGCTGGCGGCGGCGGAAGCGGGAATCGTGGTGCACAGCTACACGCCGCGCGAGGTAAAATTTCAGGTAACCGGTTACGGCGCCGCGTCCAAGGCCCAGATGCAGACGATGGTGGGTGCTTTGCTTCATTTGGACCGGCCGCCCGAATCGCCGGACGCCGCCGATGCGCTGGCCCTGGCTTTGTGCCACGCGTTCACCGAGCGCGCGCGGCGGCGGGTGGGCGCGGCGGGCGACAGCCTGTATCCCGCGCGGATCGAAGCGTGACGATGGAGATGAAAAAAGCCTTTCCAGCTTTGGCGTTCCTCCTGCTCGCGGCCGCCGTGTCGGCCGGCGCGGCGCAAAAGGGCCGAACCTCCAAAGCCTCCTCGCCGCAAACGTCTTCAGCCCAACCCCCGGCAGGCTCGGCCGGCGCCACCATCACGTTCCGGAAAATTTTCAAGGACAGCTCGCCCGAATATGTGAAGATCCAACTGAGCCAGAACGGCGCCTGCACCTACGATATTCGCCAGCTCGATGATACGCCTCAGCCGGAACCCTTCACCGTTTCCCCGGCGCTCACCGCGAAAGTTTTTGCTCTCGCTGCCGAACTCGATGATTTCAACGGAATCACGCTCGATGTGCGGCGCCGCGTGGCGAATCTGGGTGAAAAAACCTTCTTCTACGAAAAGGACGGCGTCACGCACCAGGTCAGCTTCAACTTCACGGACAACGACAAGGCCAACGAACTGCTCGACATTTTCGAGGGCCTTTCGCTCGAGGATCAGTACGTCGCGCAGATCCGCCGCACCATGCGCTACGATCCTCTGGGGCTCGACAACGTGCTCGCCCGCCTCCAGCGCGACATCGCCGCCCGCCAGATTCCCGAGCCCGCCGCGCTCGTGCCCTTGCTCAAGAAAATCGCCGCGAACAGCAGCTTCCTCGATATCGCCCGCCAGCGCGCCCGCATCATCGTCGCCGGCGTTCACCCCGGCGAGTAAGCGCAAACCGAGCATCAGCCCACAGCATCGTCGAATGGAATTGCGTCCGGATGTTAGTGAACGATGACGCCGGCGTAGCCGACCACGGCTTCGCGGTCGCCGGTCACGTCTCCGCTGGTGGCGTAAGCGGCCAGTTCCGCCCCTCTCGCGCCGAGCCGAAGCACTGCCGCCATCATGCTGATCGCGGCGGCAAAGCCGCACATCGAAATCTGCTCGCGCTCGACCGCTTCGAACAGCCCGCGCGGATCGAGGTGCAGGATTCGCTCGATCGCTTTCTCGTCCTTGCGCCGCGTGAGCGAATCGCTCTCGTAGTGGTTCATGTCCGAACTGGCGATGAGCAGTACCGGCTCGCGCTGCGCGGCGACGACCCGCCCAATCGCCTCGCCCAACTCCTCGAGTGCCGCCAGCACGGTCGTTCCCAGCACGATCGGAACGAACGAGAATTCGCTGGAGATCCGCTGCAGGAACGGCAATTGTACTTCGAGCGAATGCTCGCGCTCGTGTGCCACGCGATCCTCGCGCAGCAGGGGGCAGGCCCCCTTTAATTCCTCCGCGAGTTTCGTATCGATCGTCGCCGGGCCCAGCGGCGTCAGCCACGAGCCTTCCGAGAGAATCGCCATCGGCTCACCGTAGGGAAAATGCCGCGGACCAATCAGGATGGTTCGCGCCGGCGGTGCGATCCTCCGGTACACCGCGCCGGCCACCGCTCCCGAATACGGGTACCCGGCGTGAGGAACCATGCAGGCGAGGGCGCGCTGCCTCGCGGTCGCTTCGCCCGCTCCCAAGCAGGCTTCGACCGCCCGCTCCAGTTCTTTCGCCGTGCCCGGGTAGAAGCGTCCGGCGACCGTCGGCCCGCGAATCATTTACGTTTTCCCTTAGTGGCGATTGCGGGTTTCGTGGCCTTCTTTTTCGGCTTACCCAGAATCGCCAGCGCGACGTTGGTGCCTGGCGCGTAGCGGATTCGCACGATCTGGCCGTACTCGTAGCCGCCCGTTTCGAGGAGTTTCGCCACTTTTTCGCGCAGCGCCAGCGAATAGCTGAACGTGCGCAGCATCAGCGGTTCCTTCGGGTCGCGCAGCGTGATGGAAACCGAATCGAAATGCACCACTGCGCCGCGGTACACCAGCAGTTTTGCTTTGGACTTCGCGTTCGCGCGCGCCACCGGGCAAACCGCCAGCGCGAGCGCCGCCAGCGTCGCGGCTAGGACGGGCAAACGGCGAAGGTTAGGGGAGATCCTCAAGGGAAATCTTGAGCGATTTCAGGAACTTGATATCTTGCTGGGTGAATTCGAAGCGGGGAGAAAATTCCTCGTCGTCCAGCGTTTCGTCGTCCACGCGAATGCGCAGCGATTCGAGGAACCTCCGGTCGCCGAAGCTCAGCCGGCCCGGTTTGGCGTCCCGCCGGGAAAGCCCCACGGTCGCGTCGAGCTTGAGCACGACGTCGTAGCCCGCGGCGCGAACGTTGGCAATCGCTTCGAGGATGCGGTCGGAATCGGAAACCGAATCGTTGATCGCCTGGCCCAACTCCCGCAGTAGTTGCTTCAGGTGATCGTCCAGTTGCACCGGCACACCTCCCCGATCGTTTGAGCCAGTCCCAAACCTAAATTGTAGGGCGTGCCGACCGGCGAAACAAGTGGCCCGAAAGTGCAATTCAGGCCCAGGGGTGTACTACAATTTCACCATGAGCGTTCCACGACTCCTCTGGCGAGCGCTGCGCCGCCTGTTTCACGAAGCCACCGGCGCCCTGTTTTTCAGTTTCGCTCTGTTCGGCGTCGTGGTCGCTTGGCGCCAATGGGATAATCCGGGCGCGCGCTGGTTGGTCTGGTTCGGCATCGGCTACGCCGTGATGATGATGGGTTTTGGCGTCGTTGCGTTTCGCCAGGCCTACCGCCGGTAGCCGATCCTTCTACTCCATGCGCCGCAAGCAAGAGGAGCCAATGGCGGGACGTTCCACCGAAGATAAGGAAAAAGCGGCGCCGGCCGATTCTTTCGCCACTCTGTCTGGCCTGCCGCTCGATGCCGTCTCTGCTCCCGCCGATTTCGCCCAGTGGCAGCGCGACGATTTTCTCGGTTTTCCCGGCGAGTTTCCCTTCACGCGCGGCGTCCAGCCCACGATGTACCGCGGCCGGCTCTGGACGATGCGCCAGTACGCCGGCTTCGGCACGGCCGCCGAATCGAATCGCCGCTACCGCTACCTGCTCGAACAGGGACAGACCGGTCTTTCCGTCGCTTTCGATCTCCCCACGCAGATTGGGCTCGATTCCGATCATTCGTTCGCGCGCGGCGAGGTGGGCCGCGTGGGCGTGGCGATCGATTCGCTCGAAGACATGGAAACCCTCTTCGCCGGCATTCCGCTCGATCGCATCTCGACTTCGATGACGATCAACGCGACGGCGGCGATTCTGCTCGCGCTCTATGTCGCGGTGGCGAAAAAGCAGGGCGCCGATCTCCGCAAACTTTCCGGCACCATCCAAAACGACGTCCTGAAGGAATACATCGCCCGGGGCACCTACATCTTCCCCGCGCGCCCGGCGCTGCGCCTCGTCACCGATACGTTCGCCTGGTGCCGCGGGGAACTCCCCGAATGGAACACGATCTCCATTTCCGGCTACCATATCCGCGAAGCCGGCGCGACCGCGGTGCAGGAAGTTGCGTTCACGCTCGCGAACGCGATCGCCTACGTCGAAGCCGCGCGCGGCGCCGGCCTCGCGATCGATGAATTCGGCCCGCGCCTCTCGTTTTTTTTCGTCGCCCAAAGCGATTTGCTCGAGGAAGTGGCGAAATTCCGCGCCGCGCGCCGGCTGTGGGCGCGAATTGCCCGCGACCGTTTTGGCGCGAAAAATCCGCGCGCGATGATGCTCCGCTTCCACGCGCAAACGGCTGGCAGCGCCCTCACCGCCCAGCAGCCGGAAAACAACATCGTTCGCGTCGCGGTTCAGGCGCTTGCCGCCGTCCTGGGCGGCTGCCAGTCGCTCCACGCCAACGCGCTCGACGAAGCTCTCGCCCTGCCCACCGAGCAGTCCGCGCTTCTGGCCCTGCGCACGCAGCAGATTCTCGCCGCGGAAAGCGGCGTTGCGAACACGGTCGACCCCGTCGGCGGCTCGTGGGCGATCGAATCGCTCACCGACGAAATCGCATCCCGCGCCGAGGAGTATCTGAAGAGAATCGACGCGATGGGCGGCATGCTCGGCGCGATCGAAGCTGGCTACGTCCAGGCGGAAATCCAGCGCGCCGCCTACGATTTCCAGGTCGCCGTCGAGCGCAACCAGCGCGTCGTCGTCGGCGTCAACCGGTTCGCTTCCGACGAGCGTCGCCCGATTCCCCTCCTGCGCATCGATCCCGCGATCGAGCGCGAACAGGTGGAACGCGTCCGCGCGCTACGCGCCCGCCGCGACTCGGATGCCGTTGCCGGAGCGCTCCGCGAAATCGAACGCCGCGCACGCGGTGAGGAAAATCTTTTGCCGGCGATTTTGGCCGCCGTCGAAGCCTACGCGACGGTGGGCGAAATCGCTGACGCGCTGCGGCGCGTCTTCGGCGAATATCGCGAATCGGTTGTGTTTTGAGCGCCGGCGCGGTGCTCCATCGAGCCCGTGCCCTTATGTTACAATCCGCCGAGGTTGCCGTTTCCGTTCCCCGGTAGCTCAACGGCAGAGCATTCGGCTGTTAACCGAAGGGTTGCTAGTTCGAATCTAGCCCGGGGAGCCATTCCACCAAGGCCCTGCGCTCACTCGTGTGTTGCCGTTCATGCGCTGCGGCGAATTGCAGCCTCGCATCCTGCTCACGCACCCAATCCTGTTCTTCTACCCCGCAGAAGCAGCATCCTCAACAAAATTCTGTGTCGGGACTGGCCGCTCAACGGTCACACCGCAACGATTCTTTCCGCCATGGACTCACCTTCCATTTTCATGAAATTACGTGATCGCGATCCAGTCGGAGAATGTTGAAAAACGCTCTTGAATTTACAGGCGTGAAGCTAATCGAAGAATACCATTTCGGTTCAATCCGACTCTTTACGGAAAAAATCATGGAATGGAGAGTGAAAAAACGCACGGCAGAAGCGAATGCAGGCCGGTGGGACCTCTGCGCCATGGTGACCGGTCGACCGGACGCATCAGCGCGATCTCTTGTCTATGGAATGGACAGGCGGAACGCGACGATGACGACTAGGCCGAACAAAATAGCGTGAACCAACTCGGTCTTGCCCAGCCGGTGAATCTGGAGCGGCCGACTCTTCCGGCCGAGAGACCACATCGCCGCGCGCACGAACAGAGGCAAGAAAGCGACAGCCGCCAAGCCAGGCACCCAACCGTCACGCCACGCACCGATCAAGAAGACGGCGGTGAATGCTTCGACGGCCAGCAATATCGCTCTGTCCCCGGACAGCAGCGAATGCGAGGCAATCCGCGCTTCGTGTATCCGCAGTTGGACGTAGAGGATTTGATTCGTGGCGAAGAGGCCGTTAACGAGCCACAGCGTCACTGCCTGCGGGCCGAACCGCCCGGCTGCCACCGCCCATGCTGCCACGGCCACCACGGCGAGCCCGAAAGCGCCAACGATTTCCGCCGGCAGACGGCCCACTCGGCCGACACGCCTCATTGCAGCCTGCGACGCGAAAAGTGCGGCCGCAATGGCACCCGGCTTCCAGATGAGTCCCAATGTTCCTGCGCGCCACAGCATTCCCACCGCAAACCCACAACTCAGCGTGTAGACCACGATGGCTGAAATCACCCATCGCCATTCCGCGCGGCTACGCGGCCGCAGCGGCGAGGAAGGGAACGTGTTTTCGAGCGGAGTGCGCAGCGAAAACGCCGCCGTAGCGGCGAGCGCCAGCCACAGCAGACGAGGCAGGCTGGCTATCGACGAGAATCCAGCCGCCGCGCCTGTGAATAGCGAAACGAGGAGGATCCCCCACGCACCATGCTCCCGCGGCCAAACGAGCGCCCGCCGGCGCGCCGGAGAAATTTGATTTCCAAACGTAAACATTCGCGTCAAGACTCGCTTGCGTTTTCCCACAGACTCGGATTTTACGCGCAAAGCCGGCTCAGGGAAGAGATTCGAGCCAGGGGAAGAGGAAGCAGAGCGAAAGTGGCCGTGATCCACGCATAGAGTGATTCCGTGGCAGAAGAGAGCTAAGACGTCTCCCCTCAGCACCAGCCTTTCCATTTTGCGGCTTAAACGACGCCAACGGAAGCGTTTGGAATCTACATCGAAAACCTGCTATCCGAAGGGTTGTTGATTCCAGCCCCGGCCGGGGAACTATTCAAAATCTATTGGCTCTTCCTTTCGGCACTCAGAATCCCGTTCAAAATTTGATACGCGGCAGTCACCTCATCCTTCATCGGGTACACTTTGTTGGCCAGGATCACAATGCCAATTTTCTTCGCGGGAATGAACGCGACGTAGGCTGAAAATCCATTGGTCGCGCCCGACTTGTCGATGAGTACATCGGTTTGCGGAGGGAGCGGCGGCTCGAGCCGAGTGGCTACCGATTCCTTCAAAACGGCGGCGTTTCCTGCGAGCAGCCTCTTCCTCTCCACGGGATAAGCATACTGTTCCCATACCAAATCTTGCGTCAGTCCGGCGGACTCGAAATATCCGGTGTGGGTAAGCAAGATGGCACGCTGGAGCTGTGCGTCAATTTTGATCAACTCCATGTTCTCTTCGATAAACCGGATCAGGTCGGCGGCGCAGGACTTTACGCCATAGGCTTCGGCGGCAAGAACCCCTGCGTGCATCCGGACGGGCGCGTTCTTTGCCGTATACCCTTGCGCGTAGTCCTTCATTTCGTCCGGTGGCACGTTGAGATAGCTGTGCGTCATGCCAAGTTGTGGAAACAATCCATTCTGGATCGCCTCTTCATAGGTTTCATTTCTGCTTTTGGCTGCGATCGCGCCGAGCAACCCGATGCCAATGTTGGAATAAATCCGATGGCTTCCAGCGCGAAAGGGCGAATGCCAATGCTTCAGGTAATTCATCAGTTCACTGGTGTTGGAGATGCCCTTGGGCACGAAGAGTGGCAGACCGGAAGTATGCGTTGCTAGGTTCAACAGGTTGATTTTGTCGAAGCTGCTGCCCCGCAAACGCGGAAGGTAATGGCTCACCCTGTCGCTCAGGGAGAGTGAGCCGTGAATCAGCGCATAGGAAGCGAGAACGGCTGCAAACGTCTTGCTAAGCGAGCCGATTTCAAACAGCGTTTCACGAGTCACCGGTTTCCTGGTTTCTTTCGACTCGATTCCGTAATTGAAAAAGTAGTCTCTTCCGTCGAGCGTAATGGCGATGGCCATCCCCGGGATCTGATTCTTCTTCCGCAAGGGCAGCGAGACCGCATTCACAACGCCCCGGATCGTGGAGGATTTGGCTTTTCCCGCAGCGTTCCCAACGGAGGAGCAGCAGACCAGAATCAATACGCTGATGGCGCTTGCGATTCTTTGAAACATCGTGACTCGGCTGTCCTTTCGGATGCGCGGCAGATCGCTGCCCGGTTACAGCATTGCCGGTTCCCTCGAAGCGATACACACAGCGGAACCTGCGTTTTCCTCTGACGCTCGCCTACGCGAAAGGATTTTCGTCTGCGGTGGGTCCGTAGACGACCGGAACCGGCACTTCCAGCAACCTCAGGTAAACCGACAATTGCCCGCGATGGTGATACAAATGATTGAGGACGTTGGTTCGCAATCCGGCCACGCGCGGTTTTCGGAAAAGTTCCTTCTCTCGGAAAATGAACCGCCAGTCTTCCGTTCCCGCCTGCTCGCTCAGCTTGCCGAGCGCCTCCTCCGACGCGCGAACGTTCTTTTCGAATGCGGCGAGCATGTCCTCCACTTTCGTTGGCGGCGCCGGCGGAGCGCCACTGGGAGAAAACTCGTTCGCGCTCGCGATTTTTTCTGCCATGCCCATGATGCCGGCGACGTGCATGGCCAGTTCGCCCAGCGATCTGGATTTCGGATGAGGTTTCCAGCCCAACTTGTCCACCGGTACGCGCTCCAGCAAACGCCGGGTTGCGGGCACTTCCTCGC
>JAKAOH010000009.1 GCA_021812285.1 Acidobacteriota bacterium | reverse complement strand
CGCCGAGATTCGCGAAAATCCCGTTCCCGGCCCCGCCGTCGGCAATCCGTCGCCTTCCAGCCGATGGCAAAATGCATTCAATTCCTCCGGCGATAGTCCCAGCAGAAACGATTTCAGCACCACCACCGCTTCCCGGAAGCACGTATTCATGTCGTAGTGGAGCGAATCGAGCGCTTCCCAGTGGCTTTCCGGATGCACGGAAGCTCCTTCGGAAATCTCCCGCGCCGCGTGGTGAAATTCCCCCGCCAGGTGGTTCACCGACCGCAGCAGCACGTTCAGCTTCCGGCGGAATCGCAGCCCGCGCGTCGGAAGCAGCAGGTCGATCGCGCTTTCCCAGGACGCCTGCCGCCGCGCGATCGGCCACCGGAAAAACGCCGGATTCAGCGGCGCCACACGCGGCGTATGCGCCGATTCCCGCGCCTGCACGATGATGGCTTCCAGCAGGTGCGACAGTTGGTCGGTGAAGCGGTGCATCAGTCCGGCCGTCGTGCTCACCTGTTCCCGCGCTCGCACCAGCGATCCCGACCGCCGCAGCGAAAACGATTCGCTCACCGCGATGCTGAACATCGCGTATCCCGATTCCATCGGCCCGACCGCCGCGGCAAAGGCTCGCTGCTTGTCTTCCGGCAGTCCGGCAAGCCATTCCTCGCGCACGGAACGCGTACTCCCGGAATCGCCTTGCGAGCCCAAGTGACGACTGCCTCCCAAATCGAGCGAATTATACCAGAGCCTCGGCCGAGACCGTCTTCTTGACCCTCATGGAATGCAATCGGTATACTGCCCAATCTTGCATTGTCTGCGAAGGAAACTCGCTTGCCCTTCGAACCCTTCGAGCCCCGCGACCAACTCGCCGAACGCCTCAAGAAGCTCGACGAAATCCGCGCGCTCGGCTTCGATCCCTACCCGCATCGTTTTGATGCCAATTTCACTTTCGCCGATGTCCTCGATCGCTACAAAGAGCGCACCGGCCCCGAACTCGAAGCCGAACGCGTTCCCGTCTGCATCGCCGGCCGCATCCTTTCTCTCCGTGGCCACGGCAAGGCCGGCTTCGCGCATCTGGGCGGTGAAGGCCGCCGTCTGCAGATCTACGTCAAGCTCGACGCCGTCGGCGAGCGCGGCTTCGCGCTCTACCGCCTGCTGGATCTCGGCGACATCATCGGCGTGTCCGGCCATCTGTTCCGCACGAAGACCGGCGAGCTGACCGTCTGGGTCGAGCATCTGCAACTGCTCGCCAAGGCCCTCCTGCCGCTGCCCGAAAAATGGCACGGCCTCGCCGACGTGGATCTGCGCTATCGCCGCCGCTACCTCGATCTCATCGCGAACGAAAATACGCGGCGCATATTTCTGGCCCGCGCCCAAATCATTCGCTTGCTGCGCGCCTTTTTCGACGAGCGCGGCTACGTCGAAGTCGAAACGCCGATGATGCATCCCATCCTCGGCGGAGCCACCGCGCGCCCGTTCATCACCCATCACAATACGCTCGATCTCGATCTCTACCTCCGCATCGCGCCCGAGCTCTATCTGAAGCGCCTGGTCGTCGGCGGCCTCGACCGCATTTACGAAATCAACCGCAATTTCCGCAACGAAGGCATAGACGCCATCCATCAGCCCGAATTCACCATGCTCGAGTTCTACCAGGCCTATAGCGACTACGCTGAACTGATGGATTTGACGGAAAATCTTTTCCGCTCGCTCGTCGAGCGCGTTTGCGGCGCCGCGCGCATCCGCTACGGCGAACTTGATCTCGATTTCGGCCAGCCCTTCGCCCGGTTCACCATGCGCGAAGCGATTGTGAAATTCTGGCCCCAGGCCGCTGGCGAATCCCCCACTCTCGCCGATCTTGCCGCTCCCCGCGGCCCTCGCGCCGCCACCGGGCGCTATAACGATTGGGCGCGCGCGCAGGGACAACCGCTCGCCGAAGCGGACGCCGAATTTTCCGATGGCGAAATGACCGGAGCGCTCTTCGAGGCCGTCGCCGAACCGCACCTCGTTCAGCCCACCTTTATTTACGACTTTCCCACCGATATTTCTCCGCTCTCCAAGCGCCGTCCCGACGACCCTTCGTTCACCGAGCGCTTCGAGCTGTTCATCGCCGGCATGGAACTCGCCAACGGCTTTTCCGAATTAAATGATCCCGAGGATCAGGAGCAGCGTTTCCGCGCCCAGGTCGAGCGCGGCGGCGATGAAATGCCTCGCGAAGTGGATCGCGATTACATCCGCGCCCTCTGCCACGGCCTGCCGCCCACGGCCGGCGAAGGCATCGGCGTTGATCGCCTGGTAATGCTGCTCACCGATTCCCACGCCATTCGCGAAGTGATTCTGTTCCCGCTGCTGCGTCCCGAAGCGGCGGAGAAACGGGAAAGCCCCGGCGAGGAGCCATGAAATTCGAGGGATGGGTGGCGCTGCGCTACCTCCGGTCGCCGTTCAAGCCGGCTCTGCTGCGCCTGGTCACCTGGCTCTCGATCGTCGGCGTCACCGCCGGCGTCATCGCCCTCGTGATTTCGCTTTCCATGGATAGCGGTTTTCGCCGCGCGCTCGCCAGCCGCCTGCTCGAAGTCACAGCCCACGTCAATTTGAAGCCCAAGGGCCTCGAAGGCATTCGCGATTGGCGCCCGCTCGCCGCGCGCCTCGCGAAGATGCCCGGCGTCAAATCGATTTCCCCGGCGATTTACAACACCGTTCTCGTCTCCGGCAATGGCCAGGCGCAGGGTGTCGTGCTCAAGGGCGTGGACCCGGGCCTCGAAATGAAATCCGACCATGCGCTCCAGAGCCTCGTCAGTGGCTCCGCCGATTTTTCTCCCGATCGGTTCGGCATTCCGGCCATCGTCATCGGCCGCGTTCTCGCGCGCCATCTCGATTTGCGCGTCGGCCAATACCTCACGGTGATCAGTCCGCAGGGCAATCTGACGCCGTTCGGAATGCAGCCGGAATCGCTTCGTTTCCGCGTGACCGGCATTTTCGATTCTGGCTTTTACGATTACGACGCGAACTGGGCTTTCGTCACCCTCCCGGCCGCCCGCAGTCTGGCCGGAATCGGCGATCTGGTGCAGGTGCTCGAGGTTCGGCTCGACGATCCCGACCGGGCGCCCGAAATCGCCCGGAAATTGCTCGCCGAAGCCGGTCCCGGCTTCGAAGCCAGCACCTGGATGCAGGAAAATCAAGCGCTGTTTCGCGCCCTCAGCCTGGAAAAGCTCGTCACTGCCATCTTCATCGGCCTGATCACGTTCGTCGCCGGCCTGAACATTCTCGTCGCTCTGGCGCTCACCGTTGTCGATCGCTCGGGCGATATCGCCGTGCTGATGGCCATGGGCGCGCGCCGCAGCCAGGTGCGCCGCATCTTCATCTATCAAGGTCTTGCCGTTGGCGTCATCGGCAGCGCCATCGGTCTCACGCTCGGCTACGCCGCCGCTTGGGCGGGCAACACCTGGCGCCTGATTCCGCTCAATCCTTCCATTTACGCGATTTCCTACGTCCCCTTCCATACCAGCGCCCGCGATGCCGTCTGGATCGCCGCTCTCGCCCTCGGCGTCAGCGTCGCCGCCACGGTCTATCCGGCCTGGTCCGCGGCCCGGCTCCAACCGGTCGAAATCCTCCGCTACGAATAGTCCGCATCCGCGATTTCTTCACGCAATGGGACCAATTCGGTACGGTTTCAAGCCCATGTCGCCCTGAACAACCCTCCCACGCGACCCGACTCGCACGCCTTGCGCCGTGCTAATATGCAAAATGAAGGTGGGTTGCGTGCCAGAAATCGTCGAGGCCGCCGAAAGTCAACGCCCGATGCCCTCGTCTGGCGATCGCCAGCCGCTCGTGCGTGTGGAATCCCTGCGCAAAGTTTATGGCACAAGTGCCGCCGAGCGAGTCGTTTTGGCGGGCGTGAATCTGGAAGTCGAGCGCGGCGAATGGATCGCCATTGTCGGCGCATCCGGCGCGGGAAAAAGCACGTTGCTGCAGCTGGTGGCTGCGCTAGACACGCCGTCGAGCGGTCGAGTATACTTCGCGTCTCGCGCGCTCCATTCTATGAAAGAGGAGCAGCGCGCCGAGTTTCGCCGCCGGTCCGTCGGCTTCGTTTGGCAACGGCATCATCTGCTGGCCGATTTCACCGCGGCGGAAAACGTTGCGGCGCCACTGCTGGTGGATGGCGTGTCGCATGGCGAGGCACTTCGTCGCGCCGGCGAGCTGCTCGATCAGGTCGGTTTGGGCGAGCGGGCCGGCCAGCGGGCCGCCGAACTTTCCGGAGGCGAACGGCAGCGCGTGGCCATCGCTCGAGCCCTGGTGAATCGGCCCGAGCTTCTGCTGGCCGACGAGCCGACCGGTGAGCTGGACGAGGGGAACGCGGAGGCGGTTTTTCGCTTGATGGAGCAGCTGCACGAGTCGCGGAATCTGACGACGATCCTGGCCACGCACAACCTGGCTTTGGCCCGGCGGGTCGGGCGCGCGCTGATCCTCGAACGCGGTTTGCTCTCGCCTGTTTCTCCGGATTTCGGGAATTCTCCTGCGGCACGAGCGCCGGAAACCGCCCGCGGGGAGCGAGGCTAAGCCGTGTTCGAGCGCTACACCGAAAAAGCTCGCCGCGTCATCTTCTTCGCCCGCTACGAAGCCACGCAATACGGCAGCCCCTACATCGAAACCGAACACCTTCTGCTCGGTCTGCTCCGCGAGGACAAGGCCCTCGCCAGCCGCTTCCTCCGCACCCACGGCGTCGTCGAGTCCATTCGCAAGGAAATCGAATCGCGCATCACCATTCGCGAGCGCATCTCCACTTCCGTCGAGGTCCCGCTCAGCGCCGAATGCAAGCGCGTGCTCAATTTTGCCGCCGAGGAAGCCGAGCGCTTGAATCACAAGCACATCGGCACCGAACATCTCCTGCTCGGCATCCTCCGCGAGGAAAAATCCTTCGGCGCCGAGCTGCTCCAGGAGCGCGGCTTGCGCCTGTCCACCCTCCGCGAGGAGGTTTCCCGTTCCGCGACGGAAAAAGCTCCCGTCAGCCGCTCCAAGGAAACCAGCCTGCTCGCCGAGTTCAGCCGCGACCTCACCCAGGCCGCCGCGGAAAGCCAGCTCGATCCGCTCATCGGCCGCGAGCGCGAACTCGAGCGCGTTATTCAGATTCTCTGCCGCCGCACCAAAAACAACCCGGTGCTCATCGGCGAGCCCGGTGTCGGCAAAACGGCCATCGTCGAGGGTCTCGCCCAGCGCATCGCCGACGGCAACGTTCCGCCATTCCTGGCGGATAAGCGGATCCTTTCGCTCGATCTCTCGCTGATCGTCGCCGGCACCAAATACCGCGGCCAGTTCGAGGAACGCCTCAAGACCATCATGAAGGAGTTGATGGACAGCCAGACCGCCATCATCTTCATCGACGAGTTGCACACGCTCGTCGGCGCCGGCTCCGCCGAAGGCTCGCTCGACGCTGCCAACATCCTGAAGCCGGCCTTGAGTCGCGGTGAAATCCAGTGCATCGGCGCCACCACCCCCGGGGAATACCGCAAAACGGTCGAGCGCGACCGCTCGCTCGAACGCCGTTTCCAGGCCGTCAAAGTCGCCCCGCCCGACGAGGAAGAAGCTGTCCAGGTCCTGCTGGGCGTCCGCGAGCGCTACGAAAAATTCCACGCCGTCACCTACGAGGACGAAGCCATGCGGCAGGCGGTCTATCTTTCCAGCCGCTACATTCCTGATCGCTTCCTCCCCGACAAGGCCATCGACCTCATCGACGAAGCCGGCGCCCGCGTCAAGCTCCGCCAGGCGATGCTTCCTGAGGACGTCGCCGAGGTTCAGCGGCGCATCAAGTTCATCAATCACCGCATGGAAACCGCCATCGCCAATCACGAATTCGAGAAGGCGCGGTACTACGGCGAGGAGGAGCGCAAGGAAAAGGAGCGCCTCCGCCAGCTGCGCGGCAAGTACATGCTCGACGATTCCTCCACCGGCCGCGTCGTCAAGGAAGATATCGAGGAAGTGGTCGCCCGCTGGACGGGCATCGCCGTCACCGCGATCAAGGAAGACGAGCAGCAGAAGCTGCTCCGCATGGAAGAGGAACTCCACAAGCGCGTCGTCAGCCAGGACACCGCCATTGCCGCGCTCGCCCGCGCCATCCGCCGCAGCCGCGCCGGCCTGAAATCGCCCGCCCGTCCCGTCGGCTGCTTCCTGTTCCTCGGTCCCACCGGCGTCGGAAAAACGGAAGTGGCGCGCCGCCTCGCCGAATTCCTTTTCGGCAGCGAGCGTTCGCTCATCCGGTTCGATATGTCCGAGTACATGGAAAAGCATTCGGTCTCGAAGCTGATCGGAGCGCCTCCGGGCTACGTCGGCTACGAGGAGGGCGGTCAGTTGACCGAGCGCGTGCGCCGCGCTCCCTATTCGGTGATTCTGCTCGACGAAATCGAAAAAGCGCACCCGGACGTTTACAATATCCTGCTCCAGGTTTTCGAGGACGGCCAGTTGACCGACGGCCTCGGCAACACGGTGGACTTCCGGAATACGATTCTGATCATGACGTCAAACATCGGCGCACGGTTTCTCCACAAGGGCCAGACGCTCGGCTTTCAGTCCGGCGCGCGCGACCTCGGCCAGCGCAGCATGGAAGAACTCGTGATGGCCGAGGTCCGGCGCCTGTTCAATCCGGAGTTTTTGAACCGGCTCGACGAAATCATTCTGTTCGGCCCGCTCACGGACGACGACTTGCTCAAGATCGTGGATCTGCTCGTCTCGCAGACCAACGAAACGTTGGTGCATCGTCAGGTACAGATCACGCTCACGCCCGAAGCGCGACGGTGGATTCTCGAAAAAACCTGCGGCGACCGCAGTTATGGAGCGCGCCCGTTGCGGCGCGCGCTCCAGCGCCACATCGAGGACCCGCTTTCGGAAACGCTGATTCAGGGAAACGTCCAGCCTCCGGCAACGATCGAAGTCTTTGTCGCCGGCGAAGAACTGGGGTTTCGGCCTCTGGTCGAAGCAACTCCGGTTGTTCGCTGAGAATCCTACAGCACCAAGCCGGGCCTCGGGGCATCCGGCCGTTGATTTGCTGTCTAGAGGGGGGATTGCGGCCTTGAGCCTTCTGGCGGCCGCTCGGAAAAAGTTTGCGGTCCGGTTTCTGCTGTTCGCGCTGGCGGTGTGCGCTGGTTCGATCAGCGGGGCGCTACCCGCTCACGCGCAGCGCCCGCTCGAGACGGTCAAGAATCAGGCCCCGCAAGCTACGGCCCAGAAACCTTTCATCGCCCGGATCGAGTTCTACGGCAACCAGACCTATCCGCGCGACATGCTGCTCGCCCGCATCTTCAGCCGCCCGGGCGATCCCTACAACCCCGAAGCCTTGCGCCGCGATTTCCACGCCCTTTGGAACACCGGCTATTTTTCCAATATCCAGCTGATCGTTCGCGACAGCCGCACCGAAAAGAACGGCAAGGTCGTCATGTTCTGGGTCGTCGAGCGGCCCGTCATCCGCGAAATCAAATACGTCGGCAATCATTCCGTCACCGAATCCGACATCCTCGACGCCTTCAAGCACGCTAAGGTTCACCTCTCGCTCGACGACCGCTTCGATCCCACCATCGTCAAGCGGGCCTCGGTCGTCATCAAGGCCCTGCTCGCCGCGCACGGTCGCCAGTTCGCCACCGTCCGCCCCACGTACACCAAGATCCCCGCCGCCAACGCCATCGCCCTCATCTTTCACATCAACGAAGGGCCCAAGGTCAAGGTGGGCAAGATCACCATCGTCGGCAATCAGCACATCAGCCGCGAAAAGATCATTCGCGCGATGAAGTACACGCGTCCCTACGCGATTCCGCTCTATTTCTTCGATATCCCGGTCCTCAGCAAGACGTACGACGAAGGCAAGCTCGACGACGACCTCGGCAAGGTCCAGTCCCTCTATCAGGACGCCGGCTATTTCCGCGCGCTCGTCAAGCAGCCCGCCACGAAAACCGTCGACGTCCATCGTTTCGGCATTCCCTGGATCCCGATTCCCTGGATCGGCGCCGTCAACGGCAAGGCCACCAATATCACCATTCCCATCGAGGAAGGCTCGATCTACCACCTGGGCAAGCTGTACATCCGCAGCTCCGACCCGCAGAAGCAGCTCTGGTTCAAACAGGCCTACCTCAAGCAGATTTTCCCGTTGAAGCCCGGGGCCATTTTCGACGCCGGCAAGATCCGCGATTCGTTCAAGATGTACACCAAGCTCTACGGTGCCTTCGGCTTCATCGATTTCACCGCCCAGCCGCAATTCGACGTCAACGAAAAGACCAAGGTCGTCAACCTCACCCTCGTTTTCGACCAGGAAAAGCAGTACTACATTCGCCGCATCGATTTCTCCGGCAACACCACCACCCGCGACAACGTTATCCGCCGCGAACTGCTCCTGAACGAAGGTGACCTCTTCAATAATCACCTCTGGGATCTCAGCATCCTCCGCCTGAATCAGCTTGGCTACTTCGACACCATCAAGCCGGCCAACGCCAAGATCCGCCGCGACGCCCAGAACGGCACCGTGGATATCGATCTCCACGTCAAGGAAAAGGGAAAGCAGGAAATCGGCCTTACCGGCGGCGTCAGCGGCCTTGCCGGCTCTTTCATCGGCCTGAACTATCAGACCAATAATTTCCTCGGCCTCGGCGAAACGCTGACGTTTCAGGCCGATGCCGGCAGCATCATGCGCAATATCACCTTCGGCTTCACCGAGCCGTACCTGTTCGACCGGCCCATCGCCACCGGTTTCACCATTTTTTCCTCCTATTACGCTTACGATCAGGCCCGCCAGGAATCCATCCTGCTCGGCCAGCAGGTCCAAATTCCCGGCAATATCGCGCAGAACTACAACATCAGCAGCAGCGGCTTCTCCCTTTTTGCCAGCTCCCCGATTCGCCGGTTCAGCTTCGCTCGCGTCGGCCTCAACTACACCTACACGCGCAGCACCCTCAAGGCCTACAGCAGCGCTTCCAATTTCCTTTTCCAGGCCATTCAGTTCCGCAGCTTCGCCGGGCCGTCCCAGCTCAACGGCATCGTCTCCAGCAAGTTCATGCCGACGATCAGCTACAGCACCGTCAACAGCACGCTTTTCCCGACCGCCGGCAAATCCTACTATTTCGGCCTCGGCTTCGAGGGTCTGGGCGGCAACGTCAAGGCGATCACCCCCACCTTCGATTTCAAGTATTTCCATCCGATCAATCACGACCGGAACGTTCTCGCGTTCCACCTGCTCGGAATGTTCGCCACCGGCTATGGCGGCCAGTTGCTGCCGCCTTTCGACCGCATGTTCATCGGCGGCGAACAGGATGTGCGCGGCTTCAATTTCTATTCGATTTCGCCCTGGGTCTATCTGCCCACGCTGACCTCGACCACGGTCACCTATTTCGATCCCACCTCGCTCGGTCCCACCGGCCAGCCGACCTTGCGCACGCTCACCGTTCCGCTGCTCGAATTCATGGCCGAGCAGCCCGGCGGCGACACCGAAACCGTGGGCAATTTCGAATACCGGATTCCGCTCGTCGGCCATTACCTGACAATGGATTTGTTCTACGATTTGGGCATCGACGGCATCCTGCGCCGCAGCCAACTGCAGCTCAGCTCCCAGTCGCTCACCGCCTTGCGCGCCGGCTTCCCCAATCCCGATTTCCCGAACGTCCGCGTTCCGTCGCAGGTTCCCATCGCCTCCGGCACGAACTTCCACATCCGTTCGTCCACCGGCATCGAATTCGTCGTTTTTCTGCCGATTATTCAGGCGCCTTTCCGCGTCTACTACGCGTACAACGTCAACCGGCTCAGCAGCCCGATCATCGAGCCGCCCGGCGCCTACGATCTGAGCGCTGCTACAAAGGCCGCGCTGCCTCCGCACGTTCTGGAAACCCAGATCGTGCCGCAGCTCGTGAATTACCTGGCCACGCAGCAACAGGTCTTTCCCACGAATCTTTTTGAACCGTCTCACACGATTCGCTTCACCGTGAGTCGCACTTTTTGACGCCATGGGAGGAATCCATGCCTGCCGTCGCACGTTGCATCCCGCCGGAGTCACGCGCATGAAGCGTGCTCAGATCTTCTCCGCCGCGATGGTCGGCCTGCTGGCGCTCCTGCTCTCGGCCTGCGGCAGCAGCAACACCACCACGACCACCGTCACGATTTCCCCCACCGCAGCCGTCGTCGTGCTCGGCGGCCAGCAGCAATTCACCGGCGTGGCCAACGGCCCCAGCGACACCACCGTTACCTGGAGCATCTCCGGCACCAGTTGCAGCGCCAACGCCTGCGGCACCATCAACGCCAACGGACTTTACACCGCACCGTCGGTCATCTTCACTCCCAATACGCTCACCGTCACCGCCACCAGCGTCGCCGATCCCAAGGCAAAAGCAGGCGCCAGCGTCACCGTCACCTCTGGCGTTCGCGTTCAGCTCACTCCCTCCACCGCCAGCGTCGGCACCTCCGAGCAGATCTCCCTCGCCGCCACCGTCACCGGCAGCACCGATACCGGCGTCACTTGGACCGTTAACGGCACGCCCAACGGCGATACCGCCGACGGCCTCATCTGCATTGTCGGTTCGAATCCCTGCCAGGCTCCCACCACCCCGGTGGATTCCATCTACTTCCTGGCTCCGGCCACTGCGCCCGCTTCGGGAACGGAAACAGTCGTCGCCACTTCGACCGCCGATCCCACCCAGAGCGCCACCATCGCCATCAACGTTCAGACCGCGGTTGACCCGGTAATCTCCTCGATTTCCCCGCCGCAGTCGGCCCAAGGCGCCGTTTTCCAGGACGTTTACGTCAACGCCCAGTCGCCCGCCGTCTTCTTTTCCACCAGCACCATCACCGCCGATGGTCAGGCCGTTCCGACCAGCTTCGTCAGCAATTCGCTGCTGCGTGGCCGCGTTCCCGCCGGATTGCTTCAGTCTTCCGGCTCGGTCCAGATCGCGGTGCAGCGGCAGAATGGCGACGTCTCGAATTCCATCGTTTTGCAAGTCGTTCCGCAGCGGCCGGAGATCATCTCCTATTCGCCGATCGGCGTGCCGCAGTGTTCCGGCAGCGGTTGCGGGCCGGCTGCGATCACGCTCGATGGCGGTTATCTCTCGCCATCCACGGTCGTTCAATTCAATGGCCAGACGGTCGGTTCGCAGCTGCTCAGTCCGAATCAGATTTCCGTCAATATTCCGGGTTCGGCGCTCGCTTCGGCGGGTCTCTATCAGTTGACCGCCACCAATCCCGGCGCCGCGCTGCCCGAATCCGCCGTCAACGTCGCCGTGCTTCCCGACCTCAGCGCGAATCCGCCCCAGATTCTCGCCACTGCTCCGGTCGGCGGGCAGCCTTCGGCCGTGGCCGTCGACGTCGCCACCGGTGTCGCCGTCGTCGCCAATACGGGCAGCAACTCGATTTCGCTCATCAATCTGAATTCCTGCACCAGCAGCGCCTGTCCGGCCACGAGCGTCCCGGTCGGCAAACAGCCCACCGGCGTCGCCGTGGACCCTCTGCGCGATCTCGCCTTCGTCGTTAATCAGGGCGATAACACGCTCTCGGTCGTCGATCTTTCCGGCGCGAATGCCACGCAGACGATCGCTCTGCCTTCCGGTTACGTTCCCGTTTCCGTCGGCGAAAATCCGCTCACCCAGCATCTGCTCGTCGCCAATCAGGAAACGAACACCGTGACGGTGATCGATCTGTCGAAATCGCCGGCCGTAATCACCTCCGTCGACGTCACCCAAGGCGGCACGCGAGCCGGCGGCACCGGATATTCCCCGCGCGTTGTCATCGTGCCTCGTCTGGATTGGGCGATTGTCACGCCTGGCGGCAGCGGCGCGATCGTTGCGGTGGATATGAGCCATCAGGTGATCTCGCCCACCACCGGCTTCGTCAGCTACAACATCGCTTTCAGCTACAGCCTTTCCACCACCGCCACCGGCATCGCCTACGATCCGATCACCGATCAATTGCTGATCACCGATCCCAATAACAGCGTGGCTACCAATTTCAATCTGCTCAACGAGCAACCCTCCCAGATCACCAGCCTCGGCTACAACAACATCGCCGCCGCCGTGAATCCCCTCACCAACGCCGGCCTGATCGTCAGCTCCCAGACCGATTCCGTTCAGCTGGTGAATCTGGGCACGAATCAGGTGATCGGCTCGCCCATCACCCTCGGCAATTCCCCGGTCGACGTCGCCTTCGATCCATCAAGCGACATCGCCGTGATTCCCAACCAGGGCGATGGCACGGTCTCCGTTCTTTCCCTGGGAGCGCTTCGCCCGCTGTCAGTTGTTCAAACCAGTCCGGCCCAGCTCTATTCGTCGAGCGGCTCGCAGACCGTCACCCTCCTCGGCGGCGGTTTCCAGTCCGGCGCCGTGGCCCGCGTCGATGGCACGGCCTTGCCGGCTTCCGCGCTTCAATTCGTCACCAGCCGCGAGGTGACCGTCACCATTCCCGCCTCGCTGCTCTCCGGCCCGCGCATCCTGAATCTCGACGTCCAGAATCCCGACGGCACCATTTCCGATGTCGTCCAGGTTCCCGTCATTCAGGCCGTATCGGTTGGCACTTCGCCCGTCGCCGTCGCCATCGATCCCGATCTCAACATGGCGGTCGTCACCAATTCCGGTTCGAGCACCGTCTCGCTGGTCGACCTCTCGAACGGCACGGTCAGTTCCACGGTCAACGTTGGCGCCAGTCCCGAGGCCGTTGGCGTGATTCCGCGCTTGGGTCTGGCCATCGTCGCCAACAACGCCGATAACACCGCTTCCATCGTGAATCTCGTCACCCCGGCCTCCAGCGTCGTTCCCATTGGACAGGGTTCGGGCACCGCCGTCGGGCCCATCGCCGTCGACGTGGATCAGGACACCGCCCAGGCGCTCATCGCCAACGAGACCAGCAACAACGTCACGCTCGTCAACGTCGCCTTTGGCACTTTTAGCTCCCTTCTCACCGTCGATCAGGGACCGCTCGGCGTGGCCATCGATCCCAATTTGGGTTTGGCCGCCGTGCTTTGCTCCACGCAGAGCCCCGCCGCCATCGATGTCGTCAACCTCGCCCAGTCGCCGGCTTTCATCACCGCCCACGTTCTCGGCGCCAATCTGCCGATTGGCGTCGCGCTCGATGCCGGCAATGATCATTTCCTCGTTGCCGATAGCGCCGGCAACCGCGTCATCGTCCTCGATCCGCAGACGGCGACCATCGTCCAGAACATCGCCACTGGCGTCGATCCCACTTCGATCGCCTACAATCCCCAGGCACTCGAAGCCCTGACGATCAATACCGCCAGCCACACCGCTTCCGTCCTCGAGATCAATCCCAACGGAAGCACCGTCCGCGACCTCTTGCGCGTCGATGGTTCCTCCCAGCAGTCGGTGGCCATCGATCCGCTGACGAACGTGGCTGTCGTCGCCGATCAGGCGAACAACCGGATTCTGCTCGTCCCGCTGCCCCACTAGCGGGGGACGCGGGAAGGTTTGACCGGGTGCATGACGACCCGTATAATCTGCGGTTTGGGCGCTTAGGAAGCGATCCGAGGTGAGGCAATGAATCTTCGCAAGACAAGCATCATGGGTAGTTTGGTGTTTCTGCTCGCGGGCACCGCATGGGCGCGACCGCGCACCGCTTCGGCGGGCCAGGCCGCGGCCGAGGCGTCCACGCGGATCGCCGTCATCAATATTCAGAATGCGATCGCCGGCACCGCCGAGGGCCGGCAGGCCGCGCAGGAACTCCAGACGCGGTTCACTCCCCGCTCGACCCAGATTCAGGATCTCGGCAAACAGTTGGAGGATCTCCGGACCAGGATTCAGAACGGCCAGAACACGCTCAGCGAAGCGGAAAAGGAACGCCTCGGCCGCCAGTATGAGGAACTCTCGCGCGAAGTCCAGCGCAAGCAGCAGCAGCTCCAGCAGGATGCCCAGGACGCCCGCGAGGACGTGGTCGACCGCATCGGGCAGAAAATGATGCACGTTATCGATAGCTATGCCGAAAAGAACGGTTACAGCGTCGTTCTCGATACGTCCACGCAGTCCACGCCCGTCATTTACGCCTCGAACGCCGCGGATATCACGGGCGCCATCGTCAAGCTCTACGACCAGACCTACCCGGTCAAGACTGCCGCTCCGGCCGCGAAACCCAAGCCGTAGCGTCTGGCGGTACCCGGTTTTACCCTTTCTGGCGTCTCGCGCCGCTCCCAAAGGCGGCGCGAGGCCTTCCCTTGCCAGATTTCCCCTGCTTGGCTATACTCGAACAGCGAACGAACCTGTCGGAATTTTCGGTGGGCGAAAGCCCACTTTTTTGTTGCTCCGGGTGAGGGGCGTGGACCTGGCCAAGATCCGTGAAGCCGCCGAGCGGGTCGCTGGCTCGGAAGGCGTTGAAATCGTCGATGTGGAGTGGAAAGAGGGCCGTCAGCGGCTCTTGCGCGTCTACATCGATAAGCCCGAGGGCATCACTCACGGTGACTGCCAGCGCGTCAGCGAGCAGCTAGGCGTGCTTTTGGACGTCGAGGATCTGGTTCCCGGCTCTCGCTACACGCTCGAAGTCAGTTCGCCGGGCCTCGACCGCAAGTTGCGCACTCCGGCCGAGTTCGAGCGTTTCGCGGGCCGCCGGGTACGTATCAGCCTGGCCGAGCCCGTCGAAAACGCGACGTTTTACGAGGGCCGTCTGGCCGGCCTCGAGGGCGGCATGGTTCGTCTGGAACTGGAACGCAATGGCCAGGTGGTTCTGTTGCCGCTCGGCGGCATACGCAAGGCCAATCTGGTAGTGGAGTGGTAGTGGGAGAAACGGATGGCGTCGCTGCTTAGCCAAACAATCGAGCAGATCAGCCGCGAAAAGCACATCGATCCCTCGGTGATCGTTGCCGCCATCGAGGATGCGATGGTGGTCGCCGCGCGCAAGCATTACAAGACCGAAGAGGATCTGCGCGGCCGTTTCAACCCCGAAAGCGGTCAGGTGGACGTTTTCTCCGTTCGCCAGATCGTCGAGCAGGTCGCCGATCCCCTGCGCGAAGTCTCGATCGAAGAGGCCCGGCGCAAAAATCCCGAAGCCGAAGTCGGCGGTGAAATCCTCACCACCAAGCCCACCGAAATGCTCGGCCGCATCTCCGCGCAAACCGCCAAGCAGGTCATCCTGCAAAAGGTCCGCGAGGCCGAGCGCGACACCATCTACAACGAATTCAACGGCCGCGTCGGCGAGCTCGTCAACTGCATCGTCAAGCGCGTCGAGGGCCCCGAGGTAATCGTCGAACTCGGCCGCACCGAAGCCCGCATGCCGCGCCGCGAGCAGTCCCGCGCCGAAACCTACAACGTCGGCGACCGCCTCCGCGTCGTCATTCGCGCCGTCGAGCGCGCCGGCCGCGGCCCGCAGGTCGTTGTTTCCCGCGCCGATCCCGTGCTCGTCCAGCGCCTGTTCGAAATGGAAGTTCCCGAAATCTACGACGGCACCGTCCGCATCCGTGCCGCAGCCCGCGAAGCCGGCGAACGCACCAAAATTGCCGTCGAAAGCCGCGACAAGGACGTTGACCCCGTCGGCGCCTGCGTCGGCATGAAAGGCATGCGCGTCCAGTCCATCATCCGCGAATTGCGCGGCGAAAAAATCGATATCATCCCGTTTTCCGAGGATATCGTCGCATTCGCTTTCAAGGCTCTCAGTCCGGCCAAAGTCTCCCGCGTCCAGATCGTCGACCCCGAGCAGAAGCGCCTCGAAGTCATCGTCGAGGATACCCAGCTCTCGCTCGCCATCGGCAAAAAGGGCCAGAACGTTCGCCTGGCCAGCAAGCTGATCGGCTGGAACATCGACATCAAGAGCGAAGAGGAAAAGCGCCGCGAAATCGAATTGCAGATGACCGCGCTCACCACCCCGGTCACCCCGCTCGAGGAACTCGCCGGCATTGGCCCGAAGACCGTCGAGCGCCTCCAGGCGCACGGCATCACCGGCATCGAGCGCCTCGCCGATATGACGCCCGAGCAGCTCATGGAAATTCCGGGCATCGGCGAAAAAATGGTCGAAAAAATCCGCGCCGCGGTCGCTAATTATTTTGAACGTCTCGAATCCGGCTCGACAGAACCCGTGGAAACCGTCGCTGACGATGTCGAGGAAGCCGAAGCGGAGCCGGAATCGGAATCCGAAACGACTGCCGAAACCCAAGCCGGGGCCGAAACCGAAACTGAGGCGGAAACCGCCGAAACCGAGCCGGCCGGGGAATCCGCCGCGCCAGAATCCACGGAAAACGAACAGCCGCCGGATTCTTTGAACGAGGAGAAGGAATAACGAGTGACGGAGACGCACCATCAGATTCGTATTAACGAGTTGGCCCGCGAGCTGGAAGTCAAGGCCAAGGTGATCGTCGAATTGTTGCCCAAAATCGGCGTCACCGAAAAAAAGACTCACTCCAGCTCGGTTGACGTTGCCGTAGCCGATCAGGTGCGCCAGTATTTCCGCCGGATCAACCAGGTCGAAACTGCGCCCGCCGTCGAGCCCTCCAAGCCTCCCGTCGAAAAGCCTCGCGCCGCGGCTCCCGCTGCGCCATCCGGCGCTCCCATTCGTCCTCCGGCCGCGCCGCCCGCTCCGGCGGCGGCAGCCGTTCCGGGTCCTGTTGCGCCCAAAGTCGTCGCGCCGGCCGTTGCTCCTCCCGCGGCGCGTCCGGCGGCACCCGTTCCGCATCCTCCCGCTCATCCTGTGGCGCCGTCGCAGCCTGCTCCGGCCGTTTCCGCGCCGCCCGCTGCGCCCAAGGCACCCGTTCCGCATCCTGTGCAACCTGCCGCCGTCCGGCCTGCGGCGGCAGCCGCTCCGGCGGCTACGCAGCGTGCCGTGTCCGGTCCGCGTCCCGTTCCTCCCGGCACGGCCAGGCCCGTTGCTCCCGTCCCGCGGCCCACGCCGCCCGGCGCCAGGCCCACGCCGCCTTCGGGAAGAATCGGTGGTCCTTCCGGCCGGCCCGTTCCGCCCAGTGCGCGTCCCGGTCAGCCCGGCCAGCGTCCAGGCGGATTCAGGCCCAGTGGTCCCGGTGGTTCCGGCCAGCGTCCCGGCCGGCCGCTGGTGCCGGGTCGCGGTCCCGGCCCCGGTCCGTTGCCGCCAAAGCCGGAACCCGGCAAACCGATCTACGTCCGCAAGCCCGATCAGCGTTCCCGCCCTCTTGCCGATAAGCGATTCGAGGAGGGCGAGCGCAAGCTGCATCCGGTGCGCGCGCGCACGCAGGAGGCGGCGCGTCGCGCCGTTCCCGCCGAGCGTGCTCCGATCCTGCGCGAGCCTCGCGAAATCACCATCACCGAGGGCATCACCGTTCGCGATCTCGCTCAGAAACTCGACATCCGCGCCAAGGATCTTCTGAAGGAACTGGTGGAAAGCGGCATTCTCGCCAGCATCAACCAGGTCCTCGATCTTCCCACCGCTACGCGTCTCGCCGGCCAGTTCAACGCCACCGTCAAGGAGATCGCGTTCGAGGAGCAGGTCGCCGAGGAGTTCGTCGAGGAGGCCAAGCCCGGTCAGCAGGTTCCGCGCCCCCCGGTCGTCACCGTGATGGGCCACGTGGACCATGGCAAAACCAGCCTGCTCGATGCCATCCGCCAGACCGACGTCGCGGCGGGCGAAGCCGGCGGCATCACCCAGCACATCGGCGCCTCCGAAGTAGAGATCGACGGTAAGAAAGTCGTTTTCATCGATACCCCGGGCCACGAAGCCTTCACGCGCATGCGCGCCCGCGGCGCCGGCGTCACCGATATCGTCGTGCTCGTCGTCGCCGCCGACGACGGCGTCATGCCGCAGACCCGCGAAGCGATCGATCACGCTCGCGCCGCCAAGGTCCCCATCGTCGTCGCCGTCAACAAAATCGATAAGCCCGACGCCCAGCCCGAGCGCGTCAAGCGCCAGCTCGCCGATCTCGGCCTGATGCCCGAGGAGTGGGGCGGCGACACCGTTTTCGTCGAAGTCTCCGCGAAAACCGCCAGGAATATCGACAAACTCGTCGAAATGATCGCCCTCGTCGGCGAACTCCGCGAGCTCAAGGCCAATCCCGAAGCGCCCGCCTCCGGCGTCGTTCTCGAATCCCGCATCGACAAGGGCCGCGGCCCCGTCGCCACGCTCCTCGTCCAGAACGGCACGCTGAACACCGGCGATTCCTTCATCTGCGGCTCGGTCTACGGCAAGGTCCGCGCCATGTTCGACGATCGCGGCCAGACCCTCAAATCCGCCGGGCCCTCCACTCCCGTCGAAGTTCTCGGCCTGCAAGGCGTGCCGGAAGCCGGCGATCGCCTGCTCGTCACCGACGAAGCCAAGGCCCGCCACATCGCCGAGTATCGCCAATCCAAGCAGCGCGAAGCCTCGCTCGCCCGCACCACCGGCGCGCGTCTCACGCTCGATCAGCTCCAGGAACAGCTCAAGGCCGGCGAAGTCAAGGAAATGCCGGTCGTCGTCAAGGCCGACGTCCAGGGCTCGATCGAAGTTCTTTCCGATCTGCTCCCGCGCCTTTCCACCGACAAGGTGAAGCTCGATATCATCCATTCCTCCGTCGGGGCCGTCACCGAAACCGACGTTCTGCTCGCATCGGCTTCGAAAGCCATCATCGTCGCGTTCAACATCCGGCCCGATCGCAAGGCCGTCGATCTCGCCCAGCACGAAAACGTCGAGATTCGCACCTACACCGTCATTTACGAGCTGATCGACGAAATAAAGAAGCTGCTCGCCGGCATGCTCGAGCCCGTGTTCAAGGAAACCTTCCTCGGCCGCGCCGCCGTGCGCGATACCTTCCGCATCAAGGGCGTCGGCATGATCGCCGGCTGCTACGTTCAGGAAGGCGTTCTGCGCCGCGACTCCGAGGTCCGCGTCGTCCGCGACGGCGTGGTCGTCTACACCGGTCGCGTCCATTCGCTCCGGCGTTTCAAGGAGGATGTCAACGAGGTTCGCTCGGGGTTTGAGTGCGGCCTGGGCGTCGCCAATTTCAACGATGTGAAGGTCGGCGACGTCCTCGAATGCTTCACCGTCGAAAAGGTCGCGGCCGCTCCGCTCCCCGCCTGATCCGGCCGAGGTTCCGATGCCGATCGGCTGCCTGACCCTTGAAATCCATTTGCCCGAGTCCCGCTCGCTCAAGGACAAACGGCAGGTGCTGCGGAGTCTGAAGGACCGCCTGCGTCACCGCTTCAACGTCTCGGTCGCCGAGCTCGACGGTCAGGATAGTTGGCAGCGGGCCACCGTCGGCGTCGTCGCGATTTCCGCCGACGCGGCGTACCTCGAGGGCGCGTTGCGCGCCGTGCTCGAGGAATCGGAAAATCTGCTCGGCCGCGGCCTCGTCGGCCACGATACCGAGCTGTTTTGAATGGGCCGCGGCCTCGCGCGCGAGCGCGGGCCCGATTGCGGAGCATGCCATGCCCGGACATCATCTCGAAAGACTGAAAGAGGAAATTCGGCAGGAAATCGAAGTCATGCTCGCTGGCGAACTCAAGGACCCTCGGCTCGATCTCTCCATTCAGGTCACCGAGGCGCGCCTTTCTCCCGATCAGCGCCAAGTCAAGGTCTTCGTCGCCGTCCGCGGCACGCCCGAGGAGCAATCCGCCGCCCTCGCCGCGCTCGAAGCCGCCGGCGGCTTCATCCGCCGCCAGCTCACCGAGCGCCTCCATCTCCGCCGCAGCCCACGGCCCGAATTCGCCCTCGATCAAACCGCCGAATACGCCGCTCACATCGAGGATCTGCTCCGAGGAGGAAAACCCCCGTCCGGTTCCTGAGTCGCGGCCCGGCATGCCGGGCCGCCTTCGCCGTCGCCCGCGTCTCGCCTGGCGCGCCGGCGCGAACCGGAACCGAATCGCAAGGTTCCGAACATGTCCAAACCCACGCCCACTCCTGCGCTCGAAGGCGCGCTCGTCGTTAATAAACCGGCCGGCCGCACCTCGCACGACGTCGTCGAGGCCGTTCGCCGCGTGGTCGGTTTTCGCCGCATCGGCCATCTCGGCACGCTCGATCCCATCGCCACTGGCGTGCTTGTGCTCCTTCTTGGCCGAGCCACGCGCCTCGCCCAGTTCTTTTCCGCGCGCCGCAAACGCTATCTGTGCACGTTCCGTTTCGGCTTCGCCACGGACACCTACGACGCCGCCGGCGAGCCGACGGGTTCCGACGCCGCTCCCGCGCTCACCCGCGAAATTCTGGAGCAACTCGCCGCGCCGCTCATCGGCCACATCGAGCAGGTCCCGCCCGCCTATTCCGCCAAAAAAGTCCAGGGCCGTCCCGCGCACGAACTCGCGCGGAAGAAAAAGCCGGTGGAATTGAAGCCGGTGGAAGTGGATGTTTACGAGCTGAAGCTGCTTTCGATCGAAGGTTCTTCCGCGCGTTTCCAGATTGAATGCGGTCCCGGCACTTACGTTCGTTCGCTCGCTCACGATATGGGCCGCGCGCTCGGTCCCGGCGCTCACGTTTCCGAAATCATGCGCACCGCCGTCGGGGAATTTTCGCTCGATCAGGCGATGATGCTCGAGGAAATCGCCGCCGCCCAGGCTTCGGGCAAGCTGCCCGAGCGCGTGATTCCGCTCGAAGGCCTTTTGGCCGACCTTCCGAGCGCCACCGTGTTGCCGATTGTCGAGCGCCGCATCCGCCACGGCTCGCGTTTCAACGTTCCGCTCGCTCAGCTCCAACCCGGCCGTCCGCCCGCCGGCCAATCGGTTCCCGCGGCTCTCGATTCCGAAAAATGGAAACCGGCTCGCATTCGCGTCTTCAATCCCGAGGGCAAGCTCATCGCCATCGCCGAGCCCGTCGTTCCCCGCGTCTATCAGCCCGTGCTCGTTCTTGAAACCGCTCCCGCGATATGAAAGTGCGGCGAACGCCGCGCAGCAAAATACCGCAAATTTTTGGAAGAGACGGCGCGATTTTGGCCGAGGGGCGAGGGTGTCACTTAAGGGGAACGCGATTTTGGGGATAACGCTTGTGTTTTCCGGAGGAAAGCGGGAATCGAGGGCGTCACTCAAACAGGGTTTCTGAAATTGAATTTTCGTTCTTTTGGGGATTTCGAGATCCGCGGGCACAATCGGCGCGGATTGCGGATCACCGCATGAAAACAGGGGATTTTCGTTTCGAGGATCCGGAGCGGGAGCGAGAAACGCGATTTTCGACGAGAGAAAAGTGAAAATAGGGCTGTCGAGCATGGGACCGGTCTGCGGGAACCGGAGTCGAGCGAAAAAGCGGGCAACTGGCTTTATTTCAGCAGGATAATTTTTGGAAGGCGTCAGATTTTGAGCCTCTTTTGAGCGGACGACGGGGCCGGCTGCTTCGGGTTTGGCTTGGGAGCGCCTTTCGTCGAGATGGAGAGAGAGGAGGATGGCAGCGAAAACGACGGAAGGCGCGGGATCGATTTCGCTGACGCGCTCGACGATGGAATCGAGCGCGAAGAGCATGCGAGCGCGGCGAGCTTCGAACGGGCCCAGGGCGTGCCGGCAGCGGTAAACGACGCGGCAGCCGCCGGGATCGTAAGCCGCGGCGAATTGGCGCGGGCTGCCGCAGTCGAGAAGTTCCCGGCCGATTTCGACGGAATCGAGACGGCGGATTGGGCACTGGAGGCAATGCCATGTAAGCGCGGCGGGCAACGCGGATCGTTTTGGCGGCGTAGTTCGACCTCCGGAGTCAGTTTCAGGGGAAACGGGACGCGGTGCAACGGGAGGGTCTACGTGGAGTGGAAAACAGGGGTGGGCACGACTCGAGCCCACGGCGGCTGGGCGCAGAGATAAGTGGCCGAAATTTCCGGTTGAGTCCGGGGCGAGAAAGAGCGATACTCCCCTCAGCCTATGATGGGACAAAATCCAGAGCGCACCGGCGACCTGCTGCAAGGCACGCTCGACATGCTTATCCTCAGGACGCTTGCGCGCGGCCGCGCCCACGGCTACGCGATCGCCGAATCCATCCACGAACGGTCGGATGAAGTTCTTCGCGTCGAGGAGAGCGCGCTTTATCCCGCCCTGCACCGGCTGGAATTGCGGGGCCTGCTCGCTTCCGAATGGGGCTTGTCGGAGAACAATCGGCGCGCGAAATATTACCGGCTCACCACGAGAGGCCGCAAATATCTCGCGGCGGAATCCGAGCATTGGAGCCGGATGACCGCGGCAATTGCGCGCGTCATGGAAGCCGTCTGAGGACGTTTGATGTTGCCGGAATCCATCAACGGTCTCCGGTTGCGAATCAAGGCGCTGCTCCGTCGGCGGCAACTTGAGCGCGATTTGGCCGACGAACTCGAATTTCACCTCGCCATGCGCGAACAGAAATTGGCGGAATCGGGTCTTTCTGCAGAAGAAGCGCCGCACGCCGCGCGGCGCCAATTCGGCAACGCAACGAGTGCCAAAGAAACGAGCCGCGAGCTGTGGACCTTTCCGTTCGCGGAGACGCTCTGGCAAGACATTTTCGCCCACCAATCCGTCCGTGTTGTCATCTGCGTTCCTTGCAGTCCGACGTCTCTCCTCTGACCGGTCCGGCTCCTTGTGCCGGGAGTATCGGTGAGGAATCTTCTGTTCGCCATGCACTTTGGCCTACGCGCGGCTACGGCGGATGTGGAGAGCGCCGTGCTCGCGAAGATCCCCGCTACGTCCGCACCGGATCGCGTCATCGGCTAGCGACTCCACGTAGACCCTCCTCTTGCCGTAGACCTGATCTCGTCATAAAATCGCCGCGCGAAGCGTGTATTTTTTCTGCCTTCGTTCCGCGCCCTGGCCATTTTGCGCACGCAGGCATTTCAAAAATTACCGATTTGGAAAATTCATCTCATTGATTCCACACAGCTTACGCTATTCGAGAATCGCAAGCCTACCGACTCTTTTCCGCCCGCTCTCCGCCAATGCTCGCAATCCGAAATCCGTGCCAACATTCAAGATTTTCACACCAGCCCACTGCCCCTGGGCTCATTCGCCTACAACCGGATACGAGACGTAGCAGCATCACCAATGAATCACTCCCCGGAGACACCATTTCCCGGCGATGCTGGCATCGAACAAAAATGGGCATGCGTGTCCAGTTCTGAAGCTGCGTTTCTTCGGTACCAGGGAAGGGAACGCGGAAGCCGGCGTTTCCGGAAGAACACAGGGGAACTTGCCGCAGATGGGCATAGAGACAGCAAAAAATGGGAGGCGGATGGTGATGCGGAATTCGGTTCGCGCGATCTTCGTTGTTTCGGTGCTGGTTTTCGTCGCGGCGCTCGTTGTTAGCGCCGCGCCGCGCAATCCGCGCGCGCGAACGTCCTCTGCGTCCGCCGCCGATGGCCCGATCGCGATTTTGAGCCCGAGCGAGCCGGGATTTCATGCCGCTCTCAGCGCGCATTTTTCAGGAATCGAAACTGTGCCGGACTTCGCGCGGATTGAACCTTATCTGCTTCTCCTGCACAACGGATCCGCGCATGCCGTTCTCGCCTACGCAATCGAATGGCATCTCGATCTGGCGAATGGATCGAAAAAGGCGATTTCCGCGGTAGTAATCTCCGCGCCGGGAACGAAGTTGGCGCTAAGCGGGCAGAAGCCGATCGTCGGGCCGCACGGATGGTTGGTCGTTTCGCCGTTTTTTTATTGGAGTGCCGCGGAATTTCAATCGCTGATCGCAACCAAAGAGGCGGCAAGCCAGTTTCAGAGCGCCTTGAAAGACCCGCAACTTGCGGGATTCCAGGGCTGGCCGACCGTGGATCCTTTGCTCGATGGCGCGGTGCTAAGCGATGGGACTTTTATCGGCCCCGATACGCTCCAGCTGTTCGAGCGTTTCCAGGCCACGCAAAAAGCCGAATTCGAACTGGGCGAATGGGTGCTGGCGCAATTCAGTCAGCCCGGCGGCGCCGATGAACTCGACCTGAACACCATTTTTCGGAATCAGATTCGCGCCGGCCGCGCTCCCTTATTCGGACCAGCGCCGAGTTTTTACATTGCCGCGCGTGGGGAAGAAGCGGCACGCCTGCACGAGTGCCTGCACAAGAAAGGCATGAAAGCGCTTCGCCAATTGGCCGTCCGCCTCACCTTTTCGGACCCGCTCCCGCTCCGCCGCGCTGCCGCTTCCGCAGCGAAAACTCCATAGCCGCGCCCACGCTGTGCGAGCCACCCACAGCGGAAGTAGCACAATCCTTGGAAGAGAACTGATCGCCGGTTATATTCTTGCCTGATAAGCGACATCCCTGCGGGAGCGTTCCACCATGACCAACGCCGCATCGAGCCTCGGTATCACCAACCTCGGGCAAATCGCGATCAACGTGCACGATCTCCCGCGCGCCATCGCTTTTTATCGCGACGTGCTCGGCTTGCCGTTGCTCTTCGCAGCGGGCTCGATGGCGTTTCTCGACTGCGGCGGCGTGCGTTTGCTGCTCGGAACGCCGGATCGTGCCGAACTCGACCATCCCAGCTCGATTCTCTATTTTCGCGTTCCGGAAATTCAGACCGCTTATCAATATTTGCTCGCGAAAAGCGTGACCATCGAGGCGCCGCCGCGATTGATTGCGAAAATGCCGGCGTACGATTTGTGGATGGCGGCGTTCCGCGATTCCGAGGGCAACATCCTCGAACTCATGAGCGAAGCACCCCGCGCGGCCTGAAATCGCGCCTTACCGCGCCTCTCTGCCGCTTGCCTCGCGGTCGCCGTCGCCGCGACCGCAAAATCGAATTTTCGTTTTACTCGCTTTTCCCGGGTGTATTCTGTCCTCGGCCAAGGTGGGGGACGGCCCAAGTGGAAATCCGCAGTTCTGGAGGATGACCATGATCAAGCGTTCCCTCATTGCGGCCGCGTTGTGCCTCGCCTTTGCCGCCGCCGGTTTCGCCCAGCAGCCCGCTTCAAACGCACCAGCATCGAAACAGGACGTCGAAAAGTATCTCGACGCCATTCACATCAATCAGACAATGCTGAAAATGGCCCAAGCCATGGCAAAGCCCATGCACCAGATGATTCACGAGGAATACGTGAAGAACAAAGAGAAGTGCAACCTGCCGCCGGATTTCGAGGCGCGTATGGATAAAGTGATGGACGAAATGATGGAAAGCTGGCCTTGGCAAAGGATGCTCCAGGCCACCATTCCCGTCTATCAGAAGTATTTCACCAAAAGCGATATGGAAACTCTGGCCGCCTTTTATTCCGGGCCCGTCGGACAGAAGATGATGCGGGAAATGCCTTCCATCATGGCCGACACCATGCAGGTCACCATGCCCTTCATGATGCAGCACTCGAAAGAGATGGCCCAGCGCATCCGCCAGGACGTCTATCAAGCCGAAAAGAATTCGCAGAAAAAATCCTGTCCACCAGCGCCGGGCTCATAAACGGAAGAACGGACGCGCCGAGTGTCGGCGCCGGGATCCGAATGGGGTTCAGTCACCCAGCACGATTGCCGGCTTGCCCGTGAGCAACGCGATGACGTTGTCGCAGACGCGATTGGCGAACATCATCTGACCCGCGCCGATGTCCTCGCGATTGTAGAGCGCCGAGATCGCCGGGAGGGTGGGCTCTACGGCTGCCCGGTTCCGATCCCGGCAAAAAACGTCTTCGACTTATACGTCGGTGTCCGCACCAGTCGCGGCCGCACCACGATCAACAGTTCCTCTTGCTGCTTTTGCGGATTCCGCGCGCCCAGAAACGCCAGCCCCGGCCAGCCCGTCAGAGTCAGCGATTCCGATGGATTCAAGAAGCTCGCCAGCATCGTCGGCTGCCCGTTTTTCACGCGCACGCGCTGGTCGATCGTCCGGTTGGTCAGGATCGGAATGCCGTTCACGGTTTCGGGGGTCAATCCATGGATTTCCGCTTTCAATTTCAGCGTCACGCTGCCGTCCGGATGCAGCCGCGGCGTCACCGTCACTTTCAGGCCCAGATCCACGAACTGGAAATTAGGATACGGCGTCTGTTCCGACACGCTTGAGCTGGGCACCAGCGAAATATCGTTCAAAATCACCGAAATGTTGTTGTCCGCCTGGTTCGCGATCGCCAAGTCCGGACGGCCGTTGTGGTCGAAATCCGCCGTTGCGAGCGCGTCGGGCCCGCTGCCGGTATTCACGTCGATTCGCGTGGAGAGGTCCCCGCTCCCGTTGTTGATCAACAGAGAAACCGTGTTCCCGGTCTCGTCCGCCACGGCCAGGTCCGGATAGCCGTCGACGTTGAAATCCGCCGTCACCACAGCCACTGGCCCGCTTCCCGTCTGGTAAGCGAGTTGCGGTTGAAACGTTCCATCACCGTTTCCGAAGAGCAGCGAGACGGTGTTGTCCGCTTCGTTCGTCACCGCCAGGTCGTTTTTTCCGTCGCCGTTGAAGTCGCCGGACGCAATCGCCGACGGCATCGTGCCGGTCGAGTACGTCGTGCCGGGTTTGAACGTTCCGTCGCCGTTTCCGAGAAACACTTCCACGTCGTTGTCGCTCTGGTTCACCACCGCCAAGTCGGTTTTCCCGTCGCCGTTCAGATCGGTCGCCACCAGCGCCACCGGCGTTCGTCCGGTCGGAAGGTCGTAAGCGTGGACGAACGTTCCGTCCCCCCGGCCCAGCAGGATCGAAACGCTATTCGATCCACTGTTGATCACCGCCAAGTCGGTCGCGCCGTCGCCGTTGAAATCCCCGGAAGCGATCGCCACGGGGTTCGTGCCCACCGAAATCTGATCACCCAGCGTGAAGGTTCCGTCGCCGTTCCCGTTCAGAACGCTCACCATTCCGGCGGTGCTGCTCACCACCGCGAGGTCCTCGTTCTTACCGCCGTTGAAATCTCCTGCCACGAGCGCCACCGGCCCCGGCGGGACTGCAATCGTTTCGCCTTGCGAAAACGATCCCGAACCGTTGTTCAGCAGGATGGAAACGCTGTTGTCGCCTTCGTTCGCCACCGCCAGATCGGCGTAGCCGTCGCCGTTGAAATCCGCCGCCACCACCGCCGCCGGTTTTTGCCCCACCGGATATTCGCTCGAGGGAAAGCTCGAGTTGCTCACGCTCGGTATCACCGCTCCGGGCGCCGTCGTCAGGCTCGAAGAATACGACGCCATCACCACCGGGTACCGGTCGCCGACGAAAAGCGTCGCCGGTTCGCCGTCCTCGGCGCGCAGTGTCATTTGCTGCCCGCTCTGCACCAGGTTCAGCGTCTCGCCCAGCTGCGCCACCGCTCCCGGCAGTGTCGCCAGAAACGTGGTTCGTCCGCCGCCAAACGCCACGAGCGGCGGAATCAGGCCCGCCACGTTCAATTGACCCGAGCCGAGGAGCGCCTCCGCCTGGCTCGCCGGCAACCCCGCGATTGCCGAAGGCTGTCCGAACACCTGGGTGATCACATCGAGCAAGCCGGAAAGCGATTGTTGCGCTTCGCTGATTTGCGCCGGGCTCAGCGTGTATGCCGTCGCCGAAGTCGGCGGCGTGATGCCCAACTGCTCGGCCTGATTGCGGTTCACTTCCAGAATATCCATTTCGAGCAGAATTTCGCCGCGCGGCTGCTCGAGTTCGTGAATCAGCTTCGCCGCCAGTTCCACTTTCGCCGGCGGACCACTCAGGGTCAGGGTGTGCGTTTCCGTGTCGAGCTGGGTTCGCGTCAGCTCGGCGATGTCGCGCACGACGCGCGTCGTTTCCTCCATCCCGCTCACGGTCGACGCCGAGGAAAGCATCACCGTCCGCACTTCGGTCGGTCCGTATTTCTTCACCTTCGCCGGCGTGTTCGCGGTCACGAAAAACAGCCGCGATCCCATCGCGCTCCAATACGTTCCCGTCATTTCCGACAGCAGCCGCATCATCGTGTCAAAATCCACGTTTTTCACGTGGAACCGGATCATCCGGTGAGGCATTTCCGGATCGAACGCCGCCGCCACGCCGAATTGCCGCGCCACTTCCTGATACGCGCCCTCCGTGTCGCCGCGATAATCGAAGCTCTGCACTCCGGGTCGCGGATGAATCCGTGGCGGGGCCGGCTCCGGCTGCTGCGCCGCGGCCGCCGGTTGCTGCACGATCATCTGGTCTATTTCTTCCAGCCGCTGCCGCGCCACGTTGTAAGTGGGGTCCAGCTTCAGCGCCATTTCGAAGCTCTGCCGCGCCGCTCTCAAATGGCCCTCCGCGGCCTCGCTTTCTGCCTGATAGGTTCGCGCCTGCACCAGGTGGAATCGCGCCAGAGCCTCCTGCAGGCGGTATTTGGCGGTTTGCGGCCAATCAAACGAGGCGCGGCTGTAATGCGCGAAGGCCAGCGTCCAATCGCCGCGCCGCGCAGCACGCTCGCCTGCCCGGAATTCTTTCCGCGCTTCCTGCCGTTTCTCGCGCGCCAGCTTCGCTTTCACGCCGCCGGAAGGTGCGGCCGTGCAGACGGCCGCCAGCGCTCCGGCGGCCAGGAACGCAGATAGAAGGCTCCAGCGCATAAGTCTTGCCTATTCTAGCGGAACCGCGAGGGGAAGGGGCCTCTTCCTTGACTGGATGTAGACAGGGGAGCTAGAATCGGACCTTGTTGGTCTGATTTGCGGCACCGCTTGTTGCAAATAGTTTGCAACTAATACGCCCAAAGGGTATCGTCTTTTCCTCATGCTGAGCGCACTCCTGATTGCTCTTCGCGAAGGCGTTGAAGCCGCACTCGTTGTCGGCATCGTTCTTCTCTATCTAGCCCGCACGGGGCGCAAGAAGCTAGCGCGCGCCGTCTGGGTCGGCGTGACGCTCGCCGTTGTTGTTTCGGGAGGCGTGGCCGAAGCGCTGGACCGCCTTCGGGTCAATCAGGACGGTTTCGAAGGCGTGCTGATGATTCTGGCCGCTGTGTTCGTCGTCAGCATGATCGTCTGGATGAACCGCGTCGCGCGCCATCTCCGCAAGGAAATCGAGCAGAAAATCGAGCGTTTCACGCGCCGCGAGGGCTGGATCGCCGCACTCGCCGTCGGCTCCTTCGTGTTTCTGATGGTCGTTCGCGAGGGCGTCGAGCTTGCGCTAATTCTCCGCGCCGTGGAATTTTCCACCGCGAGCCTGGAAGTCTGGCTCGGGACGGCCATGGGACTTGCCCTGGCCGTTCTCGTCGGTCTTTCGTTTTTCAAAGGCACGCTCCGCGTTTCGCTAGGCCGCTTTTTCAAGGCCACCAGCATTATTTTAACCGTGGTCGCCGTCCAACTGGTCATCACCGGCCTTCACGAAATGAGCGAGGCGATGTGGATCCCGTCGAGCCATCGGGAAATGGCGATCATCGGCCCGATCGTCACGAATCAGGTCTTTTTCTTTGCCGTTGTGCTGGGCGTTGCGCTCGTTCTCGCGTTGCGCGAGTGGTCCTCCACGCGCGCCGCGGCCGTTCCCGCCGGCGCCACTGACGCCGAGCGGCGCCGCGCCGAATGGGAGCAGCGCCGCCAGCGCCGTTGGCTCGTCGGCATGTCCACGGTTTTCGTAATCGTGCTCGTTGCGCTGAGCGCGGATTTCGTCTACAACCGCGTGGAAGCCGCGTCTCCGCCCGCTCCTGACGTCGCTTCCCTTGGCGAAACGGTTCGTTTGCCGATCGCCTCGCTCAGCGGCGATCCCGAAGTGCATTTCTACTCCACCACAATCAACCGCACCACCATTCGTTTCATCGTCGTGCATCTGCCGAATGGCACGTTTCAGGCCGCTCTCGATGCCTGTGAAATCTGCGGCAACGCCGGCTACGTGGTGCGCGGGCAGAATCTGGTCTGCCGCCTTTGCGGCTCGCCCATCTACATTCCATCGGTCGGTTCGCAGGGCGGATGCAATCCGATCGCGTTGCCTTCGCATGTGGTTCAGGGCCAGTTGATCGTGGATTTCTCGCACATGAAACCCGTTCACGCCGGCATGCACATGCCCGGCATGGGACATTAGGACGGGCCACCAATGTTCTTTCGCATCCTTCTCGAATCGGTCGCCCGCAATCCGCGGCGGAAACTGCTCGCCTCAGCGGTGCTCGTACTGGCATCGGCCGTCGCCGCGGCCGCGCTGACGGTCGCGCTCGACGAGGGCAACCGGCTTGCTCGCGAATTTCAAAGTTTCGGCGCCAATATTCAAGTAACGCCGCAGACCGATACGCTGCCCGTCGAAATCGGGGGCCTCGATACGCGCCCCGTGACCGAGGGTTCCTATTTGCCGGAATCCGATCTGCCGAAACTCAAACAAATTTTCTGGCGCAACAACATCAAGGGATTCGCGCCGTTTCTCGATGTTCCCGTCACCGTCGCTTCGTCTTCCGCCGCGCTTTCCTCCACGCTGGTCGGCACCTGGTATCGCCACGCCGTTCCCGTCGCCGGCGAGCCTTCCATCATCACCGGCGTCGAGGCCACCAGTCCGTGGTGGCGCGTTCGGGGCGCATGGTTCACCCCCGGCTCAATCAGCGAATGCTTGGTCGGCAGCGCGCTCGCCGCGCGCCTCGGCGTCGAGCCCGGCTCGTCGCTGCGCGTCGGCGAAGGCTCGCGCCGGGCGACGCTCCGCGTTTCGGGCATTCTGAAAGCGGGCGGCAGCGAAGATCGAGCGATCGTGACGTCGCTGGCGCTCGCCCAGCAAATCGCCGGTCGCCCCGGGGAATATCGCAGTCTGATGGTCACCGCTTTCACGAAACCCGAGGACGCGTTCGGCCGCGAAAACCCCCGGCAGATGACGCCCGCCGAATACGAACGCTGGTACTGCTCGCCCTACGCCGCTTCGATCGCCGCGCAGGTGCAACAGGCCCTCCCCGGTTCGAGCGCGCAGGTTGTGCGGCGCGTCGCTGAAAGCGAAGGCAGCATCCTCAATCGCGTCAGTTCGCTTTTCTGGCTGATCACGCTCGGCGCTTTGGCCGCGGCGACGCTCGGGATTGCCGCGATGGCGGCCTCCAGCGTCATGGAACGGCGGGCCGAAGTGGCGCTGATGAAGGCGCTCGGCGCGCCCTCCGGCCTGCTGGCGTGGATTTTCCTCGCCGAACAACTCGCCGTGGCCATCGTCGGCGGCGCGGTCGGTTTCGGCATCGGCACGCTGCTGGCGCGCGCGCTGGGCCGGCTGGTTTTCGGCGTCGCTTCGACGCCGCAACTGATCCTGCTTCCGGTGGTTCTGGCGATTGCCGCCGCCGTCGTCGCACTCGGGAGTCTTGTGCCGCTTCGGCGGATGTCGCGGCTCGATCCGGCGCCGGTTTTGCGTGGGGAGTGAGAACGGAATGTTCGGGCGCATTTTTCTTCGGGAACTCAGCGCCAGCCGCGCGCGGCTGGCGCTCGCGCTGCTCGTCGTTGTGAGTGGCGCGGCGGTCGTTTCCGCGCTGCTCAACGTCCAGCTCGATATCGATTCGAAGCTGGCCCAAACGTTTCGCGTCTTCGGGGCCAACGTTGTCGTCACGCCGCCGGCAAAATCCTCGGGACAGGCGCTGCTTCCGGATTCCGCCTGGAGCCGGGTGGCCGCGCGCGAGGGTGCGGACCGCCGGATCGCGGCCGCCGCGCCCTTTCTCTACCTTGTTGCACACGTCAAGAGCGACGGCGCGTCAGCGCCCGCAACGATTCCCGTCATCGTCGCAGGAACCGATTTCCCGCGCGTTCGCGCGATGAATTCCTGGTGGAAAGTCGAAGGCCGCTGGCCGGCCTCCGCAAACGAGGCCCTTGTCGGCTCCGCTGTCGCCCGCAAACTTGGCCTCGCGCCGGGCGCCAAGTTCCACATGCGATACGGATCCGCCGAGCGTGAGTTCACGGCCTCCGGCGTCGTCGTCACCGGCGGTTCCGAGGACAATCAGATTTTCACCGGGCTCGCCGCGGCCCAGCGGCTCGCCGGACTTGACGCGCAGATTAGCCTCGTCCAGCTGAGCGTTGCCGGCTCGGCCGCGGAAATCCGCGCCGAGATGAGCGATTTGTCCGCCGCGATTCCCGCCGCGCGCGTGCGCCCGATTCCTGAATTCACCACGGGCGAAGCCCGGCTTGCGCGGAAAATCCGGCTGCTCGTCGGCGCCACGGTCGCGCTCATTCTTGCGCTCACCGTGCTCGGCGTTCTGGCTTCGATGGCCGCGCTCGCCACCGAGCGCCGGCATCACGTCGGTGTGATGAAAGCGATTGGAGGTCCGGCGCGGCGGATCATTCGGCTGTTTCTCGCGGAGGTGGGTCTTCTGGCCGTTGCCGGAACGCTCGCCGGTTGCGGGCTCGGCTTTCCACTTTCCAGTTGGATCAGCGAACGCGCGTTCGGCTCGGGTGCGTCGCCCGATTGGATCGTCGTGCCGTTGGTTGCGGCGCTGATGTTCGGCGCGGCGCTCGCGGGAGCGCTTCCGCTGCGTCTTCTGGGACGCGTGCGTCCGGCGGTGATTTTGCGAGGCGAGGGATGGAGCCTGTAATCGCGGTTGAGCAATTGACGAAGCAATATGGCGGCGTGCGCGCTCTCGATGGCGTCAGTTTCAACATCGATCCCGGCGAATGGGTCGCGATCATGGGCCCGTCCGGTTCGGGCAAGACGACGCTCATCAATATTCTTGGCGGGCTAGATACGCCGTCGGCTGGGAGAGCGCTCGTGGACGGCGTCGAACTCGCCGGGCTCGACGAGGAAGCGCTCACCCGTTACCGCTCGGAAAAGGTCGGCTTCGTTTTCCAGCAGTTCCACCTGGTGCCCTATCTCACCGCGCTCGAAAACGTCATGTTGGCGCAGTATTTCCACAGCATGACCCACGAAGCGCAGGCCGCCCGGGCGCTTGTTCGTGTTGGCCTGGCCGACCGGATGACCCATCTTCCTTCGCAGCTATCGGGCGGCGAGCAGCAGCGCGTCGCGATCGCCCGCGCGCTCATCAATCAGCCGAACATTCTGCTCGCCGACGAGCCCACCGGCAATCTCGACGAAGTGAATCAGCAACTCGTTCTGAACCTCTTTCACGAACTCCACGCCGCCGGCCAGACCATCCTTCTCGTCACGCACGATCCGGCGATCGGGCGCCTCGCCGGCCGCCGCATCGAGCTCACTCACGGCCGCCTCGCGCAGATCGTCGTTTCCTCCGCCGACGACGAAGTCCGCTTCGATCACCTTCTCGAGGAAATTTTCATCTCCGGAGAACAGGGCACGGCCGCCCGCGCCGAGCAGCTCTCGGGCGTCGGCCCGCTCGAGGTCGGCCATCTGCTCAGGCAAATGGCAGAGCTTCGCCTGCTCGATGAAAAAAGCGCCGGAATCGCGCTCACCGAGAGGGGCCGCAAACGCGCTTGCGACCTCGTCCGCCGCCGCCGGCTCGCCGAGCGCCTGTTCATGGATACATTCTCGATCGAGGATCCCGAGGCCGATACCCACGCCTGCAAGTTCGAGCACATCATCAGCCCCGAACTCGACGAAAAAATTTGCACGTTTCTCGGCCATCCGCGCACCTGCCCGCACGGCCATCCCATTCCGCCCGGCCATTGCTGCCGTCCGGAAGGGCATGGCGAGCCGGCGAAGCTGGCGAAGATTAAGGTCTAGGCCGGCGCGCCTTGGCGGTTGGCGCGATGCGCGTGCGAGTTGGCGAACGAAAGCGAGGAAAGATCCGATGTCTCGCGCAAGCGAAGCCTCCTCGATGCCCGTTGCGGTGAAAGTTCACGTTTCCACAGGCCAAGGCATGGAAATTACGTGGGCCGACGGCCACCACAGCCACTACGAATTCGCTTATCTGCGCGACCGCTGCCCCTGCGCCGTCTGTACCGGCGAACATGGCATCGCGCCGGCTTCCGCTCCGCCTTCACCGCTCCCGCTCTATAAGCCTCGCGCGACGGCGCGCGCCGCTTCCGCCGTCGGCCACTACGCCGTTCAATTCGATTTCTCCGACGGCCATTCCACTGGCATCTTCAGCTTCGACTATCTCCGCGGAATCTGCCCCTGCGAATCCTGCCGCTCCGCTTCGTCCGCGCCCTAGACCGGCAAGTGTGGCAGAGCCATCTCGCTTGGCGTGCGGTTTTTCGCCCTCCGCCGCCACGCTCCGTCTTTGACAATCCTGACGTTTTCAACGTATCGTCACTCGGATTCGCTCATTGATGGCCTCGAACTCCTCAACCCCGGGTCCTTCTCGCGCCGGTCTGCGGGCCCTCCCGCAGGTGCTGGTCGCTACGACGGCGATGCTGTCCTTTATCAGCTATTGGCGCGCCGCCGCCGTGGTTCTCAACGACCTGGCCTCCTCGGCCTACTACGCCGCCGGCGCGGCCGAAGCCTTCATCGGGCCGACGGCGCCGTGGTTCGTACTGGCGATCATGGTGTTCAGCTACGGGGTCCGCGCGATCTACATCGAAAGCTGCAGCATTTTCGTCCGCGGCGGCGTCTATCGCGTGGTCAAGGAATCAATGGGCGGCACGATGGCCAAATTCTCGGTATCCGCCCTCCTTTTCGATTACATCCTGACGGGCCCGATCAGCGGCGTCAGCGCCGGCCTGTATTTCGCGGCCGTGGCCAACGAAATTTTTTCATACATGCACAGCTCCGCGCGCTTGCCGATGGGAGGCACCGCGGTCGTCTGCGCCGTCGCCGTGACGCTCTATTTTTGGTGGCAAAACATCAAGGGCATTCCGGAATCCAGCGAAAAGGCGCTCAGGATCATGCAGCTCACCACCGTCATGGTGGTGATTCTGCTCGCCTGGTGCGGCTATACCCTTTGGGTCCGCCATCCCGCCCTCCCGCCCGCTCCGCTCCCGCAGAACGTTCATCTCACCAAGGAATCGATGGGCTGGCTGTGGGGTACGCATATTCCGCTGGCGATTTTCCCGCTGCTCGCCATCTTCATCGGTTTGGGACATTCGGTTCTGGCGATGAGCGGCGAGGAGACCCTGGCCCAGGTCTATCGGGAAATCGAGCACCCCAAGCTGCCCAACTTGAAAAAAACCGGGTTCATTATTTTCATCTACAGTTTCATTTTCACCGGCGTCGTTTCCGTTTTCGCCGCGATGATCATTCCGACCGCTATCCGCCAGCACTACCTCGACAACCTGATCGGCGGCCTGGCGATGAACCTTCAGGGCCCTTATATCGCGCGGCTGGTGTTTCAGGTGTTCGTGGTGATCGTCGGCGCGCTGATCCTTTCCGGCGCGGTGAATACGGCCATCGTCGGCTCGAACGGGGTGCTGAACCGCCTGTCGGAAGACGGCGTGATGCCGGAATGGTTTCGCCGGCCGCACCGGCGTTTCGGCACCACGTATCGCACGATCAGCTGCATCGCCGTGCTGCAACTGGCGGTGATTCTGATCAGCGGCGGCAATATCACGCTGCTGGGCGAACTCTACGCTTTTGGCGTGATTTGGAGTTTCACGATGAAGGGCATCGGCGTGCTCGTTCTTCGCTACCGGAAGGATGTCCATCGCGAATACAAGATGCCTCCCAACGTCACCATCCGCGGCGTTGAAATTCCGCTGGGTCTGGGTTTCGTCACGCTCGGGCTGCTCGCCATCGCCATCGTCAACCTTTTCACGAAGCCCACGGCCACGGTCGCCGGCGTCAGCTTCACCGCGCTCCTCTTCTGCGTTTTCTACGCCTCCGAGCGGCGCACTCGCCGCACCCGCGCTCCGCACATCGAGCTTGATGAATTCAATCTCACCCAGCGGCAGGAGCTTTCTCTCGAAGCCGTCGGCGCGCGACCCGGAAACTATCTGGTTCCCGTGGGAAACTACTACCACCTGCATCATCTGTCCGCGCTGCTCGACCGCGTGAATCCCGCGCGGCGAGACGTCGTCGTTCTCCACATCCGCCTGCTGCGGCGCGGCGGCTCGGGCGAACACGATCTGGCTCCCGATCAGCTTTTCACGCCGATCGAGCAGTACCTGTTCACGAAATCGCTTGAAATCGCGGAGAAAAAAGGCAAGACCATCCATCTGGCGATGGTCGCTGCGAACGACGTCTACGACGCCATGCTCCGCGCCGCGCAAAACCTGCAGTCTTCGGCCATCATTCTTGGCGATTCGTCCAAAATCGGCGTCGCCGAGCAGGGCCGCTTGCTCGGCAACGCGTGGGAGCACTTGCCCGAGCCGAAGCCTCAGCTGCGCCTGGAAATTTACACGCGCACCGGCCAGACGGAAATCATCTATCTCGGGCCGCACGCCCCTCGGCTCACGCCCAAGGAAGTCGATCTTCTCCACAACGTATGGCTCCAGCTGAGCGAAGCCCTCGCGCCCGAGGAGCTTCATCACCACGACATCGTCCACTTCGCCCTCGACGAGCTGATCAACGAGATGAACGCCGAAGGCGTCACTCCCGTCATCGGGCGCCTGCGCAAGCACCTTGAGGAAATCAGCCAGCGCCGTCAGCACTCCAATGGAGGCGAACCTCCTCCCGATTCTTTGCCGAATTAGCGCGGCGCCACGGCTGCACGCCAGCGGCGCCGTGCTACAATTTCGTGGTTTTTCGGAATCGTTCCGGCGGCTTGTTCCATCCAAGGCCTTTGGGAGACCATGAATCCATCCGCGTCAGATATCGAAAACGTCGTCATCATCGGCAGTGGTTGCGCCGGGCTTACCGCCGCCGTTTACACCGCTCGCGCCGAATTGCGTCCGCTCGTCATCGACGGCCATGAGCCCGGCGGCCAGCTCAGCCTCACCACCACCGTCGAAAACTTTCCCGGCTTTCCCGATGGCGTGCTCGGCCCCGATCTGATCGAGCGGATCCGGAAACAGGCCGAGCGCTTCGGCACGCGATACGCCGAAGGCGCCGTCCGCTCGGTGGACTTCACCCGCCGGCCGTTCACTTTGGCGCTCGACGGCCGCGAGGTGAAAACACGGGCGCTGATTGTCGCGGCCGGCGCTTCGGCGCGCATGCTGGGCCTCGAATCCGAAAAACTGCTGCTTGGCCACGGCCTTTCGACGTGTGCCACCTGCGACGGCTATTTCTTCCGCGAACGCGAAATCGCCATCATCGGCGGAGGAGATTCGGCGATGGAAGAGGCAACGTTTCTCACGCGATTCGCAAGCCACGTGACAATCGTGCACCGGCGGCGGGAATTCCGCGCGTCGAAAATCATGATCGAGCGCGCCCGCGAAAATCCCAAAATCCGGTTTATGACGCCTTACATCGTCGAGGAAATCCTCGACGTTCAAAAAGGAGTCGTGGAAGCGGTGCGGCTGCGCAATACGGAAACCGGCAAGGAAGAACTCCTGCCCGTGGACGGCGTTTTTCTCGGCATCGGGCACGAGCCGAATACGAAAGTGTTTCGCGGGATTCTGCATATGGACGGCGAAGGGTACTTGAAGACTTACAATGGCAGCCGTACGAACATCGAAGGCGTATTTGCGGCCGGAGATGTGGCCGATCGCATCTATCGCCAGGCGATTACCGCCGCGGGCAGCGGCTGCATGGCGGCGCTCGACGCGGAAAAATTTCTCAGCGAACATCCGTGAGCGGGTACTTCGCGGCGACGAGGCCGCGTCCGTAGATTCCGGAAAAGCAGATTCCTCGTCCCGTGCTTTGGGACTCGGAATGATCCGATCGAGCCTTCTCAGTTCTTCTTCACGCAGATGGCGACGCCGTCGCGAAGCGGAACGATCACCGAAAAAAGATTCTTGTCCGCGTAGATTTTCCGGTTGAACAGTTGGATCCCGCGCGTGAACGCGTCGCCGCGTTTTGCCGGGCGCGCGGCGCGCCCGTACCAGAGCACGTTGTCGGCGACGAGCAGTCCTCCGCGCCGCAATTTCCCCAGCGCAAGCTTCAGCGCGGCTGGATATTGGTCCTTGTCCACGTCGATGAAAATGAGGTCGAAAGCGCCTGGAGTGTCGTACAGCACGTCGAGCGCGTCTCCCAGATGCATTTCCACGCGGCTGCCTACGCCCGCGCGCCGGAGAAACGCGCGTGCCCGTGCGATGTTTCGCGGATCGGAATCGGTGTAATGGATTTTCGCGCCGCGCCTGGCCGCCCGCGCCATCCACAATGCCGAATATCCGATCGCCGAGCCCATTTCGAAAATGCGTTTCGCCCCGCTGACTTCGACGGCGAGCGCCAGTAGCCGCCCGCAGGCAGGGCCGATGATCGGAATGTTCTCGCGTTTCGCCAGCCGCTCCATTTCGGCAAGGATGGGATCGCGCCGCGGCAGCACCTGGTTGACGTAGCGATCCACCGCGGGCTGGAGCACGCCCTCGTGCGCGTATCGCGGAACCGTCCGAGCCATCGTTTCCTCCGTTGGGGGTCGCGCGCGAGCTAGCCGAGCGATTCGCCCGGCCGCAGCGCGTGAATTTCCAGGCCCGCGACGTCGCCCGTCTCCGCCTTCAATACTTCTGGTGTGCCGGTGAGCAGCGGAAAAGTGCCGTAATGCATTGGAACGACGTGGTGCACGTCCAGCAGCCGAATTGCGTGCGCCGCTTCGCGCGGGCCCATCGTATAAACGTCGCCGATCGGGAGCAGCGCGAGATGCGGCCGGTACAGTTCGGCGATGAGTCGCATGTCGCCAAACAGATTCGTATCGCCTGCGTGGTAAATCGTGATGCCGCCGGGCAGGCGCACGATGAATCCCGCCGGCTCGCCCGCGTAGATGATCTTGCCGTCGTCCACGATGGAATTGGAATGGTTCGCGTGAACCATCGTTACTTCGGCATCGCCCGCGCGCTGCGTGCCGCCCTTGCTCATCGGCATCACGTTCGCGACATTTTTCGATTCCAGCCACATCGCCGTCTCAAAAATCGCCATCACTTTCGGTTTATACCGCTGCGAAATTCCCACGACGTCCGAAAAATGGTCGCCGTGACCATGCGTCGCCAGCAGCAAATCCACCTGCTCGAACGTCTTGTTCTTTTCCGGGCAGGTCGGCCCGCTGATCCACGGATCGATCAGCACCGTCTGGCCACCGGCCGTCGTGATTTGAAAGCTGGCGTGGCCCAGCCAGGTGATTTTGTTTCCTCGCATGTCGAGCATAGGTAGTTTCCCTCCGGGAGCGAGCCGCGCGGTCGCGCGCAGGCGTCTTGAAAGCCAGATCGCCGCCACGTCTCGGCCGCAGAAAACTCATTCTATTCGCCGCCCGCGCCGCGCCGCAACCACATGCTCGCCACCTGCGAGCCGAAAATCGCGCTTTTCGCGTCACCTTGCTTGTTGGCGTCGCCCGGTTGGTGGTATAAGGGATTTTCAGGGGGCGTTGGCGCCAGCCCGTGGGGCCAGCCAAGTGTCGTCGAGGAGAACCAGATGGCTTACGTAATCGCCGAACCGTGCGTCGGAACCAAGGACACCGCTTGCGTAGATGTTTGCCCGGTGGATTGCATTCATCCGCGCAAGGACGAGAATGATTTCGCCGCCGAAACGATGCTGTACATCAATCCCGACGAATGCATCGATTGCGGCGCGTGCGTCCCGGTTTGCCCGGTGACGGCGATTTTCGCCCTCGAGGATCTGCCGGAAAAATGGCAGAACTTCACCCAGATCAACGCCGACTGGTACAAGAAAAGGCAGGCTGCCGCCAACCAGTAGTCGCCGCCGCGTTCGAGCGCGCGCTCTCTTGCCTCGCGCGAGTCGGTCATAGCTTCCCCAGAAACTGGGCCGAACCCGTGGTATTCTGCCGCGGTGAAATCCTTTACCGCTAAACCGCGTTTCCTCGCGCTGGCAGCTTCTGCCAAATCATTCCCTTTCCGCGAAGCGGACATGCCGTTTCCATCTGGTGGAGTTCGATGAAAAAGCGCCCGATTGCCGTCACCATCATCGGGTGTCTGCTCGTTGTCGTCGGCGCGGCCGGCTTCACTTACCGCTTTCGCGAGCTTGGGCCGCACAACGCGCTTCACGGCGGAAACATATGGATTTTGGCAGTTGAACTCGTCGCCCTGGTTTGCGGGATTTTCCTGCTTCGGAGGAAGAACTGGGCGCGATGGCTCGCGCTCGCGTGGATCGGGTTCCACGTAGCGTTCAGTTTTTTGAATTCCTGGCGCCAGGTGACGGTCCACGGCGCGATCTTCCTGCTGTTCGCATATTTTCTCTTTCGTCCCGACGCGCAAGCCTATTTTCGCCAAGGCTAGCGGCCACGCTCGTTTGCGGCGCGCGGGTGCATGGCTGGGATGCGGTAACCGTTCATCGCCGTGAATCGCGAAGCGCGCGCGCCGGGCGCTATTTTGCCGCTGCAGAATCGGTTGGATACGGGCTTCCCTGCGGCCGGCTCGCCAGCGTTCGCCGGCAGACGTCGGAGAAATTGGAGCTGAATAGAATTTTGTCCACGCTCTCGTGGACGTCTTGCCACAGGCGCCGCAGCCCGCATGTCGGCGCTTCCGGGCAGCTGTACTGGCCGCTGGATTCGGCGCGCAGGCACGCCGTTTCCGAAAATCTCCCGTCCACCGCGCGCAACACCTCGCCCACGGTGATCTGTTCGGGCGGTCGCGCCAGCGTGTAGCCGCCGTGCACGCCGCGCCGGCTTGCGAGCAGTTGGCTCTTCTTCAGCGTCAAAAGAATCTGTTCCAGATATTTCAGCGGGATGTCATGTCCGGCGGCCACTTCCTGAATCGTGACCACGTTCGGATACCTCAAGCTGAGGTACAGCACAGCCTTGGCCGCATATTCCCCTTTCGCGGTAATTCGCATCAGACGTCCCCGTTCCTGAAAGATAGACACACCCTCCAAAGAGGTCTAAACGCTCGCATGGCGTGGCGTTGCGCCGCTCCTTTGCCGCGGTTGGGAAACGCTCTGAATGCGGGGCAGCGCGCGCGGAATTCCGCGGCGGTCCAGGATCTCCACCCAGTGAACGGTTTCCCGCCGTAGCCGTCCCAGCTGAATGCCGCGGTAGGAGCGAGGGAAGTCACCGAGAGCCACCGTCGCCCTTCGCAACAGCGAAAGCGTTCCCTGCCGATTTCCGCGCCGCCAGTGGTGAAACGCCGCGGCGATCTGAATCACTGCTTGCAGGAAGAGTTTTTCCGCGCCGTCGGCGCCCAGCCACAGCGTTTCCCACGTCTCATGCGCCTGGAAAAATTCCCCGCGATTGAACTCCTCGACGCCGCGCAAGAATCCAGTATTGGCCCCGTGCGTCAAATCATGGCTCCCAATCCCCCGCGCTGTTAGGGTAGACGCGCGCCGCGCCCTCTCCGTTCCGTTCTCGTGAAATTTTTTTCCCGCCCCCGTTCCTCGCCGGTTGACGCCAAAGCCGCTTCCCGCGATGATGGAATTTCGCGTTCCCATGATGTCCATTCGCATCCGGCTCGGTTCGGTCAGCCTGGGTCTGGTCGAAGCCGACGACGTTCACGTACAGCCGGCTCCGCCTGGCCTGCGCGACGAGCTTGCCGGCGTTGCGGGAAAATTGGCGCGGCAGCTGACTGTCGAAGCCCTGGCGCAAGACCCGACGGCCCGCGCCGTTCGAGCGATGTTTCGCGATTGGGGACTCGACCCGTCGAAATACCGGCCGTCGTCGGAGGCGTTGCTGAGGCGCGTCGCACAGGGGAAGGGAATCTCGTTCGTTTCAAACGTGGTGGACATCGTCAACCTCGGTTCGATCGAAACCGGCTGGCCGTACGGCTGCTACGACCGCGACCACGTCTCGCCGCCCGTTGAATTTCGTCTCGGCGTCGCCGGCGAGACGTATCACGGCATCGGGCGCCGCGTCTGGCATCTGGCCGGCCGTCCCGTCCTGGCTGACGCCGAGGGGCCGTTCGGCAGCCCCATCAGCGATTCCACGCGTACCATGGTTACCGGGGAAACGCACGCGGCCGCCATCGTCATTTTCGCGCCCGCGCCCGCATCGCCCACCCAAATCGAACATGCGCTCGACAGCGTCGCCGAGCGCCTTGCGCTTTGGGCCGCGGCGGGGGGTGTGCACCAGGAAATTTTGCGCGGGGAAAAGGGGGAAGTCGCTTGAGCCGGTTTCATCTGGTCCTTTTGCTGCATGCGCATCAGCCGGTGGGGAATTTCGAGGACGTTTTCGAGCGCGCCTATCGGCAGTGCTATTTGCCGTTCCTCGATCCGCTCGAACGTCATCCTGGCGTGCACGTGGGCCTGCATTTTTCCGGCCCGCTCTGGGAATGGCTCGAAAGCCGCCATCCCGATTGCCTCGATCGCCTGCGGGGTTTTGTCGAACGCGGTCAAGTTGAACTCGTCGGTGGCGGTTTCTACGAACCGATTCTGATTTCGATTCCTCACGCCGATCGCCTCGCGCAGATTCGCCGCATGGAGGAATTCCTCCAGCGGCGTTTCGCCGTCCGGCCCCAGGGCGCCTGGCTCACCGAGCGCGTCTGGGAGCCGCATCTGCCGCAGTCCTTCGGTTCGGCCGGCGTCGGCTACACGCTCGTGGACGATAATCATTTCCTTCTCGCGGGTTTCGAACCCGATCAGCTTTTCGGCTACTACCGCGTGGAGGATCTCGACGCCGGCATCGACGTTTTCCCCGGGCTCGAAAATCTGCGCTATTTCATTCCCTTCCACGAGGTCGAGGATACCGTCGAATTTCTGCGCGGCGCTTCCCGCGTTCATCCCAGCGGCCTGGCGGCGATGGGCGACGATCTGGAAAAATTCGGCTCCTGGCCCGGCACGCACGACCACTGCTACACCAACGGCTGGCTGGATCGTTTCTTCGCCGCGCTCGAGGCGAACGCGGATTGGCTGGCCGTTTCGACGCCCGCCGAATTTCGCCGGGTCAGCCCGCCGCTCGGCCGTGCGGCGCTGCCCACCGCCTCCTACAGCGAAATGATGGAATGGTCGCTGCCAACGCCTGCGCGCCTGCGCGTCGAATCGCTCGTTGCCGAATTCGCCGGGCGTCCCGACGTTCAGCGTTCGCTGCGCCGGGGCACATGGCGCGGATTCCTGGTGAAATACCCCGAAGCGGATCTTCTGGTGAGGAAAATGGAACACGTTTCGCGCCGGCTCCGGGCGCGCTCGACCGTGCTCTCCCGCTCCGATCCCGACCGGCTCGATCGGGCGCGCGTCCACCTGCTTCGCGCCCAATGCAACGACGCCTATTGGCATGGCATTTTCGGCGGTCTTTATTCGCCGCATCTGCGTGATTCCGTCGCCGGCGAACTCGTCGAAGCCGAGCGCCTCCTCGATGGCGACCATGCCCCCGCCCGCGTCCGCCGCGACGGCCTCGGCTCGCCCGAGCACGGCGAACTCTATTTCACCGCTGGCGCCTTTTCCGCGCTCCTCGATCCCTCCGACGGCGCTACGCTTGCTGCGCTCGATTTCCGCGCCGCCGGAGCCGTGCTGGTGAATTCGATCGCGCGCCGGCCGGAAGCCTACCACTCGCATCTGGCGCGAGCCTCGGCGAACAGCGGTTCGCAGGTCGCTTCCATCCACGACCGCGTCCGCGTCAAGGAGCCCGGTCTCGAACGTCTGCTCCGCTACGATCGCTGGCGGCGCAATCCCTTTCGCTTGCTCGTTTTCGGCGAGGAAAAACAGTCCGGCGATTACGCGGCGCTCGCGCTCGGCGAAGCCCCGGAGCCAGCCGGCGCCGCTTTCCGCCTGGAGCGCGCTTCGGCCGCCAGCGCCGAACTCGAAGCCGAAGTGTCGTTCGATCCCGTCGCCGCCGCGCGCGCCCGCTGCGCCAAAACCTTCCGTTTTCGTTCCCACGGATCGGAAGCCGCGATCCACGCAGCCGTTTCGCTCGTGCCGCTCGAAGGAACCGAAATCCATTGCCGCGCCGGAATCGAGCTGGTGCTGAATCGCCTGGCCCCCGCGAGCGACGACCGGTATTTCGCCTTCGGCTCCGAGCGGCATCCGCTTGGCTGGCAAGGAGTCGTTCCCGGCGACTCGCTGCGTCTGGTGGACGAATGGAAACGCCTGGCCGTCGAAATCTCCGCACCCGGCGCTACCGAACTCTGGATCGCGCCCATCGAAACCGTCTCGGAATCGGAAGACGGCTTTGAACGCGTCTATCAGGGCTCGCAAATCCTTGCGCTTTGGCCGCTTCACCTCGCGACAGGCGCCGCGCCGTGGAACGCCGAAATCGAATTGCGTCTCGCCACGCTCTAGCCGCTCCGCGCCGGCCGGCGCGCGGCGCTCCTTGTGGTGGCGCCCTCCGCTTTGGTAAAGTCAGGCGAATTCGCTCGCGGAGGGGAGGTTTGCCGGTGGCCATCAACAAGGAACTGCTGGAAATCCTCGTCTGCCCGTTGTGCAAGGCGCCCGTTCAGCTCACGCCGGATGAGCAAGGCTTGAAATGTCCGGAATGCCGGCGCGTCTATCCGATTCGCGACGGCATCCCGACGATGATCGTTGACGAAGCCCGCATTGAAGGCGAATAGACCTGCCGAAATTCTTCCCGGCCTCGCACCTGCGGCGGAAATTCTGTTTCTGCGCTTGCGCTCGCTGGGCGACGTCGTTCTGACCGTTCCGGCCATTCAGGCGCTCCACGCATGGCGTCCCGATCTGCGCATCGTCGTCGCCGTTGAGCCGGCTTTCGCCCCCGTTCTCGAATGCAATCCCGCCGTTGCCGACATTTTTCCCGTGCCCGATTTCGCCCAAACGGCGTTGCGTCTGGCGCTCCGCCGTTTTCCCGTCGTGCTCAATCAGCACGGCGGACCGCGGAGCGCCTTGCTCGCCGCGGCGTCCTTCGCTCCGGTTCGCGTCGCCTGGCGGCGCAGCCAATTCCCGTTTCTTGCGAATGTCCTCGTTCCCGGTCCGCAGGAATTTTTCGGCGATCGCGGCGTGCACACCGCCGAGCATCGCCTGACGCAGCTCTGGTGGATCGGTCTTCCGCGCGGCCCCGTTCCGCCCGCGCGAGTCTACGCGCAGCCGGATGCGCTGGCTCGCGTCGAATCCCATCTCGCAACGCGCGGCGTCGAGCCCGGCCGTCCCTACGCCTTGCTCCAGCCCGGCGCCGCTTTTGACACGCGCCGCTGGCCGTTCGAGCGTTTCGCTCCACTCGCGGAATCGCTCGCCGGAGAACACCATCTGGTTCCCATTCTGCTGCTCGGCCCCGGCGAGCGCTCGCTCGAAGCCGAAGCCGCGCGTCTGATGCCCGCTTCCGTCGTCACCTTGAGCGGCCTCGATTTGCGCGAACTCATCGCGCTCCTCTCTCGCGCCCGCCTTTTCGTCGGCCACGACACCGGTCCCACGCACGTGGCAGCTGCCGCCGGCTGCCCGGTGGTCGAAATCTTCGGTTCGAGCACGCCGGTCTATTGGCGTCCGTGGGCCACAGCGTCGCGCGTCGTCCTCAATGGTTTTCCATGCCGCCCCTGCCGCGGCGACCGCTGTTACGCGTTCGCGGAGCCGCGCTGCATTTTGTCGGTGACGGTGGATCAGGTGGAACGAGCTTGCCGGGAACTGCTTGCGGAAACGTCGCGATAAAATCTTTCAGAAGAATTTCGGCGCGTCGGAAATGCTCTGGTCGCTGAACTGCACCCACAGCCGTGCTTCTTTCGTCTGTCGCGCCTTTTCGTAATCGCTTTCGCCCGGGAAGGGAACGAACGGGCTCACGTCCACGACCACGATCACGCCCGATGCTCCCGGCGGTTCGTGGGCGGTCACGATCCGGTAGCTGCGCACGGGCCCGTAGTAGCCCGTGGGTCCCCAATCCTGCAGGAAATCGCTGTATTGGTAGCTCGCGCCAGCTTTCCACATCTGGTACGCCTGCTGGTAACGGCCATGGACGACGTTTTCCATGAACGTCCGCACCGTTTCCTCTTCGGAATGGAAACGGAACAGAAACCATAACGTTCCGCCCAGAATCAAGCACACCACCACGATCAGCGTCGCGTACTTGAAGTATTTTCCACGGTTGCTGATCGGCTCCGGTTTAAAGAGGCTGGGCAGCGACGATGCCATGCTCGGTGTTTTCTCCCGCTCCCACCGTAGCAGAACGGGCTTGGCAAAGTAAATGGCGAGGGTCACCCGTCCTCGCCAGCCGCCACGCGTGGAAGCGGGCCCTTTACAGTCCCAGGAATTTCAGCGCGACGCGCTTGGGCCGCTGGCCGTCGATTTCGACGTACAGCAGTTCCTGCCAGGGCCCCAGGTCCAGACGCCCTTCGGTGAACGACAGCGTGGTTTGCGCTCCCGCCAGAATGGATTGAAGCACCGTCGCCGGGTTCGACTCGAATCCACGCCCCAGCTTGTAATCCTCCCGCGCCGGAGCCAACCCATCGAGCCACGCCCAGAAATCGGCGAAAAAATTCGGCTCATTCAGGCCGAGCGTCACCGCCGCGTTCGCGTGCAGCGCGCAGACGGAAACGATTCCGTCGGTCAGCTCGCACTTCTTCAGCGCCGCCTTCACGTCTTCGGTGATCGCGCGGATCTCCCGCAGCTCGCTGGTATGGATGGTCAGGTATTCGGTGTACGTTTTCATGCCGCCGGCTCCTTGGAGGTTGGAAAGGCGCGCATCGCGCGCTGAGCGGACGATTGTAGCGAAAATCGCGCCGCAGCAAAATGCGTCTTGCCCCTGGCGTCTGCCGTCAGGCGCGCACGCCGCCGAGCAGTTGGATCACCGCGTCGGCGACTTCGCCGATTCGCAGCGGTTTCCGCAGCACCACCGCCGCCCTCTTCGGCCAAACGTTCCGTCCCGCCGCCGACGCGACCACCACCATCGGCACGCGTCGGGCAAGCAATTCCATTCCCGGTTCCACTTCTTCTCCCGCTTCCAGGACCACCGCGGAAGGCACCATACCCGCCGCGATGCGCTGGCCGACTTCCGCCGCCATTTGCATCCCGAGCGCCTCGATGCCCTTTTGGCGCAATTCCGCCCGAACCAGCGCGCGTAAGGGCCAATCGCGCGCCACGATGAAGACCATCGGCATCCCGAGCTTGCAATATAGCATCCTTTAGAAAGGGTCGCCGTAGGCAAGCGGGAACGTGTTTGTTAGAATCACCGTTTGACTGCACTCCGGAGAATGGCCCCAAGCGCATGACGGTGAGGCGGAGAACATGGATAGGGCTGGGGATTGCGGCCTCGGCAGTCGCGGTGCTGCTGCTGGGTTGGGCTGGGCGTCGTCCCATACCCGATGTCAGCGTCACCCGCGTCCAGCAGCGGCAGATTGAATCCTGGATTTCCACCAACGGCACCGTGGAACCGATTCAGCCATTCGTCCTTCGGGCTCGCCTCGATACGTTCGTCGCCTCGGTACCCGTCGTCGAGGGCCAGACGGTGCGTAAGGGCCAACTGCTTGCCGTTCTCGATGGCAGCACCGCCCGCGCGCAGCTCGCCCTGGCGCGCCAGAATCTTCTCGCTGCCCGGCGCCAACTCGAATACGCCGAGGCCGGCGGCCCGCCGGATGTCCTGGCGCAACTCGCAAGCGACATCGCGAAGACCCAGGCTTCGCTCGATCATCTGAAATCCCAGAATCAAGCCCTCGAGACGCTGGTTCGCGAACACGCCGCCACGCGCGACGAACTCGCCCAGAATCAGCTCCAGTTGAAGCAAGCTGAGGCCAACATAGAATATCTCATCGCGCGGAAGAAGGATCTGGCCAGGCAGGCCGCTTTCAGCGCCGAGCAGGCTCAATTGCAGATTCAGCAGGCCGTCGCCCAGATTCGCGACCTCAGCGAAAAAGTGGCGTCCACCCGCGTTGTTTCCCCGGTCGACGGCACCGTCTACGCGTTGTCGTTCAAGCCGGGCGATTTCGTGCAGATCGGGCAGGCCGTCGCCTCGGTCGCCGATCTCCGGCACGTTCGCGTCCGCGCCTATGTGGATGAAGTGGATTTGGGCCCGCTCGCCTCCGGCGATTACGTTCGGGTCCAGTGGGACGGTTTGCCGGGCCACACCTGGAAAGGCTCGGTGGAACGCCTGCCCAAGCAGGTGGTGCCCTACGGGCATCGGCGAGTCGGCGATACGATCTGCTCGATCAACAGCCTCGATCAGAGTCTGCTCCCGAATACCAACGTCGACGTCAAAATCCGCGTCGGCCAGAAAACCGGGGCCCTCGTCGTTCCTCGCGCCGCCATCCGTGGCCAGGAAGGCGACCGTTACGTTCTCCTCGTCGTCAATGGCGACCACCTGCGCCGCCAGCCCGTCCAGGTGGGCATCGCCAGCAGCGACCGTTTCGAGATCCGCTCCGGATTGACCGAGGGACAACTCGTTGCCCTCCCGAGCGCCGCACCGCTTTCGGATGGCATGGAAATTCATCCGGTGGAAGTCCGCTGATGCGGCGTTTTGCACTGGCGGCCGCGTTCATTTTCCTTCTCGCGACGTGCGGTTTCGCGGCCCAGGGCGGTTCGCCGCTCGAAACCGCCCATCAGCTCTTTGAAACCGGCCACTTCGCCGAGGCCGCCGAGACGCTCCAGGGCGCGATCCGCGCCGAACCCTCCAGCGCCGATCTCTACTACTGGCTGGGCCGCTGCTATTACGAACTGAGGAATTTTGATCAGGCGTCGGCCCAGGAGGAAAAAGCGGTCAGGCTCAACGGGCAGATTTCCGATTATCACCTCTGGCTTGGCCGCTCCTACGGCCATCTGGCCGATTCGCACAGCAGACACCGCCTCG
>JAKAOH010000117.1 GCA_021812285.1 Acidobacteriota bacterium | reverse complement strand
TGACCGCGCGGTCGCGCCCCACGCGAGCGAACAATTCGGCGAGAAGAGGCAGAATCATGGCTTATCGCGCCGAATCCGCCGGACGATGTCCGTGGTGGAATAGCCGGGCTCGATGGGGATGCGCACCACGCGCCCGCCCGCCGCTTCCACTTCCTCGCGCCCGACGATTTCGTTCGGACCCCAGTCGCCGCCCTTCACCAGAACATCCGGCAGGATTTCCGCGATCAGGCTTTGCGGCGTCGGCTCGTCGAAAATCACCACCCAGTCCACCGCTTCGAGCGCGGCCAGCACCTCGGCGCGCTCGTTTTCGGATACCAGCGGACGGCCGGGTCCTTTCATTTCGCGAACGCTGCGATCGGAATTGATGGCGACGATGAGCGCGTCCGCGAGCGAGCGCGCCTCTTCCAGGGAACGGATATGGCCGGGGTGCAGAAGGTCAAAACACCCGTTTGTGAACGCAATTCGCCGTCCGGCGCGTCGTGCCGCCGCTACTTGTTCGCGGAGTTGGCTTCGCCTGACGAACTGTCCCAATACGAACTCCGGATTCCACCGGACCTTCGATTATGCGATTCTACCACGCGAGGATTTGGAACGTTGATTCGCCGCTCCAGGTTGCTTCGCGTCTCGCTCGCGCTGTTGCTCGCCGGCGCCGGTGCGCTTGTTTTGGTCCGCGCGCGCCTTCCGGAGCGCAAAATCATCCTCGGCGATGCCTGCCGCACGCCCGCTCGGCTCATCGAACCCTCCGCCGATCCGTCCGGCCGCGTCGCGATCGTTTTCCACGGCCTCGGCGCCAGCGCCGCGATCATGGATCCGCTCGGGCAATCGCTCGCCGCGGCGGGCTGGCGCGTTTATCTGCTCGATCTCGCTGGTCACGGCCGCAGCCGCGAGCCCTTTTCTTACGCGAATGTGGATCGCTGCGCCCGCGCCGCGACGCAATATCTGCTGCGCAACGCGCGCATCGCGCCGGCGAAAACCGCGATCGTCGGCCATTCGCTCGGCGCTGCCGTGGCCGTTCGCGTCGCCGCCGATGTTCCCGTCGCCGGAACCATCGCGATTTCTCCCGCGCTGCTCGCCGTGCCGCGCCGGGCGCCCGCGAATCTATTGATTCTTGCCGGCCAATTCGATTTCGGCGTCGTCAAGCGCGAAGCGCGGGCTCTGCTGCGCCTGGCCGGCGGCGTGCACGATGCTCCGGCGGATTTCGCCTCGGGCCGTGCGAGCGGTTTCCACGTGGTTTCCGGCGAATTGCACGGCAGCATGGTGCTCGATCCGCGCGTCTGGAGAATGGCCGTGGCTTGGGCGGATCGCGCGGTTAATTCCGGGCAGGCACAGCCGATTCCCGCCACCGTCACGCGCCTCCCGCTGGAATTGCTCCTTGCCGGTGTCGCGTTGATTTTCGGTCTCGTCCTGCTGATTGGTCCCTGGGAATGCTGGCTTGCTCGATTCGCGTCTCTTCCGGCGTCGCGCGTTTCCGCCGCTTCCGCGGAAGCTGTGGCCGCTGTTCCGGAAGCGAGCGTCAACTGGCCCCGCGCGCTACTCGTCTGGGTAATCGCGTCGTTTTTCGCCGTTTCGGCCGTTGCGCTCACGCGCGCGCCGGACATATTGCGTCCCGTCGAACTCGCCGACGGCGATTGGGCAGCGCTCGTCGCGCTCGTCACGGGGCTCGTCATCGCATTTCTTTTCTGGAGTCGCGTGCGCGCCTCGTTGCTCATCGAGCCGCGCGGAGAACTCGTCGCGGCGGTCGCCGGCGTTTCCATCGTTGTTGCCTTTGCTCTTGCGCTTCGCCCGGAATTCGTCGAAGCGCCGCTCATGGGCGAGCGGCTGTGGCGATGGGCCATCCTCGCCGCTTTCACCTGGCCGTATTTTCTGTGCGAGGAAGCGGTACTTGGCCCTCCCTCGGGAGCTAGGCGTTTCGCGTTGTTCTTGGCGCTGCGCGCGATCGTCTGGCTGGCGCAAGCGTTTGCGCTTCTCGTCTTCTGGCGCTGGGGCTTGTTGCTCGTTCTGTTCGTGTTCGGGCTGGGCGCGGTTACGATCGGCCAGCGCATGGCCGCCGATGTGCTCCGGCGCCGCGGCATGGGGCCCGTCTCCGTCGCGCTTTTCGATGCGATACTCGCCGCTGGCGTGCTGGCGCTGGTTCTTCCGCTCCGATGAACGCTCGTGGCAAAATCCGGATGGTGAAATGACTCCACGCGGAATCCTCATCATCGGCGGCGGCCCCGCGGGCGCGGTTTGCGCCGAGCGCGCCGCTCGAGCCGGGCTCGGCGTCACGCTGCTGGACGATCACCTGGCTTGGGAAAAGCCCTGCGGCGGCGGATTGACGCACAAAGCGCTGCGCGCGTATCCCTTTTTGTTCGATGGACCGCAGCCGAAAAAAATGGTTCCCGAAATCGAGTTGCGCTGCGGCGCGGACCCTCCGGCAAAAATGAAGCTCGATTCGCCGCTCGTGATTTATTCGCGCCAGACGCTCAATGGCTTGCTGCTGGAGCGCGCCGAGCGCGCCGGCTGCCGCGTGCGCCGCGCTCGCGCCGTTGCGCTCGATGTTTCCAGCGAGCGGCCGTCGGCGCGCCTTTCCGACGGCGCGCAACTCGAAGCCGATTTTGTCGTGCTTGCCGCCGGCCCGCGCAATCGTCTGTTGCCGGATGCAACGGCCGACCCCGCTCCCGCGCCACTCGCTCCCGCCGATTTCGAGCAGACGGCGGGCTACTACGTTCCCGGGGAATCGGATGTCCTGAAAATTAAATTTCTACCGGATTTTCGCGGCTATTTGTGGTCGTTTCCCCGCGCGGACCATCTTTCGGTCGGCATTTGCGGCAAGCTGGACGAATCGTCCACAGCCACGCTGCGCCGCCATCTGGACGCGTACATGGATGAAGAAGGCCTCTCGCAGCAGGGTGCGCGTTTTTACAGTCATCTTTTGCCCTCGCCGCGCGAGCATACCCTCCGCGCGCGGCCGGTTCTCGGAGCGAACTGGGCGCTTGCGGGCGACGCCGCCGCGATGGTGGACTCGATCACCGGGGAGGGAATTTTCTACGCGATGCGTTCGGGCGAACTGCTGGGCGAATCGCTTGCCTCAGATCATCCCGAAACGTATCCGCGACGGCTGCGCGAGGAATTCGGCTCGGAACTCGAGCGCGCCGCCGGACTTGCTCCACGATTTTACCGGGAGCGTTTTCTGGGCGCCGCGATCACCACTCGCACCATAGATTTCGCCCGGCGCAGCCCGACGTTTCGCCGGCTGCTCGCCGGAGTGTTCAGCGGTTCGCAGGACTACCGCACGCTGCCGTTGCGCCTGTGGGCGCAATTGCCCATCAGCCTCGCCGAAATTGCCTGGAGCGCGCTCGCCGGCCGCTAGCCTTGCAGCCGGGCGAACAGCTCGGCGATCTGGGCGACGCTCATCTCTTCCGCGCGAGCCGTCGCGCCGAGTCCTATCGCCTGGAGCGCTTCGCGAATTCTTTCCGCGCCGAAGCGAGCCTTCAAATTATTCGCCAGCGTTTTGCGTTTCTGCGCGAAACACGCGGCCGCAAACCGCAAAAATTCATCTTCGTCCGCGATTCCGAGCCGCGCCCGTTCGCCCGGCGGCGCGAGGCGCACCAGCGCGGAATCCACTTTCGGCGCCGGACGAAACGCTCCCGGCGGAATGCGCAGCCGGATTTCCGGCCGCGTGTAAAACTGCGCCAGCACGGAAAGCCAGCCGTAATCGCGGCTGTGCGGACGCGCCACCAGCCGCTCGGCCACTTCAAGCTGAATTACTACGTCAATTTCCTCGATTCGCTCGACGCACGCGAAAAGTTTTCGGAGAATCGGCGACGTGATGTAATAGGGAAGCGAGCCGTAAACGCAAAAGCGCGAACCGCCGATTTTCGCGAGGTCGAGCGCCAAAACGTCTCCCTCGACGATTTCGACGCTCAAGCCCGCCGTCGCTTCGCGCAATTTGCCGATGAGCCGCGCGTCCAGTTCGATCGCGACCACGCGCCCCGTGCGCGCGGCGAGTTCGCGCGTCATTTCGCCGCGTCCGGCGCCGATTTCGAGCCAGACCTGTTCCTTTGCCGGCGCGATCTGCTCCAGAATGCGCGCGCGCCAACTCGCGTCCGCCAGGAAATGTTGTCCCAATCGTTCCGGCGTCATCGCCGATGAGTCTAGCAGCTATCCGCACGCGTCGGCAGTGGGCCACTTTGGCAGTGGCACAGGCATTCCTGTGCGCCGCGCCAGCACCGCCTGCTGTCAAACTTCTATCGCGCGGCTCCGCGTGGAGGCTGATGCATATGCCAAAGTGGCCCACTCCCCACGCGTCGCGCGTCTTGACGCGCGGTCAGCCATTCAGTAGGTTTGGAATTTCGGATTCGAGGCCAGATGCGCATCCTGTTCGTAGCGCCGGAAGGCGTTCCTTTCTCGAAGACTGGCGGCTTGGGCGATGTCGTTGGCGGATTGCCCAAGCAGCTCGCGGCGCTCGGCCACGAAGTCGCGGTCTTTCTGCCTCGCTATCGAGGCACGAAAATCCAGCCGACGGTTGTCCATGCGAGTCTCAGCGTTCCCGTCGGCCGCGAATTGCGTTTCCCCTCCGTTGTCGGCGGGTTCAAGCAGGAAGGCGTTCGCTACGATTTTCTCGACGATCCCGAATTCTTCGATCGCGAAGCGCTCTACGGCGGCCCGTCCGGCGATTATCCCGACAACGCCGAGCGGTTCGCCGAGTTTTCCCGCGCCGCGCTCGAATACGCGAAGCTCGTCTGGCGGCCCGACGTGATTCATTGCCACGACTGGCAGACGGCGCTCGTGCCCATTTTCAAGCAGTCACTTTACGCCGCCGATCCGCTCCTCGCGCCGATTCCCACGATTCTCACCATCCACAATCTCGGCTATCAGGGGCTCTTCGAGCGCGGCGTGCTCGGACGCGTCGGGCTGCCCGAAAGCCTGTTTTCGATCGACGCGATGGAATTTTACGGCCGCGTGAATTTCCTGAAAGGCGCGATTCTGGCGAGCGACTGGCTCACCACCGTCAGCCGGTGCTACGCCGGAGAGATTCAGACGGAGGAATACGGCTGCGGCCTCGAAGGAGTGATTCGCAAGCGGGCGAATCGGCTGGTGGGCATCCTGAACGGCGTGGATTATTCCGCCTGGAATCCGGAAACCGATGCGTTCATTCTGGCCCGCTATTCCGCCGAGGATCTTTCCGGCAAGCAGGTCTGCAAACACAATCTGCTCGAGGAATTCGGTTTGCCCGCGGGACGTCTCGATCGGCCGGTCGTCGGCCTGATTTCGCGCTTCGTGGACCAAAAGGGATTCGATCTGGTGGTCGAAGCGGCGGAGGAAATCCTGGCGGAGGATTTGCAGATCGTCGCGCTCGGCGCCGGAATGCCGGTATACGAGGAATTTTTCCGCAATCTTGCGGCACACTATCCGGAAAAAGTGGCCGTGCGAGTCGCCTACGACAACGCGCTCGCGCACAAAATCGAAGCCGGGGCCGATCTCTTCCTGATGCCGTCGCGCTACGAGCCATGCGGATTGAACCAGATTTACAGCCTGCGCTACGGCACCCTGCCGCTCGTTCGCGCGACCGGCGGTCTGGACGATACCGTGGAACCGTACGATCCGAAAACGGGCGAAGGCACCGGTTTCAAGTTCGACGACTATACGTCCGACGCTCTCGTCGCCTGCCTGCGGCAGGCGCTCGGCGTTTGGGGCGATCTCGCGGCGTGGCGTCGCTTGCAAGCGCGCGCAATGAGCCGGGATTTCTCGTGGCGCGCGTCGGCCACGCGCTATGTCTCCTTGTATCAGGACGCTCAACGTTCGCGAATCCCCGCGGCCGCTGCCGCATCTGTAGATATAGGTTCCGGGGACGCTTCTCGCGCGTCCGCCGAATCCTCCCGTAAAGGATGAACATGTCTGAAACACTGCAAAGCGTTACCGACGGCAACTTCGAAGCCGAAGTTCTGGCCGCCAGCAAGACCCAGCCCGTTCTGGTGGATTTCTGGGCGGAATGGTGCCGGCCGTGCCACATGCTGGCTCCAACGGTCGAACAACTTGCCACCGAATACGCCGGCAAACTGAAAGTGGTGAAGATGAACGTGGATGAAAATTCCAACGCCACGTTCCGCTACAACATCCGCGGCATTCCCACGCTGCTCCTGTTCAAAGATGGCGAAGTGGCCGACCAGATCGTCGGCGCGGTGCCCAAGGAACAGATCCAGCGCGTGCTGGGCCGCGTCATCGCGTAAGCAGCCGTCGCCGGGCCCCGCGCGGGTCCGGCGTCCCGCTTCTCCCGAGCGGGGCTCCGCATCACCTGCCAGTTCGATCGCGTGATTTGCTTCCTCCACTCGAGCTGCGCGCGGAGGCAAACGCTTCGCGCGCGTTCTTGCCCGTGACGCCGCCGTGAATGGCGGCTGCTCTTTGTTTTCGGGTTCAACGCTGCCGAAAGAGAGCCCCGCTCCTCGCCTCCTTACGTAGAACCACCCCTCGCACTCCGAATCGCATCGCGCGAAAATGGCTTTGCGTCCGGGAAAACTGCGGCCGTTTATCCGCAGGCGGGAGGGAGCATCACATGCCGAGCCACGCAGCGAGCGAAATCCGTCTCACTCGCACGAGAATCGCCGCCGCTCCGATCTCAGACCTCGTTTCTTACTCAAAAGAGGCTCAAAAAGTGACACCCTGGAAAAATTATCTCGCTGAAACAAAACCTCTTATCGGAATTTTTGCTCGACCACCTGTGACACCCTGGCGCAGCCAATCCGAACCCTCCTTTTGCTTCACTCGTCGCGCCCGGGCCAACGGCCTCGCCGAGGCCCGCCGCGCTTTCCCTCCCCGACCGAACCGGACATTTCTACTTTGCACAAACCGGACATTCTCGCTTTGCCCTGATTGGCCGGCGCGGTTCGCTTGCCACCAGCGCGCGGCGGAAGGTACGATAACCGGCGCAGGTCCCGCGCGGTATTTCTTTCTCGCCTCCGGATGGGCGCATGGCACAGGAGGCTTGTGGACTGGATGCTCACTTGGAAAAAGCGCAGAAAACAGGCGGTAGAGCGGTTGTTGTGGTTGGCGCCCAATGGGGCGACGAAGGCAAAGGGAAGGTGGTGGATTATCTTTCCGCCTCGTTCGACGTGATCGCCCGCTATCAGGGCGGGCACAACGCCGGCCACACGGTAATCTGGAACGGCAAAAAATTCGTGTTGCAACTGGTGCCTTCGGGAATCCTTCGCCCCGGCAAAACGGCCATCATCGGTCCCGGCGTTGTCTTCGATCCCGCCGCATTTCTCGCCGAGGTTGACGCGCTCGCGCAGGCCGGCGTGGACGTTTCCGGGCGCCTGTTCGTGAGCAATCGCGCGCAGTTGATTTTCCCGTTCCATCGCCAGCTCGATCGCGCTTCGGAAAACGCGCGCGCCGGCGCGAAAATCGGCACCACCAGCCGCGGCATCGGGCCCTCCTACGAGGACAAAATGGCTCGGCGCGGCATGCGCGTGGGCGAACTGCTCGACGCGCAAAGTTTTCGCCGCAAGCTGGACGATCTGATTCGCGAGAAAAACGCATTGAGCGAAGCGCTCTACGCCCAGCCGCTCGACGTCGCGGGCCTCGCCGATTCTTACGTCGCCATGGCCGACCGTATTCGCCCCTTCGTGGCGGATACGGCCGCCATGCTCTGGCGCGCCTCGGACGAGGGCCGCGAGCTGCTTTTCGAGGGCGCGCAAGGCACCATGCTCGATATCGACCATGGCACCTATCCCTACGTCACCAGTTCCAACGCCACTTCCGGTGGCGCGGCCACGGGGCTCGGCTTTCCGCCCACGCGCATCACCGCCGTCGTCGGCGTGACCAAGGCCTACACCACGCGCGTCGGCAACGGCCCGTTTCCTTCGGAGATGCCCGAACTCGAAGCAGGCGAGGTCCGCAATCGCGGCGTGGAGTTCGGCGCCGTCACCGGGCGTCCGCGGCGCTGCGGCTGGCTCGATCTGGTGATGCTGCGCTACGCCACGCGGCTCAACGGCATCAGCTCGCTCGTCGTCACCAAGCTCGACGTCTTCGATACGCAGCGCGAAATCCAGGTCGCCGTTGGTTATCGCTACAAAGGCTCGCCGCTCGGCGAAATGCCGGCGGAAGCGGAAATTCTGGCGAAGGTCGGGCCCGAATACCGCACCCTCCCCGGCTGGTGCACGCCGACAGGCTCGATCTCCCGCTACGAGGATTTGCCGCAAGCCGCGCGGGATTATCTGCGATTCGTCGCCGACGATCTCGGCGTCGAAATCGGCATGATTTCCACCGGCCCCGAGCGCGACGCGACTATCGTCGCGCCCTCGACCGAGCTCGCTTCCTGGCTTCGCTGACCGATGCTTTCCTGGCACGAGGCGCGCGAACGGGTGATCGCCATCGTTCGCGAGCGTATGCGTGCGCCGCGCGTCGAACGCATTCCGCTCGGGCGCGCCCTGGGGCGAGCGATTGCCCAGCCGGTTTTCGCCGATCGCGATCAGCCCGCCTTTCCTCGCTCGATTCGCGACGGCTATGCAATTCGCTCCGCCGATACTTCATCTCTTCCCGTCGAATTCGAAATCATCGCGGAAATCAAGGCCGGCAGCGCATTCGACGGCGAAATCGGCGCGTTTCAGGCCGCGCGCATCATGACCGGCGCGCCGGTTCCAGCGGGCGCCGACGCCGTGGTGATGCTCGAGCACGTTCGAGAGATTTCCCCTACGCGGATCGCCGTGGACCGCGCCATCGCGCCCGGCCTCCACGTTGTCGGGCAAGGCGCTGAAGCGCGCGCCGGCGCGAAACTTCTCGATCCCGGCCGCCGGATCGGCTTCGGGGAACTCGCGCTGCTCGCCGAAATCGGCTGCTCGCCCGTTCGCGTTTTTCGCCGTCCTCGCGTCGCCGTGCTCGCGACCGGCGACGAAATCGTTCCGCTCGAAACTCAGCCCGGGCCGTTCCAGATTCGCGATACCAACAGCGTCTCGCTCGCCGCGCAGATCGCGCTTTCGGGCGCGAGCGTGGCGTCGCTGGGCCGCGCCGGCGATTCGGTTGAAGCGCTTCGCGCGGGAATCAAAGCGGCGTTGCGCGCCGATGCGATCGTGCTGAGCGGAGGCGTTTCGAAAGGCAAATACGACCTGGTGGAAGACGTTCTGAAGGAATTCGGCGTCGAATTCCATTTCGATTCCGTGGCGATTCGGCCCGGCCGGCCGGTGGTTTTTGGCTGGTGCGCGGGCAAACCGGTTTTCGGACTGCCGGGGAACCCCGTGTCCACCATGGTCACCTTCGAGCTGTTCGTCACGCCCGCGCTCGATCTGCTTTCCGGCGCCGAGCCGCGTCCGCTTCCGCTGGTTTCCGCCACGCTTTCCGTTCCGCTCAACGAAAAGCCCGGCTTGGCGCATTTTCTGCCCGCTCGCCTCGATTGGATGTCCTCGGGTCCCGAGGCGCGTCCGGTGGCGTGGCGCGGTTCGGGCGACGTCGCCGGGATGGCGCAGGCAAACGCCTTTCTCGTGGTTCCCGCGGATCGGCCCGTCTGGCGAGCGGGGGAAGCGATCCTCGCTCTTGTCCGCCGCGATTTGTTGTGAGGCTGTGGACGGCGCGGCGCGCGAAGGCGCAATTTGCGTGCCTCGGCCAAAAACGCAAATTTGCCTGTAAAATCGTGGTGATGGTGAGCGAGCCGATACCCTGCGGCGCGCTCGGTGTTCTGGAGGATGGATGCGGAAGCTGAGCCACTACGATTCGCACGGTGCGATAAAAATGGTGGACGTCAGCGCGAAAGCGGCAACGCGCCGCACCGCCGTAGCGCATGCGTTTCTGCGCATCTCTCCGGGCGCGCTTCGCGCGATTCGCCGGCTGAAAAATCCCAAGGGCTCGCCTTTCGAAATCGCGCGGATCGCCGGCATTTTGGCCGCCAAGCGCACCGCCGACCTGATTCCCCTATGCCATCCGCTGCCGATCTCCCACGCCGACGTCCAGGCGCGCGCTCTCTCGCGCGGCGTCGAAATCACCGCTACCGTCTCCACGACCGCGACCACGGGAGTGGAAATGGAGGCGCTCACCGCCGCCGCCGTCGCCGCGCTCACCATCTACGACATGACGAAGGCGCTCGATCGCGGCATGGAAGTCACGGAGTTGCACCTGATGGAAAAGCGCGGCGGACGCAGCGGCACCTATCGCCGCGCGGCAGGTGCGGGTCGCGGGAAACTCGGCTAAGCGGGGAAGGAGCGTCATCATGCGAGTCGCCATTCTCACCATCAGCGATTCGGTCGCGCGCGGCACGCGCGAAGACCGTTCCGGCCACGCCATCGCCGACCGGTGCCGCGAACTCGGCTGGGAAGTCGTCTCGCGCGCCGTTTTGGCCGATGACCTCGATACGATCGCCGCTCGCCTGATTCAGCTGGCCGATTCCAATGCCGCGGACCTGATTCTTACCGTCGGTGGCACGGGTCTCGGCCCGCGCGACGTCACACCCGAAGCGACCGAACATGCCGCCGAGCGCCTTGTTCCCGGCCTCGGCGAGCGCATGCGCGCCGCCGGCGCCGGTTCCAATCCGCGTTCGATCCTTTCGCGCAGCACCGCGGCTTGCCGCGGCCGGTCGCTCATTTTGAATCTGCCCGGCAGCCCGCGCGGGGCCGTGGAATCCTTTGCCGTAGTGGAAGACGTGATCCTCCACGCGATCGAAATCCTGCACGGCGCGGGCCACGATCCCGCGCCGGCTTCGGGGAAAGCCCAATCCTGATGCCCCAGCAAAAACCGGCCCGCGATCCGGCGGATTGGGTTCGCCAATTGGCGCTCGCGCTCGATCTTCCTTTCCTTCTGCTCGGAGCGATCGTCGCCGGAGGGCTGGTCGGCTACGCGCTCGACGCCTGGCTGCACACAAAGCCTTGGCTGATGCTCGTTTGCGGCGGCTTGGGTTTCGTGGGCGGCATGCGCACGGTCCTCCGCACGCTCGCCACGCGCAACGCGGGCGCCGGCGGTGCGCGAAAACCTCCCGGCGGAACGAACGCATGAATGGCGCGGAATTTTTCGACGAACGGGCGCAGCAGCGCGTTGAGAAATTGACGCTCGCCCTGGGCTTTGCGGGAGCCATTGCCGCGCTTTTCTGGCGCGGTTGGCCGGAAGCGGCCGGCGTGATGCTGGGAGGGATTGTCGCTTGGATCAATTTCCGCTGGCTGCGGCGATTTGTCGGCTGGATCGCGAAACTTTCGCTCGCACAGGCTGGCCAGGAAACGCCGCGTATGCCAAACCGAATTTTTCTCCAGATGTTCGGCCGGTACGCTTTGCTGGGAGTTGCGCTGTATGTTATGCTGATGCGCTTTTATTGGCCGGTCGTGGCCTTCGTGTGCGGATTGTTCGCGCTGGTTGCTGCGGTACTCCTGGAAGTCCTCGGTGAGGTGGTCCTGGCGGCGGGCAGACGCATGCTCGCCTGAGGCCGGTTCGAGGAAACCGCTTGGCGCGAAAGGCTTTACGCACGGCTCGCGTCCGGT
>JAKAOH010000116.1 GCA_021812285.1 Acidobacteriota bacterium | reverse complement strand
GCCGGCGGGAAGACGTGCTATACGCCGGAGACACGGCGGACGACGCGCTGGCGGCGCGGCGAGCGAAAGTGAATTTCGTCGCGGTGCTGGACCCGGAGGCGCCGCGGAGGCGGCTGCGCGAGCGCGAAATGGTGCGGATGGGAGCGCGCGGGGTGGTGCGGTCGGTGAACGAGATCGGAGAGTACCTGCCATGAGGCGAGCGCGGATTCACCGGAAAACGGCGGAAACAGACGTGCGCATTCATCTAGAACTCGACGGGCGTGGCAAGGCGCGGATCGCGACCGGCATCCGCTTTTTCGACCACATGATCGAGCAGGTGGCGCGGCACGGCGCGCTGGATCTGGAAATCGCGGCGCGCGGCGATCTGGACGTGGATCAGCACCACACTGTCGAGGACGTCGGCATAGCGCTGGGCCAGGCGGTGCGGCAGGCGCTGGGGTCGAAGCGGGGAATTCTGCGCGCGGGTTATTTCGTGATGCCAATGGATGAAACGCTGGCCGTGGCGGCGCTCGATTTCAGCGGGCGTGCGTACTTCGCCGGGCGCTGGAAGATCAGGGCGCGGCGCGTGGGCGATTTCCAGACCGAGTTGATGGAGGATTTTTTCCAGGCGTTCGCGCAGGCGGCCGGAGCGGCGGTGCATCTGCGTCTGCTCGAGGGGCGGTCGTCGCATCACCAGGTGGAAGCGATTTTCAAGGCGTTCGCGCGGGCGCTGCGATTCGCCGTCTCGCGCGACCGCCGATTGCGCGGCGTGCTGCCCAGCACGAAAGGATTGCTGTGAAGATCACCTTGGTGGATTACGGCGCGGGAAATTTGCCTTCGGTGGAACGCGCGCTGGCGCGCCTGGGCGCCGAAACCGAGCGCGCGACGCGCGGCGAGGAGCTGGAACGCGCCGAGGCGATCGTGCTGCCCGGCGTGGGACATTTCGCGGCGCTGGCGCGGGCGCTGGCCGCGGACGGACTGGCGCAAGGATTGAACGCGGCGATCGAGCGCGGCGCGGCGTTTTTGGGAATTTGCCTCGGAATGCAGGCGCTTTACGAGCGAAGCGAAGAAGCGCCGGAAATGGCCGGGCTCGCGCGGCTGCGCGGCGCCGTGCGGCCACTCGAGGCGGGAGTGAAATTGCCGCACATGGGCTGGAATCAGGTGCGACGGCCGCGGCCGAGCGCGTTGCTGGCCGGAATTCCGGACGATGCGTGGTTCTATTTCGCGCATAGCTACGCCGCATTCGATGGCGGCGAAGAAGCCGTGGCGCAGTGCGATTACGGCGGGGATTTCACGGCGGCGATCGAATGTGGGCGCGTGGCGGGGGTGCAGTTTCATCCGGAGAAATCGGGTGAAGCGGGCGCGGCGCTGCTGAAGAATTTTCTGGAGATGGCTCGATGACGCTCGCCCGGCGGATCATTCCCTGCCTCGATACGGACGGCGAATGGGTGGTGAAGGGCGTGCAGTTTCAAGGATTGCGGCGGCAAGGCGATCCGGCGGAATTCGCGGCGCGATACGACGCCGAGGGCGCCGACGAACTGGTCGTCCTCGATATCGCCGCTTCGCGCGACCGCCGGCCAACGTTTCTCGAAACGATTCGGCGCGTGGCCGCGGCGCTTTCCATTCCGCTCGCCGCGGGAGGGGGAATTCGCGCGCTCGAAGACGCGCGAGCGGTGGTGCGCGCGGGAGCCGACAAAATCACGGTGAATACGGCGGCGGTGGAACGCCCGGAACTGATCGAGGAACTCGCGGCGGAATTCGGCTCGCAGGCGGTGGTGCTCGCGATCGACGCCCGGCGCGGCAACGCGGGATTCGAGGTGTGGGTGCGCGGCGCGCGCGAACCGGCGGGGCGCGACGCTATCGAGTGGGCGCGCGAAGGCGTCCGGCGCGGAGCGGGGGAAATCCTGTTGACTTCGATCGATCGGGACGGCACGCGGGAGGGTTTCGACGTGGAACTGACGGCGAGCGTGAGCGGGGCCGTTTCGGCGCCGGTGATCGCGTCGGGGGGCGCGGATTCACCGGAACATTTTCTGGACATTTTCGAGCGCGGCATGGCCGACGCGGCGCTGGCGGCTTCCATCTTTCACGAGCGGCTCGTGCCGATCGCCGAACTGAAACGAATGCTGGCCGAGCGCGGCGTGCCGGTGCGGCGGACGGCGGGAAAACCGAAATGCTGATTCCATGCATTGATTTGCAGGATGGGCGCGTGGTGCAACTGGAGCGCGGACGAAAGCGGATGCTGGCGATCGACGACGTGCTGGGCGTGGCGGCGCGTTTCCAAGAATATCCGCTGCTGCATGTGATCGACCTGGACGCGGCGCTGGGGCGCGGCGGGAATTTACGGCACGTGCGGGCGCTGTGCCGGTGGTCGCGCAAGAACCGCGGGCCGCGCATTCGCGCCGGCGGAGGAGTGCGAAGCGTGCGGCGCGCGCGAGAACTGCTGCTGGCCGGCGCCGACCAAGTGATCGTGGGAACGGCGGCGTTTCGCGAGGGACGGCCGAACCGGACGTTTCTTTCGCGGCTGTGCGCGGTGGTGGGACAGGCGAAGCTGATCGTGGCGCTCGATTCGGAGGGCGGAAAGATCGTGGTGCGGGGATGGCGGCGACGCCTGCCGCTGCGGCCGGAAGACGCGATTGCGGCGCTCGAACCCTACTGCGCCGGATTTTTATGCACCTACGTGGACGCCGAAGGAACGATGAAAGGAACCAACCTCGCGTGGTTTCGCCACTTGCGCGGACTGACGAAATTGCCGATCGTCGCGGCGGGAGGGATTCGCAGCCGGCGCGAAGTGCGCGCGCTCGAACGGCTGGGGATGGACGCGGCGGTGGGCATGGCGATCTATCGGGGCGTTTTCCGCTAGCCTTTCGCGCCGGACCGGGCCCCGGGCAGCAGGAATTTCGATTTCACAAGCCATTCCGCATTCAGAATCGCCGCACCGGCGGCGCCGCGAATCGTATTGTGCGAAAGCAGGCTGAACCGGAAATCGAGAATTGGGCATGGGCGAATGCGGCCGACGACAACCGCCATGCCGCCCGATGCCAGGCGATCCAGACGCGTTTGCGGACGATTGGATTCCGGGCGAACAACGATGGGGCGCGGTGGCGCGGTGGGCAGCGCGGCGCGCTGCGGCTCGGAAACGTATTCGGAAAGCGCTTGCGCCAGGTCCGCGGCGGTCGCTTTGCCGCGCAATTTCACGGAAACCGATTCCAGATGGCCGTCGAGCACGGGAACGCGATTGACCTGAGCGCTGACGGTGAACGGCGCGGGCTCGATGGCGGCATCGAGCAATTGGCCGAGAATCTTGCGCGGCTCGGATTCGAGTTTTTCCTCTTCGCCGGAAATGAACGGGATCACGTTGTCGAGCAGATCCATCGAAGCGACGCCGGGATGGCCGGCGCCGGATGCAGCCTGCAACGTGACGACGGAAACGGCTTCAACGCCGAAGGCGGCGTCGAGGGGTTTGAGCGCGGTGACGAGCCCGGCCGTCGAGCAATTGGGATTCGTGACGAGAAAACCAGAGGAAAAACCGCGCAGCCGCCGTTGCTCGGGCAGCAGGGCAACGTGCTCCGGATTCACGTCGGCGAGGAGCAGCGGAACGTCGGCGTCCATGCGATGCGCCGAAGCGTTGCTTACCACGGGCAAGCCGGCGCGGGCGAATGCCAGCTCGATCGGGCCGGCAATCGCGGAATCCAGCGCGGAAAACGCGAAATCGGCTTCCACTTCCTCCGGCCGCGCGTGGCGCACGGGAAGGTCGGCGAAGCGTTCCGGGAGCGGAGTATCCAGCAGCCAATTCGCCGCGTCGCGATAGAGCTTGCCGGCGGATTGCTCGGAAGCAGCGAGCGCCGAGACTTCGAACCAGGGATGATTTTCGAGCAATTGCAGAAACCGCTGACCGACCAGGCCAGTGGCTCCCAGGACGGCGACTTTCCATTTGCCGCTCACGGCGTATCCCTCCCCATTGGAGATAGCTCTTCCGTAAAAGATGCCGGAAAAGTAAAAACCCGCTGCCAGTTTTCGTTTGGCGGCGGGTTGCTGAAAAACAGCCGGTTTGGGATTGCGATCAGCTCGGCTGCGTGCCCGCGCCAGAATGGCTATGGATGCACATGCTCATTCGCGGACAACAAGCGTAGGCGAATGGCGCGATCTGGTCGCGGTGGAACATAACGAAGCCATTGTGCAGGAAGCGGCACCCGGCGGCAAGCGGTCTGAGGCGAACGGGAAGTCGCGAAGGGCGAATGGCGGCAAGGAAGCGCTCAATGGGGGCGCAGCGCGTTCGGGCGCGTTTAGAAGCCGTCCAATGCGAGCCGGGCACCGTTCGCCGCGCGCGGCTTGCGGCCGCCGCAACGCGCCTGCTACACTTTTTATGCTTCCAGACTCAGGTCCTTCCGATCTGGGTCTCATGAAGAGTGGCCGAGGGAACGGGCCCGATGACGCCACGGCAACCGGCTCGGAGACGATCCGAGCGACCGGTGCCAAGTCCCGCCCCGAGTTACGGGGGACCATGAGGCTAAACCACTAAGACTGGTCTACCTCTCTTTCCTCCCACGCCGCCGGGCGCGGCGAGTGCGGCTATTTCGGTTTGCCGGCGCTGCCGGCGTATCCGATCCGCCCTCTCGGGGTGTAACTCCGGGGCCCTGGCTCGCCGTCTTCTGGCGGCCCGTAGCGTCCCGGAAGCAAAAAGGAGCAAGCCGATGTCCATTCGAGTCCAAATTCCGACGGCGCTTCGCCGGCTCACGGGAGGCGCAGCCAGCGTGGATTGCACGGCCACCACGCTGGCCGAACTGCTCGACGATTTGGGACGGCAATATCCCGACCTGAACCGGCATCTGCGCGACGACGCGGGACACCTGCGGCCGTTCGTGAACGTCTACGTGAACGAGGAAGATATTCGCTTCCTCGGAGGCGCATCGTACCGCTTCGCGGAAGGCGACGAAGTGATGCTGGTGCCATCGATCGCCGGCGGCTGTGCGGCTGCGGAGTAAAGGGCGACCCCATGGCGACACGATCCCGCAGTCCGCTACACATCTTGAAATTCGGAGGAACTTCGCTCGGCGCGGCCGAACGTATCGCGTGGGCGGCGCGGCACGCGGCCGGCTCGGCGCGGCGGCGGCGCACCCTGGTGGTGGTTTCAGCGATGGCAGGAATCACGAACCTGCTGCTGCGCTCGGCGCGGGCCGCGGCGACGGGCGACCGGAGCTGGCGCAAGGCCGCCGATGAAATTCGCGCTCGGCACCGAAAGGCGGCGGAATCGCTGCTGAGCGCCGCGGAGCGGAAACGTTTCGAGCGACGGCTGGAAGCGGCGATTGGGATTTTCGAGAAGAGCTGCGAAGAATTCGAAGCCGAGGGAAAAACCACGGCGCAGGGGCTCGACGGCGTGGCGTCGCTGGGTGAGGTGATTTCGGCCGCGCTTTTCGCCGCAGCGTTGCGCGAAGCGGGCGCGCGCGGGAGAGCCGTGGACGCGGCCGAACTGATCGTGACCGACGACCGGTTCGGCGATGCGAACGTGCTGGTGGAAGCGACGCAAAAGCGGCTGCGCGAGCGCATCTCGCCGCTCGTGTCGCGCGGCGTGGTTCCGGTGATGACCGGATTTCGCGGCGCGACGATCGAAAGCGCGCCGACGACGCTCGGTCGCGGCTCGTCCGATTACACCGCGACGCTCGTCGGATCGCTGCTGTGCGCGGCGGAAATCACCATCTGGACCGACGTGGACGGCGTGATGACAGCCGATCCGCAAATTGTGCCCGGCGCGCGAGTGATTTCGCGGCTGACCTACGCCGAGGCGATCGAACTCGCATTTTTCGGCGCGAAGGTGATCCACTGGAAAGCGATTTTGCCGGCGATGCAATCAGGCACGCCGCTGCGCGTGCGGAATTCGTTCCGGCCGAGCGAAGCCGGCACGCGCATCGTTTCGGGAGCGAACGGGCGCGCGGCGGTTGCGGCGGTGACGGCGGTGCCGCGGGCGCATCTGGTCACTCTGCGCGGCGACGGCGCCTTGCGGCCGGTGGAACTGGCTACGCGGGCGCTCGGCTGGCTGGACGGAGCCGGCGCGCATCCGCTGCTGGTGGTGCAATCGTCGCCGGAAAATTCGCTGGCGTTCGCGCTGGCCCATGAGGAAGCGACGCTGGCCGGATTCTGCCATCCGATCTCGGGGCAGCAGGCGAGCGACGGCTTTGTGGTCCATTCCTCCGAGGAAGTCGGCCTGGTGACCGCGATCGGCGCCCGGATCGGCCATCCCGCCGGCGCGGCCGCGCGCATTTTCACGGCGCTCGAACGCTGCCGCGTGAGCGTGCTTGCGGCGGCCACGGGCGCTTCAGGCCAGCGCGTGGCGCTGGCCGTGCCGCAGAACTCACTGAGCGCAGCCGTCCGCGCCATTCACCGCGAATTCCGCCTGTAACCCGTCCCCGGCGTACCGTGCAACTTTAATAGAGAGTATTCCGCCAATGACGTAAAATACTCCCTCGCGTCCCACGGGCGGGCATCGCCCGTAGGGACGATTCGCGAACGCAAGTCCCCTGGGAGCATGTAGAGATATGCAAGAGGCAATTCGGCCTCGACCGCGCTGCTTCCTGGCGCTGCCCCTCCACGCCGGCTTTGAGCTCGTCAGCGAGACAGTTAGACAGGCCGTCAGGTCGGCGGGGTTCCAGCCACGCTCCTTCAGCGACGTGACGCAACATGGCACCCCCGTCCAGAGGATTCTGGCGGCGGAGCTCGCGCGCGCCGACTGTGTGGTCGCTGACGTTTCAGGAAGCAGGCCCAACGTCTTCTACGAGGTAGGCTTGGCCCGGGCCATGGGAAAACACGTAGTGATACTGAGCCGGGGTGGCGTCACGGACCAAGCACCGTTTGACTTGGCTGACCTCGATATACTCAAGTACGAGACGAGCCCTGCTGGGCTCACGCAACTGGGCAAGGAACTCCGCTTCGCGCTCGGCGAATTTAGGCGCTTTCCGCGCCGCGCACGTGGGTACGGCGGCCGAGCGCTCCCGACTCCCTTTTTCGTTGATTGGGATATTCTGGAGCGCCCCGAGGCCGAGAACCTTTGCCTTGAACTCCTCGCGCAGATGGGCTTCCGCCGGCTCGAGTGGGGAAAGCAATCGGAGTTCGTGGACATAGCCGCCGAGCTTCCCAAGAAGGACCCCGACGGCTTCGAATACCGAGAGCTCTGGCTGGTCTCGATGGGACGGAGCGCCTCACAAGAGGTTCTCCTGGACATGCTCCGGCGGGACCCGCCCGGATTCATCTGGCGCGAGGTATGGAGCCGTCACGGCCCGGAGGGGCTCGGGGACCGCGCCAGCGCCCCGATCACGTTCCTCATAATTCTGCTCAAACCCGTCGCCGAGCAGCGCGCGTTGTTTGATATGGAGAGATGGGCTTCGCGGTGGAGGCACCTGCCCCCCGGAGTGGCCACCCCCCGGATCCGCGTCTGGGACAGGGGATACCTCACATCGCTCGTGCAGCAGTTTCCGCAAATCGGCTTTAAGTACTTCTCGGAGGACGGCCGCTCCCTATCTAAGTTCCGCAAAACTCCCGAGGAGCTCTACAGGGAGAACGTCCGACTGACAGAGCGCCTCACCTTCGCAAATGCGGCCCTGGAGGCGGAGAAAAACCTGCGGGTCCGCGCCGAGCGCGACGCCGTGTGGAAGGACATTTCTTTCTCCGCCGCACATAAAATTGGAAATCCAATCTTCGCGATCGAGACAAACCTTGACCCGCTGGAAAGGCGCGTCGAGAGCGGGCGCGGTGACGAAGCGAAAGAGGTCATACGGAGCATCCGGGCCTCTGTCGAGAAAGCAAAGGGCATCATCGACCAGTTCAAATCGCTGACCCGGGCGCAGGAGGTAACACCCGCACCGACCCTGCTGCGGCCAATCCTCGAGGACGCATGCGATACAGCCCGGGCGAAGGGCTGCCTATGCGAGGTCGACTGCCCGCCCGGGGTTCTGGTTAACGCGGACTCCGAGCGGTTGGCCGAGTGCTTCGACGAATTGGTCTCGAATGCAATGCAGTGCTCCGAAAGCACCGGCCTAAGGATCATGGCGCAGGTAAGTCAACCCCAGCAGGAGGCCCTGCCGGGCCCCGTGGATTCGGCCAAGCAGTACATTCTTATCCACTTCACGGACAACGGTCCGGGGGTGGCTGTAGAGAACAAGGAAAAGATATTCGACGCCTTCTACACCACCCACGAGCACGGCACCGGCCTCGGCCTAGCGCTGGTTCGCCGCATCGTTGAGGGCAATGGCGGCATCATAAGGGAAGTCGGCATCCCCGCCCATGGGGCCGACTTTGAGATATATCTACCTCGTGCTATCCAAGAGGCCGAGGTCCCGGCAGACGCCTCGGCGTCGCAACGTGACACCTAAGGAACCTACCGCATATGCCTAGGATTCTGATCGCCGACGACGAGAAGGAAAACAGAGACGCCTTAAGGCGCGCTCTGAGCGACGAGAACCCCACGTGGGAAGTCCTCACGGCAGCGAGCGAGGCCGAAGCGAGGGTGATCGTGGAGCAGCAGCTAGCCCAGAGGGAGCCAATCGATGTCGTGCTGACCGACCTAGTAATGGCCTCTGAACAGAGCGGCATGAACGTGCTGCAGGAGGTAAGAAAGCTCGACCCGCTCATCATGGCCATCTTGTTTACAGCGAAGGAGAAGAGCCTAGACCGCTACGCGGCCTTCGACTATGGGGCGTTCGACGTGGTCGAGAAAAACATCAGAGGCGGCGCCGCGGGCCGGGAAATTAACGTCAAGACCCGGGCAGCCCTCCGCTACCGGGAGTGGTCGCAACGGATCAATTTCCTGCGTCGCTACTTTGACCCCAGGGTCTTCGAGACGATCGAGCGCCCACCGTCGCTCCTGGCGATCCAACCGCGCACAATCACCGTCTGCTTCTGGGACATTCGAGGCTTCTCACTTCTCTGCGAGATCCTGAAAGCCCACCCGACACTAATCGCCGATTTCCTAAAGGAATATTGCGACGCCGCAGCGAAAGTCATATTCGAGCACTCGGGGGTGCTCGACAAGTTCATCGGGGATGGGGTGATGGCCCTTTTCGGCGTCCTCAACCATCGCGGCGACGGCGGGAAGAAGGACGCGCTTGCGGCAGTTCAGGCGGCCATAGACCTGCGGACAAAGTTCGACCACATTGCCTCCCGGTGGACAGAGCAGTGGAAGCTATACTCCCCGCAAAAGATTGAGATAGGGCTAGGTTGCGGCATACACACCGGGGAGGCACTCGTCGGAAACGTGGGCACAGATTTCCGAGACCAATTCACAGCCCTCGGGCCACACGTGAACCTCGCCGCCAGGATCCAGACTGAAGCCATGGCGCACGAGATCCTAGTTTCCCAGTCCACAGAAACACGCGTCAAAAGCGACGTCAAATTGACCCACGTACGCGAAGTTACAGACATTAAAAACATACCGGGGAAGTACAGCCTGTTCGCGGTGTCAGGCCCGGAGGCACCGCTGCACCTGACGCAAGATCCCAGAAACAAATAAGCCACGACGCAAGGCCTACGCAGCGATGGCCCCACGGGGCCTCGCGCCCGCTCCTCGCGCGCGCGGGCGCGGCTCCCGGAACGGGACCGAGAATTCACGGCTACCCCGACGGACCCGATCTTTCCCGCCAGCCACGCTGCCGGATCCAGACGCCTTGGAAAGCGCGTGGAGAAGCGCTCGCGGCAAAGTCAGCCGCCGAGCCAGCGTCCCAAAACGCAAGCCCAACGAGAGCAGCCCAGCCCGGCGAGTGCATCACCCGACACCGCAACTGAGCAACCCCTCCTCGTTCGAACTAGCTTTCATTCCCCACCCGGTGTCTGAGAAAATACGCGCTCCGATGCCGCACAAGGAGCGGTTCATGAAAAACGATTTCCTGGCGAATGCGAAGCTCGCGGCCGCGGCGCTCGTGCTGGGCCTGCTCGCGGCGGGAGCGGCGGCGCAGAGCCGCAAGATGGTGCTGAAGGAGCGCGCGGCCGCGACGCCAACGCCGAATCCGCTCGAAGCGCTGCAGTTTCGCAACCTCGGCCCGGCGATCGCAGGAGGCCGCGTGACGGCGGTGGCCGGAATTCCCGGCGATTCGAACGTCTATTACGTGGGCACGGCGGCGGGCGGGATTTTCAAGACCGAGGACGGCGGGATTTCCTGGACGGCGCTGTTTCAACATCAGGCGGTTTCGTCGGTGGGAGCGATGGCGCTGGCGCCATCGAATCCGAATCTGGTGTGGGTGGGAACGGGCGAGGCGAATATCCGGAACGACATCGTCACCGGGCGCGGCGTCTATTTTTCGCCCGACGGTGGACGCAACTGGCGATTCATGGGCCTGGGGGACGCGGGACAGATTTCCTCGATCGTGGTTTCACCGGCGAATCCGAACGTGGTTTTCGTGGGCGTGTTGGGGCACGCATGGGGCCCGAACAACGAGCGGGGAGTTTTTCGGACGACCGACGGCGGGAAAACGTGGAAAAAAACGCTGTACGTGGACCCGACGACAGGCGTTTCGGATCTGGTGATGGAGCCGGGGAATCCGGAGATTCTCTACGCCGGGATGTGGCAGGTGCAGCGCTGGCCGTGGATTCTGGAAAGCGGCGGACCGGCGAGCGGGATCTACCGAACCACGGACGGCGGCGACACCTGGCAGAAATTGACCGAGGGACTGCCGGCGCCGCCGATGGGACGGATCGGACTGGCAATTGCGCCGAGCGAACCGCGGCGCGTTTACGCGCTGATCGAATCGAAGCAGGGAGTGCTGTGGGAATCGGGGGACCGCGGCGAGCGATGGTCGCTCGTGAGCCGTTACCGCGACCTGGACGCGCGGCCGTTCTATTTTTCGCATCTCTACGTGGCGCCGAATAATCCGGAAAAAATCTTTTTCCTTTCGTTCAATATTCTGGAATCGAGCGACGGCGGCCGCACGGCGCGCGTCATCGGAAGCGGCGTCCATCCCGATCATCACGCGCTGTGGATCGATCCGCGCAATCCGGACCGGATGATCGAAGGCAACGACGGCGGCGCGTACCTGACGACCGACGGCGGACGCAATTGGCGCCATCTGGACAACCTTCCGATCGAGCAGTTTTACAGCGTCGCAATCGACCCCGAACGAACGCCCTACGGCGTTTGCGGCGGATTGCAGGACAATAGCGCGTGGTGCGGGCCGACCAGCAGCCTGAGCCGCTCCCCCATTACCGGCGCGGAATGGTTCACCGTGGCCTTCGGCGACGGGCAGTATGCGGTACCGGCGCCGGGCACGCCCTACATTTACGCCGATTCGCAAAACGGCGAGATCGTGCGCCTGGATCGCGATACGAATGAAACGGCGTTCCTGCGGCCGTACCTTCCGAGCGTCTTCGACCGGCCTCCCTCGGCGCTGCGGTACCGGTTCAACTGGACGGCGCCGATCGCGGTCGCTCCCACCGATTCAAAGGTGATCTATCTGGGGGCGAACGTGCTGTTCCGCTCGACCGACGCGGGGCTGCACTGGCGGCCGATCAGCCGCGACCTGACGCGGAGCGACAAG
>JAKAOH010000115.1 GCA_021812285.1 Acidobacteriota bacterium | reverse complement strand
TCATTCCCAGTTGCATGATATGTGCACTCCTTCTTTCTCGTTGGAAACGGCGCCGAGCGAAATTGGCTCAATTTGACGCTATTTCCGCGCTCCTCGTATAGTAATGCAATTCAGCCGGTGCGAGCGCCACCAACCCCGGCACCAAACCGATGAGCCGCGAAATCCCGAAAGCCTACGAGCCGCAGGAAATCGAAAAGCGCCTTTCACGTCAGTGGGTGGAAGCGAATCTTTTCGCCGCCGACGCCGCCGCGCCGGGTCCCGTTTTTTCCATTGCCATCCCTCCGCCGAACGTCACCGGCTCGATTCACATCGGCCACATGCTCGAGCACACCCAGATCGATATCCTCGTCCGCTGGCGCCGCATGCTCGGCGCGAACACGCTCTGGCTGCCCGGCTGCGACCATGCCGGCATCGCCACGCAGGTCGTGGTTGAGCGCGAACTGGCCAAGGAAGGACTGACGCGCGTCGGCCTGGGTCGCGAGGAATTCGAGCGCCGCGTTTGGGAGTGGAAACAGCAATCCGGCGGCCGCATCCGCGAGCAGATGATTCGCCTGGGCGACAGCTGCGACTGGACCCGCGAGCGTTTCACGCTGGATCCTCCGCTCTATCGCGCCGTGCTCGAAGCCTTCCTCCGGCTCTATCGCGAAGGCCTCATCTATCGCGGCCGCTACATGGTGAACTGGTGCCCGCGCTGTCAGACCGCGCTCAGCGATCTCGAAGTCGTTCACGTCGAGCGGGCCGGTAAACTCTGGCACATTCGCTATCCACTCGCCGACGGCGATGGCTACGTCGTCGTCGCCACGACGCGCCCAGAAACCATGCTCGGCGATACCGCCGTCGCCGTTCATCCCGAGGACGAACGCTACCGCTCGCTCGTCGGCCGCAAAGTTCGCCTGCCGCTCGTCGGCCGCGAAATTCCGATCATCGCCGATGAATTCGTGGATCGCGAATTCGGCACCGGCGCCGTCAAAGTGACGCCCGCGCACGATCCCAACGACTTCGAACTCGGGAAGCGGCACAACCTCGAGCAGATCGACGTGATGACCGACGACGGCCACATGAACGACCGCGCCGGCGCCTACGCCGGACTCGACCGATTCGTCGCTCGAGGGCGCATCGTCGAGGGCCTCCGCGCCCAGGCTCTGCTCGAAAGCATCACGAACCACACGCACGCCGTCGGCGTCTGCGACCGCTGCAAAACCGACGTCGAGCCGCGGCTTTCGACCCAATGGTTCTGCCGCATGAAGCCGCTCGCCGAGCCCGCCCTTCGCGTGGTGAGCGAAGGGTTGATTTCAGTCGTTCCCGAAAACCAGAAAAAAATCTATCTCGACTGGATGGAAAACATCCGCGACTGGTGCATTTCGCGCCAGCTCTGGTGGGGCCACCGGATTCCCGTCTGGCACTGCGCCGATTGCGGCGAAATGACGCCCGCGCGCGATTCCCGAGTGGAAGTCGTGAATGGCCGCGCCCACGCCGCGAGCCCGCCCGAGCGCTGCGGCAAGTGCGGGGGCGCGAAGCTCGCGCAGGATCCCGACGTTCTCGACACGTGGTTCAGTTCCGGTTTGTGGCCGTTTTCCACGCTCGGCTGGCCCGACGATACGCCCGATCTGCGCAAATTTTACCCCACCAGCCTGCTCATCAGCGGCTACGACATCCTGTTTTTCTGGGACGCGCGTATGATCATGCTCGGCCTGCATCTGACGGCCGGCGAGCGTCTCAAGGACCGAATTCCATTCCGTTCTCTCTACCTCCACGCACTCGTTCGCGATCCGCATGGCGTGAAAATGTCGAAGACGCGCGGAAACGTAGTGGACCCGCTCGAAGTCATCGAAAAATACGGCACCGACGCGTTGCGCTTCACCCTCGCCATCGGCGCCGCTCCCGGCACGGATATCGCCTTGAGCGAGGAGCGGATTCAGGGCTATCGCGCTTTCGCTAACAAGATCTGGAACGCGGCCCGATTCCTTTTCGTGAATCTCGAGAAAATCGAATCTTCAGACGTTTCGCTCGAAGAGCTCGCCGCACCCGACGTTCGTGCTGCCGCGCCGCACAGGCACGCCGGAAATCTGCCTCTCGTCGAGCGATGGATGTATTCACGCTTGGCGCGCGTTGCGGGCGAGGTAAACGAAGCGCTCGAGCAGTTCCGCTTTCACGAAGCGGCGCACGTCGTTTACCACTTTTTCTGGCACGAATTCTGCGATTGGTATATCGAATGGGCGAAAACGCCGCTCGCGAGCGCCGATCGCGAGGAAGCGATTGCCGCCTGGAGCAACCTCTTCGCCATTTTCGACCTGGCGTTGCGCCTGCTCCATCCCTTCATGCCGTTCCTCACCGAGGAACTCTGGCTGCGGCTGCCGCAACGGGCCGGGGCGCGTTCGCTGGCGTTCGAACGCTACCCGAAGCTTCGCGAGGAGTGGCTCGACGAATCGGCCGAACGCGACGTCGCGCTACTACAGGAGATCGTCGAAGCCGCCCGAAAACTTCGCGCCGAGCAGAAACTCGATCCGAAGAAAAAACTGCCTGCCGATTTCTCGTCCGCCGATTCGGAAGTTAGCCGGCTCGTCGAAACGAATTTCGATGCGCTCGCGCGCCTGGGCGGCATTTCCCCTCTCCACATTCGCGACGGCTCGCTGGGCTCCGGCGCGGGAACCGTGCATTCCGCCGCTCGTTTCGAGCTCCGCATCGGCCAGGAGGAGCCTTCCGATCGCGAAGCGGAAATCGCCCGTCTGCGCAAGCAGGAAGAGCGGCTTGCGCAAGCCATTGAATCGAAACACAATCGCCTGGCCGACGATGCCTTTCGCACGCGCGCGCCCGAACACGTGGTGAAGCAGACGGAATCCTCCATCGCCGAGCTCGCCGCCGAACGCGAAAAGCTGCTCGCACGCCTGGCCCAACTGGAAGACGGCCGAGGCTGAAGGCCGCGCGGACCTCAACTCCGCGGCCCGGCCGGTTGCTCCCGTGCTTGTGAAACCCGCCCGGCTCGGCTGATAATCTGTCGCCGGCTCCCATGGCGCGACAATTGACCATCCCCGGGCAAACCGACCGCCGCATCGACGCGCTGATGACCCTGCTCGCCACGCGCCCGATGCTGGCCATCAGCGGCGCACGCATCGCGCGGGAAATCGGCGTTTCGCGTTCTTCCGTTTGGCGCTGGGTGGAAAAACTGCGCTCGCTTGGAGTCCGCGTGAAAGGCGAGCCGCGCGCCGGCTATCGCCTGGAACGCGCGGCGGACGTTTTGGTGCCGGGGTTGCTGAATCCGCGTCTGCACGGCACGATCTTTCACAATCACCTTCATCATTTTTTCAAGACCGGCTCGACTAACGACGTCGCGCTCGAACTTGGTCGCCGCGGCGCTCCCGCCGGCACCGTCGTCATCGCCGAAGAACAAACCAACGGACGCGGCCGGCTGGGCCGCGACTGGCATTCGGAAAAGGCGCGTGGCATCTATGCGAGCGTTCTGCTGCGCCCGGCGATCGCGCCAGGCTCGGCGGCGATGCTGACGATCGTCACGGGACTTGCCGCGCGCGAAGCTGCCTACCGCCAAACCGGCCTCGAACCGGATATTCGCTGGCCCAACGACCTATTGCTTGGCGGTCGGAAATTCGCCGGCATTCTGACGGAGATGCAGGCGCAACCCGATCGCATCGAATTCGTCGTCGTGGGCGTCGGCATCAACGTGAATCACGAAAAATTTTCCGAGCCGATCGAAAAAATCGCGACGTCGCTCCGCATCGAATCCGCCCGCGAGCATTCGCGCCTCGCGCTTCTCGCCGGGTTGCTGCACGAACTCGAGCGCCACTACAATCGCTGGATGACCGATGGAGCAGGTTCCATCGTCGAGCAGTTTTCGCAGGTTTCCAGCTTCGCGCGCGGCAAGCGCGTTCGCATCGAAAACGCCGCCGAATCCTTCACCGGCACAACCGACGGCATCGAGCCCGGCGGATGGCTGCGGGTGCGGCGCGACGACGGCCGCGTCGAGCCGGTCGTTTCCGGCGACGTGCGGGAGGTGAGCTGATGCTGGTGACGATGGACGTCGGCAACACCAACACCGTCCTCGGCGTTTTCCGCGGCTCCCATCTTGCGGCCCATTGGCGGCTGACCACCGCTCGCAATCAGACGGTGGACGAATACGGCATTCTGTCGCGAAACCTTTTTTCGCTTGCCGGCCTGGACGCCGCCGATGTGAGCGGCATCATCATCAGTTCCGTCGTGCCCCCACTCAACGGCACGCTCGCGCAGATGGCCGAGCGCTATTTCGGCCGTCAGGCGCTTTTCGTCGAACCGGGCGTGCGCACCGGCATGCCAATCCTCTACGACAGCCCGCAGGACGTCGGCGCCGATCGCATCGTCAACGCCGTCGCCGCGTTCGAAAAATACGGTGGACCGTGCATCGTCGTGGATTTCGGCACCGCGATCACATTCGACGCCATTTCCGCGCGCGGCGAATATATGGGCGGCACGATTTTTCCCGGTATCGGCATCGCCTCGGAAGCCCTCTTTTCCCGCGCCGCACGGCTCCAGCGCGTCGAGATCAAGGATCCCGGCGCCATCATCGGTACCAGCACCACTACCTCCGTTCAGGCCGGCCTGTTTTACGGCTATCTCGACATGATGGATGGCGTGCTCGCGCGCATGAAATCCGAACTTGGCGCGAAAACGCGCGTAGTGGCGACCGGCGGCCAAGCGGCGCTGCTTGCCGGATCGTCAAAGCTGGTGGAAGCGGTGGATGAATTTCTTACGCTCGAAGGTCTTCGTCTGATTTGGGAACGGAACCACCCCGCCGCAGCCGAACAGCACGGCGCTGGCCCATCGCGCAAGGCGAAACGCTAGCCGCACGGGACCGTTCGCACGCGGTCGCGCAAAAGCAAAACGCGGGGAATCGGCAGGGCGGTCGCAGGGCGTTCATGGAAGAATTCAACTACTTCAATTACTTCACGGAAATCGAGGAGCATTTCTGGCGCAAGCGCGGCGCCCATCTGCTGGTTTCCCCGCTCGATTGGGCGATCGTCGAAACCTGGCAGAAAGCCGGCGTGCCTCTCGAAGCGGTGCTGAAAGGAATCGATCGGGCCTTCGAAAGCTACGCCCACTCCCGCCGCGCCCTGGCCGGCCGTCCGCTGAAAAGCCTGGTCTATTGCGTGGATGCCGTCGCCGATGCCGCAGCCGAGGCGAGCGAAGCCGCCGCCGGCTCGGGCCCCGGAGTGGGCCGCGCCAAGCCGGCCGATCCGTTTTCGCGCGAGGAAGTTTCCGCCTATCTGGCCAAAAACGCGGCCCAGTTGAGCGCCGCGGCGGAAAAGGCGCGTCCCTCGCACCTTGATCTCGCCGCCCGCTTCGAGGAAACCGCCGTGCGGCTCCAAGAGCGCCGCACCGCGCTCAATCTGGAAGCCTCGAACGACCTGGAAGACCTCGAACGGTGGTTGACCGTTCTCGAGGAAAGGCTCGTCGCCGCGCTGACCGCAGCCGCGTCCGACGACCAGATAGTGGAAATCCGCCGCGAACTCGATCGCGCGCTCGCCCGATATCGCCGTAAAATGACGGCCGAGCAGATCGCTTCGCTCGAACGCCAATACGTGCAAAAGCGGCTGTTTGAAACCTTCGGGCTGCCGCGCTTGAGCCTTTTCTATCTCACATGAAACGACATCGCCCGTCCGCGCCAGCCGCGATCATCGATCTCGAAATCGAAAAGCTCGTTTACGGCGGCGACGGCCTCGCCCGCCGCGACGCCGTGGCCTATTTCGTTCCTTTCGTCCTGCCCCAGGAATCCATCCGCGCGCGCGTCACGGAAAAGCGCAAAAATTTCGTCCGTGCCGAAGTCGGAGAAATCCTTCGCCCTTCGCCCGATCGGGTTTTCCCTCGCTGCCCGCATTTCGGCGTTTGCGGCGGCTGCCATTATCAGCACATTGCCTACCAGAGCCAGCTGGAAGCCAAGCGAGAAATCCTGCGCGAGACGCTCGCTCGCATCGGCCACGTGAACTGGGCGGAGCCCATCTCGCTCCACGCTTCGCCGCCCTTCGGTTACCGGAATCGCGCCCAATGGAAAATCCGCTCGCTCAGGCCTCCGCGGGGCAGCGTCCAGACGGCGCCCACCGCGCCGGAAATCGGCTATTTCCGCGCCGGCTCCAACCGCCTCTGCGCCGTGAGCGAATGCCCGGTGCTCTCGCCCGCGCTCGCTGCAGCGCTCGCCGGCCTGCGCGCCGAACTGGCCGCCGGTGAATTACCCGAAACGATTCGCCAGATTGAAGCCTTCGCCGCGCCCAACGGCGATATGCTCTTCAATCTCACCGTCGCCGCTCTTCCCGCTTCCGCTCATCGCGTCGCCGAACGCTTGCGCACCGCCGTCTCCGGCCTCCGCTCGCTGCTCTGGCAGGAAACCCCCGGCGAGCGCATGCATCTCGATGGGCCGGGCTTTATCAGCTACCGCGTCGCGGAACGCGAATATCGTGTCGGCCACATGTCGTTTTTCCAGGTGAATCGCTTCCTGATCGAGGAAATGATCGCGGCCGTCAAGCGCGGCCCCGGCGGAAATCTCGCGCTTGACCTCTACGCCGGCGTCGGGCTCTTCAGCGCCGCGCTCACCGGAAAATTCGCGCGCGTTTCCGCCGTCGAGGCCGATCCCGCCGCCGCCCGCGATCTCGAAGCGAATCTCACCGGAACGAACGCCCAAATCGTCAACGCCGATGCCGCCAGGTTCCTCGCCGAGCGCGCCGCGCAGATGGATTCGCCCGAACGGCCCGATCTCGTGCTGCTCGACCCGCCGCGCGCCGGACTGGGTCCGGAAGCGCTGCGCCCGCTCGTGCGGCTGAAGCCGAAACGCACGCTGTATCTCAGCTGCGATCCCGCGACGCTCGCTCGCGATCTGGGCGAACTCGTCGCCACTGGCTTTCACATCGCGGAAATTCATCTGTTCGACGTGTTTCCGCAAACCTTTCACATCGAAACTCTGGTGGAACTGACGACACAGCCGTGATTCCGCTTTTCTGGATGGCCGCGGCGCTGGCGCTGGGCATCGCCCTTGGCGACAAGATGCTGGTGGCGCCGCTGGCCTGGCTGGCCTTTGCCTTCGTCGCCGTGCTCGCCGGTCTGCTGCTCGCGCGCCGTCGCTGCCATTGGCCTGCGTTCGCTCTCGCGCTCACCGCCTGGTGCCTCGTCGGCGTCGCTGCCGCCACGTGCCGGCGCGCCGCGCGCGCGCCCGCGCGCGTGGATCTGCTCGTCCGCCACGGCGATCTCGATCTGGGCGAACCGCTGCGCTGGCGCGGCCAATTGCGTGACGACCCGCTCCGGATGCCCTGGGGTTGGAGCTACGTCATCGGGCTGCGAAGCGTCGAAGTGCGCGGCAACATCATCCCCGTTTCCGGAGGTCTCCGCCTCACTCTCTATACCGACCGCGGCGAGCATTCGAAACCTCCAGCCGTTCGCGCCGGCGACAGCGTCGAAGCCCTCGCCCAGGCTCGCCTGCCGCGCGATTTCCTCGATCCCGGCTCTTTCGATTACCGGGGCTATCTGGTTCGCCAGGGAATCGAACTCACCGGCACGCTTCGCGCCGCCGTCCTGCTGCGCCGGCTGCCCGGTCCGGCGCCCGATCTCGCCCAGCGCGTCGCTCGCGCTCGTGGCGCGTTGATCGCCGAAGCCAATCGTCTCTTCCCGCCGCGCCAAGCGCCAGTGATTCGCGCGATGCTGCTTGGCGATCGGAGTTTCGTCAGCACGGAAATGGCGGAAATTTTTCAAAAGGCCGGCGCCTATCACGTTCTCGTGATCGCGGGTCTCCACGTGGCCGCGCTCACGCTTGCGCTTTTCTGGGTCTGCCGCCGCTTGCATTTTTCTCCCGCCGTCACCACGCTTGTCGTCCTGGCCGCGCTTGGCGCCTACGTCGCTGTCGTCCAGGATCGCCCTCCGGTCGAGCGGGCCGCGCTCATGGCCGCGGTCGTGCTCGCCGCGCGCCTTTTCTATCGCCACGTCTCGTTGCTGAATTCCGTTTCGTTCGCCGCGATCGTCCTTCTGCTCGCCAAACCATCCGAACTCGGCGATTCCAGCTTCCAGCTTTCCTTCCTCGCCGCGGCCGTCATCGCCGTCGTCGGCCTGCCGTGGATCGATCGAGCGGCCTCGCCATATCGCCGGGGACTCTCCCGTCTGGACGATTCCACGCGCGACGGCGGCTTTCCCGCTGGCGTGGCTCAGTTCCGGCTGGAACTGCGCATGCTCAGGGACTGGCTCACGGCGCACCTTCCCCTCCGCGCCGCGAGAGCCGCGTGGCTCGCCGCACGCGGGACATTGCGCTGCGGCTTTTACGTTTGGGAACTTCTGCTGCTCTCGCTCGCGATTCAACTTGGCATGCTGCCGATGATGGCCGCCGATTTCAATCGCATCAGCCTTTCCGGACCGATGTCCAACGTTCCCGCCGTCCTGTTGACGGCGCTTATCGTTCCGCTCGGTTTTCTGGCGCTCGGCGTCGGTCTGATCTGGCAGCAACTCGGCGTCATTCTGGCAAAGCCGGTCGGGTGGCTCGTTGCCGCGCTCATCGCCACGATTCGCTGGTTCGCCCGCGTGAGATGGCTTTCCTATCGCATCCCCGGCCCGCCGCTTTGGCTGCTCGTCGCGTTTTTCGCGCTGCTCGCTGCCTTGGGAGCCGTACTTCTCTCCACGCGGCGCCACGGCAGATCCGCAGACGAAAACGCCACGCCCGGCCGCGGCGCCAGGCTTTCACGTCCCCTGAAATGGGCTCTGGCCACGGCGATCGTTGGCGTCGTTCTCGCCGTCGCCACGTATCCCTTCCCGCCGAATCTCGTTCCCGGCCAGATGCAGGTCACCGTGCTCGACGTCAGCCAGGGCGATTCGATTTTCGTCGCGTTTCCCGATGGCCGCACGCTGCTCGTCGATGGCGGAGGTCTCGCCGGCTCGTTCACCATGGGCGGGTACCGCTCCGGTTTCGACGTCGGCGAGCGAGTCGTTTCGCCCTATCTCTGGTCGCTCGGCCTGAAACGCCTCAACGCCGTGGAATTGACCCATGCCCATCACGACCACATGGGCGGCTTGCCCGCCGTGCTCGAAAATTTCCACGTCGGCCAGCTATGGGTCGGCCACGACGTCCGCTCGCGCGAATACGAGGCTCTGCTGGCCGACGCACGCTCGCTCGGCGTGCCCATCCTCCACAAGCGCAGCGGCGAAAGCTTCCGCTGGGGCCGCGTCCAGGGCCAGTTTCTGTGGCCGCCCGACGACCGCGAAAAATGGAAAGCTTCGAACAACGATTCCGTCGTTCTTTCGCTCCACTGCGGCAAAGCGGGATTTCTCCTGACGGGCGACATCGAAAAGCAGGTGGAGGAACAACTCGTCCAGAACGGGGACGCGCTGGGTGCCACGTTCCTGAAGGTGCCGCATCACGGCAGCAAGACGTCATCCAGCCAGGAATTTCTCCAAGCCGTTCATCCGCGGTACGCCGTGATTTCCGTGGGTGCGGAAAATTCCTTCGGTTTGCCGTCGCCGGAGGTGATACGCCGCTACCGCCAGGATGATATCGCGCTTTGGCTTACCGAGCGCGATGGCGAGGTGACCGCGCTCAGCCGCGGCAATCGCGTTCTCATCGAGCCCTACGTTCGCGCCCGCCGCTGATCTCCGCGCGAAATTGGCGCCGCTCCCAAGCGCGAAGCGCTCTCCGGCCGTGCCGCCGTCCCCTGCCGATGGACTCGGCTTCTGTTATTCTTCGTCCGGCTCTTCTGCCTGTTCGCCGCGTTTCGCGCTTTCCAGGTATTCGGCGATAATCGCCCGCGCCTCCTCCACTTGCGATTCGCGCACCAGAATTTCGGCTCCGGGAAAATCGGCGGGAGGGTTGCTGAACGGGTAGGGATCCGTGCGCGTAAGCGGAGGAGAATCGATGCCGGCGCTCTCGAGCAATCCCCGCAGCACCACAGCTTCCGTCCAGGAATCGGCGCGGTGAACGGCCACCGTTTCCTCTTCCTCGTGGCCTTCCCCGCTTCTGCCGTCCTTACCCTGAAGTTTGCTCATCGCGGCCTCCCGTGTTTCGGCGGCGATTCCGGCGATCGCTCGGCGCCTGCGCTGGCTGCCTGAGTTTCCCGGCTTGCCGCGCTTCGAGTCTCTCCCTATCATAGCCGCAAGGTCATGCCATGAGCGCCAACGATAGGCTCGCTGCCACGCCCGAGGCGATCGCCGAGGAAAGCCGCCGCGTACGCCGGCTCCGAATCGTGGTGAACATGGCGCTCGGTATCATCGCGCAGGGCGATCTTCCGTACGAAGAAGCGGCCGATCTCGCAACGGCCACGCGCCAACTCGCTCTTCAGCTTTTCCCCGGAAAGGACGAGACCTACGACCTGATTTACCAGCCGAAATTCCGCCGGCTGATCCGCGAAGTCTACCGCTTGCAGTAAAACCAGTCTCCGCCACGCGCCGCCCGCGCGTGACCCCTCATCCCAGCCAGATCATTTTCAAGACCAGCAGGGCGACCACAACCGCCAATCCCAGCCCCGCGTTGTATTCGTGATTCGCGCGATAAACCGCCCACGAGAATTTTCCTTCCAGCGCGCGCCCGCGCGGCGGCCTCGGCCAGAAAAGCGGCGTGCTTGCCGAATACTCGCGGTACGCCGCGCCGTAACGCGCCGCGAGTTCCGTTTCCTCGCTCCGCATCGTCGCCGGATAAAACGCCAGAAAATAAACAGCGACAACGGTCGCGGCGATCCAGGAATTTGCCGCAACCGCGAGCCCCGCCGCAAGCCACATGCTCCCGAAGTAAAGCGGATTCCGCGTCCACGCGTACGGCCCCGACGTCGCCAGACCCTGGTTTTTCCGCAAATATCCCGCCGCGCAGCCTCGGAAGCCGAGGCCCAGAATGCCCGTCGCCGCGCCAGCCAGAATCCACTCCGGCCGCGGATGCGCCAGCCAGAAATAAAGCAGCGCCGCGGGATAGCCCGCGCGCACGCGCCAACGCGCGAGGCCGCCCTTCATACGGCCGCCTCTAAACGCCGTTCGACCGCATCGAGCGCCTGTTCCACCGTGATCGAAAGCATCGCCGGCGAATAGTCGTTGCCGCGCCGAAAGGTCGTTTCCGCTCCCGCGTTGCGCACCACGATGTCACGCGCTCCGAAGGGTCCGTTGCGTTCCGGCGGCGTCGGCCCGTAGAGCCCCACCACCGGCGTCCCGAACGCCGACGCCAGATGCAGCGGTCCGCTATCGCCCCCAACCACCAGCTTCGCGCCGCGCACGAGCGCCATCAGCTGCGCTACATCCGCGTCCACGATCACCGGTGTGGGTTCGCCCGCCGTTTGGAGCACCCTCTCCGCCAGATCCCGTTCGCCCGGCCCGTAGCTCACCACTCCTCGCCATCCGGTGCGCTGCGCCACTTCCCGGTGCAGCGCGCCGTAGCGTTCCGCCGGCCAGCATTTCGACCGCCATCCCCCTCCCGGCGACAACACAAAATAGTCTCCCACTCCCTGCGCCGCGAGTTTTTCCCCCAGCCGCGCCTCCGCTTCCGTCCGCACGCGCAGCGGAAATCGAATCGGCGAATTGCGCGCGCCGAGCGCGGTGACCA
>JAKAOH010000114.1 GCA_021812285.1 Acidobacteriota bacterium | reverse complement strand
AATGACGAGCTCGGCGGCGGCGTCGCGGCGGGCAGTGCCAACGGTGAGCGTGCCGCCCTCGGGCATGGCATCGAGCGCGTTCAAGACGATATTTTCGACGGCGCGGCGCAAGAGGTGAGGATCGGCCTCGATCGGGCTAAGCTCGGGATCGAGATGCAATTCGGCGTGAATCGGCGGGCAGCCGGGCGCGGAAAACTGGGCTTCGAAGAGGCGAACGACCTCGGTGACGAGGGCGTTGAGATCGAGCGGCTGGCGCTCGGGCGCGGGCATTTTGGCGAAATCGCCGAAGCGATTGAGGATGGTTTTCAGATTGGCGAGCTCGGCGAGGAGGGTCGCGGTGCTTTCGCGAAAAACTTCGTCGAACTGCTCGGGCGTTTGCTGGCGGGCGCGCTGGAGATTTTCGACGGTGATCTGGAGCGGAAAAAGCGGGTTTTTCAGTTCGTGGGCGAGGCGGCGGGCGAGCTCGCGCCAGGCGGCAACACGCTCGGCCTGGACGAGGTGTTCGCGCTGCTCGACAAGCTGGCCGGTCATCTGATTGAAACTGCGGGCGAGCTGGCCGACTTCGTCGCGGGATTTCACCTCGACGCGGGCATCCCACTCACCGGCGGCGACTTTTTGCGCACCTTCGGCGAGCCGGAGCACGGGACGCGCGACGCGAGCGGCGGCCCACCAACTGAGCAGCAGGCCGAGGAGCAGGCTGGCCGCGCCGACGGCGAGCGCGGAAAGGCGAATGCGGCGCATCAGGAGCACGAGATCGCGGCGCGAGCTGCCGACGAGAAGCACGGCGAGCAGATGGCCGGAGGGTCCGGCGAGCGGGAGGGTATAGAAGGTTTCGGCGCTCGAGGGATCGGGCGTCCACTCGACCGAACGCGAGACGGCGCGGTTTTCGGCGACAACTTCGGCGATGAGCGGGGCCAGGCGCTCAGGCTGCGGAACCGCGCCGGACGCGGAGACGAGATCATCGGGGGAAAACGCCGCGGTGGTGTTCCGATAAAGCAGCGCGCGCATGCCCTGCGGCAACGTGAGCGAGGCGAGAAACTGGCGATCGAGGCGCTGGCCGCCGGCAACGAAAAACGTTTTGCCGCGCAAATGGATTTCGGCGACGGCGGTGAGCGCGACGGCCTGGCCTTCGGGCAAATCCCAAAGATGCAGGAACGGCTTGCCGACCGGAGCGCGAGTGACCCAGGTTTCGCGGTAGCCGAAACGCGCGGGCCAGGAAGCCGAAGAGATGATCGAGCCGTCGCCCGAGACGAAATCGAGGAAATCAAGCTGATGGGAAGCGGCGAGCGGAGGGGCGGCGTCGACGTAGGGAGAAGCGTCGCCGCCGGGGCGGCTGAGTTCGACGACCATGCGGAGGACGGACGGCGTGGCCTGGATGGCGTTGACGCGAGCGAGAACGCCCTGGCCGAGCCGCTGATATTCTTGATCGAACTGGGCGAGCAAAGCGGCGGTCTGGCGGCGATCGGCGCGGAGATAAGCGCGGCGAGTGGTGAGCGAAACGGCCCAGGCCGCGGCCGCTACGGAAATCGCGACGAGCGCCGCGAGCACGAGGAATAATTTCAGCCGCAGCCGCAACTATTTCGGCTCCTTCCAGACGTTTTGCAGATTCCAGCCGCCGGCAAGCGAAACGGCCGGCGGATCCCAGTTTTCGACGCGCTTGCCGAGGCCGTAAATTTCCGGCAAATCCACCAGCGGAATCACCCAATCGCTTGAAACGACCGCCTGCTCGGCGGCGTAGAGCGCGTCGGGGGAATCGCTGGGGGGGAGCTTCACGGGAGCGGCGCCGCCGAGCGAGTCGAGGAGGCGATCGAAGGCGACGCGGCGATCGACCGAGGCAATTCGCGCGCGCATCAGACGAGCGTCGGCGCGCGAGAAAGCGCCGGGAGCTTGCGGAGCGAGATTCAGGCGCAGCCCGACGGCGCGCGCGTCCACGGCGATGCGGCCGGCGAGGCTCGACAGCAGCGGGTCGGAAGAATCGTAGGCGAGCAAGAACGGCGGAAGACCGGGCGCGCCGGTGGGACGCGCGGCGAGCGAAGCCGGGGTGAAGAGAAACGCGTAGCCGCTGAGCCAATCGGGCAGCAGCGAAACGGCGACCTGGCCCTGCTTCTGGAGCAAGACGTCGCGCAGCGCGGTGCGATTGACGCTGGCGGCGAGCGCCTGGCGCAAAGCGAAATTCCGCGCCACGGCGCTGGAATTCTGGAAGACGATGGCAATCAGTTCATCCGGCTGGGAAGACCACAAGCGAACGTTGCTCTCGATGGCGCGGCGAACGCCGCTCGGCTCGATTTCCACCAGATCGGCGCGACCGAGCTCGAGATCGATCCACTGCTCGCGCAGCGGGCGGTTGAGCAGGATTTCGACGGAGTCCAGAAACGGACGGCCGCGCCAGCCGTTCGCATTGGCCGCGAGAACGATGCGCGAGGGAGTGAACTGGGCGACGCGGAACGGTCCGGTGCCGAGCGGAACGCCGCCGGGACCCGAACGCAGGATGGAATTTTCAGCCTGAGCGAGACGCAGAGGAAGATCCGGCTCGGATCGCGGAAGAACGATACGCACGGCCGCGGCTTGCGCGGTGATGCGCCAATCGGGATGGCGGGCGGAGAGGGCGGCAACCACCTGGCCGGCGACGAGCGGGACGCCATCGGAGAAATGAACGCCGTCGCGGAGCGCAAAGGTCCAGGAACGCGCGTTGGCGGCCGAGCGCCAGGACGTCGAGAGCTGCGGAAGCAGGCGGCCGCGGGAATCGAGCCGAACCAGGCGATCCGCAATCAGAAAAAAAATCTTTTCCCGAAGAGAGCGCGCGGCGGGACTCACGGGCGGCGAGGAGGGATCGAGCGAAACGACGCGCGCCGAGGTTTCAACGCGCAACATGCCGCCGTAGCGCGGCCGCGTGGAGGCGGCGGCGCGCGGAGCGGCGACCAGGCTAACGCTGGCAAGCAACAGTAACGCTATACGCTTCATACAATCCCGCGCTGAGATTGAGAACGACGGCGTAGGCCTCGCGGCCGCCGGGCGCCGTGGAAAGTCCGAGAATAGGGCCGGAAAAATCGATCGGCTCGCCGGTGGGAACGGCTTTGCCGTCGGCGATGTCGAAAGCGGCCAGCGAATCATTCTGCGTCCAATCGCCAGGACGCGTGGAGAGCACCTGCCACTGGTCGCCGCAGGAGCTTTCGATGCCGGCGACGGAGCTGCCCCAGCCATCCACTTCGCCTTCGGATTTCCCGGAGGAATCGTAGAGGTAAGTTTTGCCGTCGAGCGCGGCGGCGAGGAGGACGGGCTCGGAGCGATCATCGCGAACGAAAGCGGCGGAGTAGAACGACGGGAGCGTCAACGGGGATCCGCCACGAACCGAGGCGGAGGAGAAATAGTTCAGGCCGGGCGCGAGCACGGCCGTGGCGGCAACGACGCCGCCCTGGAAAACAGGATAGCCGGAAGCGCCGGCGCTCAGCGGCTGGCACGTGAGCGGCAGACGGCCGGAGACTGGCGCGAGCGGCATCGAGCAGGTGACGCCGGGCAAGGTCGCGCGCAATTCGGGTGGAGCGGAAACGCCGCCGGGCGCCGAGATCGCGGGCTCGACCCAGAGGGCACCGCGAACGTCGCGCGGCCAGGGCTCGGAATGCGGGATTCTGGCGCCGGCGCTAGCGCGCCATTCGCCGGTTTCGTGGCGATAGAGGACCAGGCGGCCGGGTTCGAGGATCCAGAGATACGGGGAACTTTCGGTGGCGAAACGCCAGGAGAGAAACGCCAGAAATGGCGCGCGCTGGCGCCAGACGAAATGGCGGGAAAGGCTGACGACCGGTTGCGACGTTTCCGATTCCGCGCTGGGTGGCGCGAAGGGAATCATGACGACGCGCGTGGCCGATCCGCGGGTGACCTGCGCGACGAGCAGCAGATTGCGCCAGCTCTGGGAGAGCGTAACGTCCACTTCAACGGCGCCCGAGGCCGAGGCGACGAATTTGGCTCCCTGCGATTGCAATGCGGATTGCAGTTCGCTTCGCAGCGCGGCCGCTTGCGTCACTCCGACGGAGGAACGGCTGGTGAAATGAAAGGAGATGGCTGGACTAGCGCCCGCAATCGCCAGAATTCGGCGGGCGAGTTCAGCCGCGGCGGCGCGCGTTCCTTGCGCCTGCGCGGGCTGCGCGCAGCAGATGGCGAGAAATAAAAGCGAGCTCAAAATGCCGCGAAAGGAACGCATCGCAAGGAAGTGGTTGCCGGAACAGCATGATAGCACACCGCTTCGCGAACGTTCCGCCTCGGGCGAAGGGAGGGCCATCCGCGGCCCACGCGGAAACGCGGACCGCGGATGGCAAGCGCCGGGGAGGGCGGCGCTGGGGATCGGCTGCGAGCGGGCGGGGCGGAAAGGGCGGCATACCGCGCGAGCCGATTGCGGCGGGAGAAACGAGAAACAGGTGCGGCGCTCCAGGCAACTGGCTGCGAGACGCAGCGCGGAGCCGAGATGCCAAGGCGCGAATCGAGAGGCGATTCACGGGCGCGCTCCGTGCGCGGAATGAAAATCGCGTGAGCGATCCGGGCCGGCGGGCATCGCCAGAAACAGAGCCTGCACGAGGAGACGAGCCATCAGCCAGGCGAGCGAAAAGGAAACGATGGTTGCGAAAACGGCGGAGAAAAGAGCGGTCATGGCCGCCTCCTTGAGAAATTCGCCACGAAAGCTCGCGCATGGGCGTCTCTCAATGGGCCGCGACGGCGTGGTAAGCCGCATCGGCGAGAACGGGCTGCACGGACGCTCGGGAATGGAAAAGCGCCGCAGTGAAGGCGTCGCGATGATGGAAGAAAACGACTTCGTCACCGATGTGGACGAGCGGGAACAGAGCTTCGACGTCGCGGTCGTGCAGGCGAACGCAGCCGTGGGAAACGGCGCGGCCGATCGAGCGCGGCTCATCGGTGCCGTGAATGCCATAGCCATGCTTGCTGAGGCCGAGCCAGCGCGTGCCGACCGGATCGTGCGGCCCGGGCGGGATGACAACGCCGGGGCGATAGTAGGTGGGGTTCATGACGCGATCAGCGATGTAGAGAACACCGCTGGGGCTGGGCGTGGACGGCTTGCCGACGGCGACCGAAAAAACTTTGACGACGCGGCCGTTCACCAGCAGCGCGAGCTTGCGATCGGGAATGCTGACGACGATCAAACGCGCGGGCGCCGTGGCGCGACTGGCGAGGCCGGGGGCGCTCTTCGCGAATGCGGTGATTTGCGCGGGGAAGGCCGAGCGGGAACCGGCACCCGCGGGAGACGGTGACAAAACAGCTTTCGGAATGGAATTGTTACCCGCCGATTTCGGCGTGGCGGGCTGAGCGGCGAGTTCCGCCGCGGCCGCGAGAACGCAACCGGCAAAGAGCACGGCGCTCCGGCAAAGTTCCCGATTCTTTTTTCCCGCCAATTGGTACGTTTCGCTGCGTCGCATGGTCGCCTCCGCTGATTTGTGTGTTTACCGACCGGAAAAACAGGGGGCACGCGGCGCGCCAAGAATCATGTGATTGGAGAAGCGAGAGTTAGCGGCGCGGAGTGCGGCGAAAGAGCGTGTCAGCCGAGGGACGATGTGTAAGAGGGTATGCGAATCGAGCGGAAGCAGGACGAATTGCGGCGAAGGAATGGAAGCGGCGCGAAGAGTGATCCGAAGGGAATGAGAGCGAGAGAAAAGCAGAGCGCCAGATTTCTTAAGGAGGGCCATCCGCGGCCCTGGCGGAAGTGAGGGGCCGCGGATGGTTACGCCGGGGAGACGGCGTTAGGAGGCGGCAGCGGGCGGTTTGAATCTTGCCGGGGCCAAACCACCCGAGTCGTCTGTGGGGGAGGAGAACGAAATTCGTGGAGTCGCACGCCAACCGGAAGGTGCGGGATGCGGCAAACCAGTGAGGAGAGCGGCCATCGAGAATCGCGCAAGCAGCCACGCCAAAACGAATGAGACGACAGCTGCGAGCAGCGAGCACGTGAGAGTTAGCGTGACATCCTCCATGGCACACCCACTCTGGAAAGCGAGGCGGCAACGAAGCGGGATCGCGGAGCCGGAGTTTCCGCGACGGCCTGCCGCTTCGTTGCTGGTGCTCGCTCGGGCAAAAAGTTTCGCCGCGTTGGCAGAACCTGTTGTGTGCGCTCCCGGGAATTGAGGTGGCACGCGAAGCGCCGGGAGCGATTCTCCTTTGGAATCATGGAGTTAGGGGAGACGGGGCAGGGCGAGGAACGTGTCAGGGAACACACAGTGTGTAAATTTTGACGCGATTCAGGGTTTTGCGGCGACGGCACCTGGAAGGGGGAAAGAACAGAGCGAGACAGAAAATGCGAGGGTTGATGGTTGGGACCGGCGTCGGAGAAGGAAAAGGAACGGCCGCGAAAATGTTGTGTTTGGGCGCCAGAAATTGATTAGACTGAGAGCACGGGTGCAAGAGAAGTCTTTGGCACTTGACAAAGTGCGTACGAGGGGCTCCTTTCCAAGCGAAGCGAAAATCCGCCGAGCGGCTTTACGACGCGTGACGGGTTGACAAAGGCGGGAAGGGCTGCGTACCATTTTGACCGTGCGGCAAACTTGGGCTGCCGGACACCCTTCCTAGCTCTAATCCCGGGAGCGGGATTGTGTGGGATGATGAATCCCGCACACAGGGTTTTCACCCGGGATCGAACAGGTCCGATGTCAATCGAATCCCAGAACCCGCACGTGCCGGGGCCCTCAACCGAGGCGCCGGCGACCTCATTGCTGGATTCAGCAGCTTCCGCAGCGCAGCCGGCGATCGATCCGGCCGCGGTCGCACCCGCTGCCGAACCGGCATCCGCGCCGGAGAACACGGCGGAGCCGAGCGCTCCCGCCGGGTCCGAGCCGGCAAACGAAGCCGTTGCCACTCCGGCCGCCGCGCCGGCCACCGAGTTTCCGGTTGCCGCAGAAAGCGCGGCAGTGGAGGCAGCCAGTACCAGTGCGTCCGAATCGTCCATGGAATCGGCGGCGCTGGAAGAGCTGATCGAGCAATACAGCCAGGCGCATCAGGCTCCGACGGAAGGCGAGATTTTCGATGGCCGCGTGATCGAGGTGACCGACCTCGGCGTCGTGGTGGATATCGGCGGGAAAGCCGAAGGATTGGTGCCAGCGCAGGAATTCGTCGCGATGGGCGGCGTGATTCCGTTCGTGCCGGGACAGACGATCGAAGTGCAGTCCGCCGATCAGGAAAAGGAAGGGTATCAGGTTCTCTCGTACCTGCGCGCGCACCGCAAGCGCGTGTGGGACGACCTGGAGCGGGCGTACCGCGCGCACGAGCCGGTGCGCGGGCGCGTGGTGGAACGGATCAAGGGCGGGCTGGTGGTGGACATTGGCGTCCGCGCGTTTTTGCCGGCTTCGCACGCGGACCTGCGGCAGGTACAGGATTTCGATTCGTGGATGGGCCAGGAAGCGGTCTGCCTGATCCTGAAGATGAACCGGAAGCGCGGCAACGTGGTGGTGAGCCGGCGCGCGCTGCTGGAACAGGAACTGACGGCGCAGCGGCAGAAACTACTCGAAACGCTGCACGAAGGCGCGGTGGTGACCGGGAAAGTGAAGAGCGTCACCGACTACGGAATTTTCGTGGACCTGGGCGGACTCGACGGGCTGGTTCACGTGACCGATCTTTCCTGGACGCGCGTGCGGAATCCCGTGGAATTCGCGACGGTGGGGCAGGACCTGGAAGTGAAGGTCCTGAAGTTCGACAAGGAAAAGCTGCGCGTTTCGCTTGGATGCAAGCAACTGCATCCCGATCCGTGGGAGCACGTGCCGGAGCGGTATAGGGTGGGGGCGCGGATGCACGGAACGGTGGTGGGAGTCACCGATTACGGCGCATTCATCGAGCTCGAGCCGGGCGTCGAAGGCCTGGTGCACGTGAGCGAGATGACGTGGTCGCGGCGGACGCGGCATCCCTCGAAAATCGTGTCGCTGGGCGATCTGGTGGAAGTGGTGGTGCTGGACCTGAAACTGGATTCGCGGCGGATTTCGCTGGGACTCAAGCAGACGCTGCCCGATCCGTGGGAAACCGTGATGCAGAAGTATCCGGTGGGCACGGTGGTGACGGGACGCGTGCGCAACCTGACCGATTTCGGGGCGTTCGTCGAGCTGGAAGAGGGCGTGGACGGACTGATCCACGTGAGCGACATCAGCTGGACCGAGCGCGTGCAGAAACCAAACGAGAAATACAAGAAGGGCGACCTGGTGCAGGCGAAGGTGCTGAAGATCGATATGGATCAGCGGCGGATTTCGCTCGGCATCAAGCAGATGAACGACATCTGGGGCACCTGGTTCTCCTCGCACCGAATGCACGAGATCGTGAGCGGAAAAGTGGCGCGGATCACCGCGTTCGGCGCGTTCGTCGAGCTGGCGGAGGGAATCGAGGGCCTGTGCCATATTTCCGAGATCGAGGAACGGCGCGGCGGACAGCGAGACGAGAAGGACAAGGAACGCCAGGCGCGACTCGCACAGATTCTGGAGCCGGGTAAGGAGTATGATTTCAAGGTGGTGAAAATCGACCCGGAACAGCGCCGCATCGGGCTCAGCCTGCGCGGCGCCCAGAAGCACGACGAACGGAAAACGATCGAATCCTTCCGCTCGTCGGGCAGCTCGCCAAGGGCCACGATCGCCGACGCCATTCTTGCGAAGCGCGGTTCGCTCTAAACAACTCGCCGCGCTCGGGAACGGAACCGAATATGGCCGAAACCACTGTAACGAAGGCCGACCTGGTGGAAGAGGTCAGCCAGACGACCAACCTGACGCGCACCGAATCGGAAGAAGCGGTGGAAACGATTTTTGAAAGCATCATCGGCGCGCTGCAAAAGGGCGACAAAATCGAGATACGGGGTTTTGGCAGTTTCCGCACGCGCCAGCGGCGCGCGCGCGTGGGACGGAATCCCAAGACGGGCGCACGCGTTTCCGTGCCGCCGAAGCGGGTTCCGTTTTTCAAGCCCAGCCGGGAACTGAAGGAATACGTCAACAGCGCCGGCGCGCAATCGGGCGAAGCGGCGCCTCCTGCATCCGCGACGCCGAGCGCCGGCTGAGACCGGCCCGGCAGCGCCGGTTTCCCGCGGAAACCACAGCGAGATGGATTACCTTTGGACGCCATGGCGGTATCATTTTGTTTCCGAGGCCGGGCGCGAAACCGCCTGCATTTTCTGCCGGGCGCTCGAGCTGGGCGACGATGAGCGCGCGCTGATCGTTCACCGCGGCAAGAAGAACTTCATCATCCTAAATCTCTATCCCTACACCACCGGCCATTCGATGGTGGTGCCGTTCGCGCACGTTCCCGACCTCGCCGCGTGCGACGAGGAAACGCTGGCGGAGATGATGTCGCTCGCGCGGCGGATGCAGATCGCGTTCGAGACGCTTTACCACCCGCAGGGCTACAACATGGGGTTGAACCTGGGAAAAGCGGCGGGAGCGGGCGTGGCGGGACACATGCACCTGCACGTGCTGCCGCGATGGATGGGCGACACGAACTTCATGACCACCGTCGCGGAAACGCGGCTGGAACCGGAAGAGATCGCCGAAACGTACCGGAAACTGCACCAAGCCTTCGCCACACAGGCTCGTTAGCGCGGCACGCAGCAAACAGCGTACAATTTTGCGTGCCGGCCCTCGCTCAAGGACCTCGGTCACCGCTTCCACGGAGGACTTCTTGAATCTAGAATTGACGGAAGAACAAAAACTCCTGCAGCAGACGGTGCGGGAATTCGCGGAATCGGAAGTGAAACCGCTGGCGGCGGAAATCGACGAGACGGGCGAGTTTCCGCGGGAAACATTTCGCAAGGCGGCGGAACTGGGCCTGACGGGCGTGGCGCTGCCGGACGAAGAGGGCGGCGCGGGATTCGATCACGTGGCGTACACGATCGCGATCGAGGAGATTTCGCGCGTTTGCGCTTCGACCGGAGTGATTCTTTCGGTGCAGAACTCGCTTTACTGCGATCCGGTGCACCGGTTCGGAACCGAGGAGCAGAAAAGGAAATTTCTGGTTCCCTTCGCGCGCGGCGAAAAAATCGGCTGCTACGCGCTGACCGAACCGCAGGCGGGCTCGAACGCAGCGGCGCTGCAGACGAAAGCGGTGAGGAAGGGCGACAGATACGTCGTAAACGGAACGAAGGCATGGATCACGAACGGCGCCGTGGCCGACGCGGCGGTGGTTTACGTGAACACGGATCCGGCGAAAGCGGAAAAAGGGATCACCGCGCTCGTGATTGAAAAGGGCACGCCGGGATTCCAGGTGGGCAAGGAAGAAAGAAAACTGGGCGTTCACGCATCGGCGTGCTGCGAGCTTTCCTTCACCGATTGCGAAGTGCCGGCCGCGAACCGGCTGGGAAACGAAGGCGAAGGATACAGAGTGGCGCTTTCGACGCTGGACGGAGGGAGAATCGGCATCGCGTCGCAGGCGGTGGGAATCGCGCAGGGCGCGATGGAAGCGTCACTGACGTATGCGAAGGACCGCAAGGCGTTTGGCCACCCGATCGGCGATTTCCAGGCGATTCAGTTCATGCTGGCCGATATGGCGACGGAAATCGACGCGGCGCGCCTGCTGGCGCGGCGGGCGGCATGGAAAGAGGACGTGGGCGCGCGGTTCACGATGGAAGCTTCGATCGCGAAGCTCTTCGCCAGCGAAATGGCCACGCGCGTGACGCACAAGGCGATCCAGATCCACGGCGGATACGGCTACAGCCGCGAATATCCGGTGGAACGCGCGTACCGCGACGCGCGGATTACGGAGATTTACGAAGGTACCAGCGAAATTCAGCGGCTGGTGATTGCGTCGTGGGTGTTGAAATCGTACGCGTAGACGACCGCTCCACGCGCCTGTTCCCTGCCCGGTCATTCCGCAGGGCGGCAGCGGTATAGTGGTGCCATGCTGCCGCTGGACTCCGAACTGGAATTCGATCCCACGCGAGATGAGGAGTTTTTTGCCGCGATCCCGGCGCGCGCGGGCGTTTTGCGAATCGAGATGCGTGGCGAAGCGGCGCTTCCCTACCTGCGCAGCACGGCCGATCTGCGGCGTTCGTGCCGGCGGGTGCTGAGCGCGCCGGAAACGGACGCGGCCGCGCCGCCGGCGAAGGAACGGGAACCGGGCGAGATGCCGAAGCGGCGGCCGCGGCTGAATCTGCGGGAGACGGCGGAGCGGGTGCGGTATCGTGCAACCGGATCGCCGTTCGAGCAATCGCTCGCGCTGTGGGAGCAGGCGCGCCGGATTTTTCCGAAAAACTACCGCGAACGGATGCGGCTGGCCCCTCCGGCGCTTCTGAAAATCAATCTGGCGAATGAATATCCCCGCTGCTACGCGGTGCGGCGGATTTCGGCCGACGGTGGATTTTATTCCGGGCCGTTTCCGAGCCGGCGCGTGGCGGAGGAGTTTGCCGGCGAGTTCCTGGCGCTCTTCAAGGTGCGCCGATGTCACATTCACATCCAGCGCGATCCGAGTTTTCCCGGCTGCATCTATTCCGAAATGAAAATGTGCCTGGCGCCGTGCTACGCGGGGTGCACGAAAGAGGAACACGACGCGGAAACGGGGCGTCTCGCTGATTTTCTCGCTTCACGCGGGGAT
>JAKAOH010000113.1 GCA_021812285.1 Acidobacteriota bacterium | reverse complement strand
CGGCTACCGCTTCTGCATCTTATAGATAGAGCCGGGCGCAAGCGGAACATGGTAAAATATCCGCAGGCTATTTGATGGCAGCCGCAGAACCGATCTATCCTCCGCAGGGCATTCTTTCTCCCCGCCAGCTTGCCGAACAGGCTTTTTCGCGCGCGGCCGGCGCTCCTTTGGTGCCGGGAAATCAGGTTCGCCTGCTAAAGGACGCGGAAGCGAATTACCCCGCCTGGCTGGCCGCCATCGAGGGCGCGCGCCGTACGATCCATTTCGAGAGCTACATCATCAAGGACGACCGCTCGGGAAACCGGTTCGCCGAAGCCTTTATCGCCAAGGCGCGCCAGGGCGTGCGCGTGCGCGTGATTTACGACTGGTTCGGAGCGCGAGGATTCACTTCGCGGCGATTTTGGAAGCGGCTGCGCGCCGGCGGCGTGGACGTGCGGTGTTTCAATCCGCCACGGCTTGACAGTCCGGTTGGGTGGCTCAGCCGCGACCACCGCAAAGTGCTCATCGTGGATGGCGAAGTGGGATTCGTCGGCGGCCTCTGCGTCGGCGACGAATGGGTGGGCAATCCCGAGCGCGGCGTCGAGCCATGGCGCGACACCGCTGTCGAAGTGCGTGGGCCGGCCACGGCCGATCTGGAATGGTGCTTCGCCGACATGTGGAAAGCCGCCGGCGGTCCGCCGGCGCCTTTGGACGATATGCCTTCCGACGGCTCGGAACTCGGTCCGGCGGGCGAAACGGAACTCCGCGTGGTGGCGACTCCGCCCAATACCGGCGGAAATTACCGCCTGGAACATCTGATGGCGGCGCTGGCGCGGCAATCCATCTGGATCACCGACGCCTATTTCGTCGCCACGACCACCTTTTCCCAGGCGCTCGAAGCCGCCGCGCGCGACGGCGTCGACGTCAGAATGCTCCTCCCGCGGGTCAGCGACGTTCCGCTGGTCCGCTCGATTTCCCGCGCCGGCTATCGCCCGCTGCTCGAAGCGGGCGTGCGGATTTTCGAATGGAATGGCGCGATGCTCCACGCAAAAACGGCCGTTGTGGATGGCCGCTGGTCGCGCGTCGGCTCGTCGAACCTGAACCTAGCCAGTTGGATCGGCAATTGGGAGTTGGACGTTCTGGTGGAAGACGAGACGTTCGCCGAAAAAATGGAGCGCATGTACCTGGACGACCTTTCGCATTCCACGGAAATCGTGCTGGCGAAAGCCCGGCGCGTTCGTCCGGTGGAAATGAGCGAGATTCGCCGGCAGCGAGGACGGCGAAGGCTCGCGCGAGGCAGCGCGAGCCGCGCGGCTTCGGGCGTTGTGGCGATCACGAATACGATCGGCGCGGTCATCACGCGCCGCAGAACGCTGGGTCCGGCGGAAGCGCAGGTGATGTTTGCCGCCGGGGCGTTGCTGCTCGCGATTTCGGTCCTGGGCTGGTTGTGGCCCGCACTCCTGGCGGTACCGATGGGCATCGTGGGCGCGTGGGTCGCGCTGGCGCTCCTGCTCGATTCCTGGAAATTGTGGCGAAAGAGCCGCGAGCCGCGCGAAGTCGCGGGCGACGAGGAAATCGAGCCATCGGCGGAAGCGGAAACGGCCGAAACTTCCGCGAGCGCCGGCCCGAACACGGATTCCGATTCGAAGGTGCGAACGCGCCTCGAGTCCGAAAAATGAGAGAAGAATGAGAAAAGATACGATTCGCGTTGCCACCTACAACGTGCACAAGTGCCGCGGCATGGACGGCCGGGTTCGCCCGGGTCGCGTCGCCGAGGTGCTCGAGGAAATCGGCGCCGATATTCTGGCGCTGCAGGAGGTGCTCAGCGCGCCCGATGGTGGCCGCGACGATCAGGCCAGCTTTCTGGCGAAGGAGATGGGCCTGAAATTCGTCCTCGGCGAAACCCGATACCGGAACGGCCGCCCCTATGGAAACCTCCTGCTCAGCCGGTTCCCGATTCAGGCCGTGGCCAATTACGACATCAGCGCGCCGGGCCGCGAGCCGCGCGGCTGCCTGCGCGCCGATCTGGTGCTCGACCGCGGCACGCTGTTGCACGTTTTCAACGTGCACCTGGGCACGTCGTATTTCGAGCGCAGGCACCAGGCGCGACGCCTCGTGGGACCGGCGATCCTCGGCCATTCCTGGCTGAACGGACCGCGCATCGTGCTGGGCGATTTCAACGAATGGACGCGCGGCTTGGCGACGCGCTTGCTGGTATCGCAGCTGAAACACGCCGATATCCGGCTGCACCTGGGACACCGGCGCACCTATCCGGGCATGCTTCCGCTGCTCAGCCTGGATCACATCTATTTCGACCGGCACTTCGAATTGCACGGGCTCGAACTGCATCGCACATCCAAGGCGCTCGTCGCTTCCGACCATCTGCCGCTCGTCGCCGAATTGCGCCTCGTGCACAGAACGGACGCCAAGATCGCCAGATCCGCCGAAACGCGGCATCATTCGGGCGTTTGAGAAACGACCCGCAAGACCCTCCTGTCCCGCGCTGATTCGAGCCGCCCGGCTCGCGCCGGCTTTCTCCTTGACAACTTAGGAGAGATCGGCATAGTCTCCTAATTACCTTAGGAGGGCTCGTGACCGATCGCGCCCGTCTGCTTCCCGGCACTCTTGATCTTCTGATTCTGAAAGCCGTTTCGCTGGGCCCGCTGCATGGCTACGGCATCCTGCTCCGTATCGGGCAGATTTCCCGCAAAGCCCTGCTGATCGAGCAGGGCGCGCTCTATCCCGCTCTGTTTCGCCTCGTGCGGCAAGGATTGCTCAAGCCGAGTTGGGGCACCTCCGAAAACAATCGCCGCGCGAAATTTTACGAGCTAACGGCCGCGGGCCGGAAACGCCTGCGCGAGGAAGCCGACGGATGGAATCGCCTGGCCGCGGCCATTGCCGTCGCGCTCGGCGCAAGACCGGAGCAAATATGAGGCCGCTCGCGTGGCTGCGCTCGGTTGCCTCCGCGCTGTTTCACCGCTCGCGCGTCGAAACCGAAATGGACGAAGAGTTACGCTCGCATATCCGCAGCCGCGCCGATGACCTCGAGCGCACCGGCCTGCCGCGCGCGGAAGCCGAGCGGCGAGCGCGCGTCGAATTCGGCGGCGTCGAGCGATTCAAGGAAGAATGCCGCGAGGCAACGGGCGCTCGCGCGGTGGAAGAGCTGGCGCAGGACGTCCGCTTCGGTTTCCGCATGCTGCGCAAATCGCCGGCGTTCACCGCGATCGCCATTCTGATTCTTGCGGTTGGCATCGGCGCGAACACCGCGCTTTTTTCCGTGGTCAACGGCGTTCTACTGAATCCACTTCCCTTCCCGCATCCCGATCGGCTGGTGGCGATTTATGGAACGACGCCGGGCGTCAGCGCGGGGCCGGTCAGCTACTTGAATTTTCTCGATTGGCAGCGGGAGACGCGCGCGTTCTCCTCGCTGGCGATCTACCGTAACCAGGACTACAACTATCTCGCTACGGGCGCGGCTCGGCGCCTGAGCGGATATCAGATTTCCGCCGGATTTTTCTCCACGCTCGGCGTTCGGCCGGTTCTTGGCCGCGCGTTCACCGCCGCGGACGACCGGATTGGCGCCGCGCCGGTCGTGATCTTGAGCGGAGGATTCTGGCAGCGCCAGTTCGGTTCTTCGCCCGGCATCCTGGGAAAATCGCTCAATCTGAATGGCGCTTCCTACACGGTGGTGGGTGTGATTCCATCCACCTTCACTTTCTACGGCCAGCACCACGACGTTTACACGCCGATCGGCCAGTGGACCGATTCCTCGTTTCGCGACCGCCGGGTGGACGTGAGCGCGCACGCGATCGGCCGCCTGAAGCCGGGCGTTACCCTCGCCCAGGCCCAGGCCGATATGGAAGACGTCGCGCACAGCCTCGCCGTCACGTATCCCATGGCCGACAACCACTCCGGCGTGAAGCTGATCGCCATGAAGGAAGACATCGTCGGCGGCGTTCGTCCGTTTCTGGTCGTGCTTCTCGCCTCGGTCGGTTTCCTCCTGCTGATTGCGTGCGCGAACGTCGCCAATCTCCTGCTGGCGCGTTCGCTGGGCCGCGCGCGCGAGTTCGGCGTTCGCGTGGCGCTGGGCGCGGGGCATATGCGAGTGGTCCGGCAATTGCTCACGGAGAGCTTTCTGCTTGCGGGTTTCGGCGGCGCGCTTGGGTTGTTACTCGCGTACCTCGGCACGCGAGCGGCGCTCGATCTGGTGCCGGGCACGCTGCCGCGCGCGCGCCACATCTCGCTCGACTCGCACGTTCTTCTCTTCACCCTGGGGATCTCGATCGTATCGGGGATTCTGTTCGGGCTCGCGCCGTCGCTGCGGGCTTCCCGCGCCAATCCGCAGGGAATCCTGAAGGAAAGCGGCCGCGGATCGAGCGGCGAACGTCACCGTCTGCAGGGAACGTTCGTGGCGCTCGAAGTCGCGCTCGCCGTGGTGCTGCTGGTGGGCGCGGGGCTGATGGTTCGCACGCTCGCGGCGCTCTTGCGAGTAAGCCCCGGATACAATCCCGATCGCGCGATCACGTTCGACTTATCTCTGCCCGACGCCGCGAAAGCCACTCCCGCCGAAACCCGCGCGCGCCTTCGCCTCTTCGACGCGAAAATGCGGCAGGTTCCCGGCGTCGAAGCCGTTTCGGTCACCCTCGGCTCGCGGCCCATGATTCACGATTCCTCGCTGCCCTTCTGGATCGAAGGACAGCCAAAACCCGCTAATCTGCAGGACATGCATCAGGCGCTCTTTTACCTGGTGGAAGCCGGGTTTGAGAAAGCAATGGGAGTAAAGTTGCTCCGCGGGCGCTTCATCACCGCGGCCGATAACGAGCGCGGGCCGGTTGTGATCGATATCGACACCGTCTTTGCGCGCACGTATTTTCCGCACGAAAATCCGGTTGGAAAATATGTGAACCTGGCCGGTTTCAACGTGAAAGCGAAAATCGTCGGCGTCGTGGACCACGTGCGGCAGTGGGGACCGGGCCCCGATCCTGAATCGGCGATCGAAGCGCAGTTCGATTATCCGTTCATGCAGCTTCCCGATAAACTCATGCCGCTCGCCGCCGATGCCGTCGCGGTCGTCTTGCGCACCAGGGGCGACCCGACTCGAGTGATGGCGTCGGTGCGGCGAGCCATGGCCCAGATCGATCCGCGCGAAGTCGTTTACGATGTCCAGACGATGAACGAAGTGCTTGCCGACTCCTATGCCGCGCGCAGATTCACGATGATTTTGCTGGGCGTTTTTGCGGCGCTCGCGCTGCTGCTTTCCTGCGTCGGAATTTACGGAGTGATTTCCTGCACGGTCGGCCGGGGGACGCACGAAATCGGCCTGCGCATGGCCCTGGGCGCCCAGCGTGCCGATGTGATGCGGCTCGTGCTGGGACAAGGAGCGAGAATGGTGCTGCTCGGCCTGGCGGTGGGCGTGGTCGCCGCGCTGGGTTTGACTCGTCTGATGGCCGGTGAGTTGTTCGGCGTCACCCCGCACGATCCCGCGACGTTCGCCGCCGTCGCCTTCCTGCTCTCGCTCGTCGCGCTCCTCGCCTGTTACATCCCCGCGCGTCGCGCCACGCGTGTGGATCCCGTCGTCGCCTTGCGGCACGAATAATTCGGGATGCCCGTTTTTCCGTGATGAATCGAGTATTTCCTTGGTCCGCCCTGCCTTGACACGATAGGGAGCGCCGAATAGATTAACCATGAGGCCCTAGTGATTCGACTTTTCCGATTTGCCGCTGTCGCACTGCTGCTGTTCGCCTGGAGCGGGGCGGGTGTGTGCGCGACGGTGTGCGGCGTGCAGTGCGCCGCCAACCTTTGCTCGACGCCGATGGCGATGGGCGCGGCGAAGAGCGGCCAAGGCGCCAATTCGCAGGCGAAAGCTCCGCGCAAGCCGGCGCGCAAGGACTCGGATTGCTCGGTGCAGAGCCATCCGGGTAAATATCTGAGCAGCGTTTCGTCCGTTGCGCCCCGAGCGGCCGGACGGAGGCGGATTGCCGCGAGCACGCGAACACCCGCTGCAACGGTTTTCCCCGCAACTTTCGCGCCGCGCTGCGATTCCTCTCCTGGCTTTTCCTGCGGCCGCACCACCTGCCTGAAAGCAAACCTGCTCCGCATTTAGACCTCCCGCCTCGAACCTGACGCATCCGACGAGCGTAGCGCGGGCTGCATGTCCCGCATGCGCTCATACCCGAACAACACAGTTGAAAATTGCTTTTGCGGACGAACGGCCCAGGGAGGGCGCGTGAAGACTTTTCTCTTGGGAGCGATTGTGGCCATCGCCGTTTTGGGGGCGGGCGGGTATCTCTTTTTGCGGCTGGGATATCTGGATCCGCGGGCGAGCCGGAAACCCTCGCGGCTGGAAATGGACGAAGCGATGAAGTTTCTGGACGCTTCGGTGAACCGGCGGGCACCACGCTTGCGCGATCCGCTGCCGGCGGACGCGGCAACGCTGGTGAGAGGTCTTGGGATTTATGAGGAGCGGTGCGCGATCTGCCATGGCGACGCAGCCAGACCGCAAAGCGAGATCGGGCTGGCGCTTTACCCGCCCGCGCCGCAATTTCTGGAAACGGCGCCGGACATGCCGGCGCACGACACTTTTTTCATCCTTCGAAACGGCATTCGGTGGACGGGAATGCCCGGCTGGAAAAGCGTCCTTTCAACGGAACGGATATGGACGCTCGTGACACTTCTGGGACACATGGAGAATCTGCCGCCGGCGGTTTGGAAGGCGTGGCGCGCCGACGGGCCGGCGTCGCCGCGCCTGAAATCAGAAGGAGCGGATCGGCATGAATAAGAGCCGCGGACTCATTCGCAAGATGGCATGGGCGCTCGTCCTCGCTGTTGCCGCCATGGCTTGCCCCGGACGCGCGCGCGCGCAGATGGATCCGTACTTCGCCGCGATCAATTACCCCAATCCGAAACATACGTTCATGGCGATGTTCCTGCCGGATTTTCAGGTGGCTCATTTGGGGAATAATTATTTCACCGAAATGGGCATGGTGGAGTACGGAATCACCTCACGATGGACGGCCGGCGCGATGATCGAGGGGCAGAAGATTATCGGTTCGCCGGCGACTTACGGCGGGATGCGGTTCAATTCCTACTTTCAGGTTTTTCCGCGCGATCGCTGGGTGCATTTCACCCTTTACGGGGAATACGAATACCTGAACGGCGCGTCGCTCTACAAAATGGAGGTGAGCGGGTTCGGGCCGGAGGATTTAACAGTGCCTCTGACGGTCGCGCGGAGCAGTTCGGCGCACACCTTCGAGCAGCGCGCGATTTTCTATCATGATTGGGGACGTCTGAACCTGACCTTCAATTTCATCAACGAAACGGATCTCGCGACGAGCCAGAACGATTTCGGCTACGTTTGGGGTTTATTCCGCGCGCCGCGATGGATGGGCATGCGGATGAGGCCGGAAGCGCGCAAAATGAGCGTGACTCCGCCTCGGCTGTCGCTCGACCGGCTGGGGTATGGCGTCGAGATGATGGGCGCGCTGGGAAACACCTCGAAATTCGGGTTCGGCTATTGGAGCAACGAACAGCAGTATCTCGGACCGGTATTCGGTTACGCGCTCTCGCCGCGATGGAGCGTGCGCGTCGAGCCTACCTTCGGGCTTTCAAACGTCAGCGATCCATTCGTGCTGCGCACGGGGATTGCATTTTCGTTCTGAGCCGCGCCGAGCGCCCGGCGAATCAGGACGCGGAAGTGGGGTTGCCGGTGGAAGCGGGCGTGGGCGCGCCGGGCCCTCCCAGGCTGCGATTGACGATCTGAAACATCGTATTCTGGATCGGCTGGAGCAGGCCGAGCGCCCCGGGATCTCCCTTCGCCAGCGCCGCGGTCACCGCGTCGCGCTGCTGGAGAATGGAAGCGAGTCCGGCTTTCACCTGTGGATCGGTTTGGTGAGGGATTTCGTCGCCGACCGCGGTGAAAAACCCGGTGGAAATCACTGATGCATCGCCGTAGTTTTTCTCCGTGGTGGATTTGACGAGCGCAAGGAGGAAATCCTGCAGCCGGCAAAGGCCGATCTGGCCTTGCAGAACTCCCATTTCCGCGGAAATCGTCTTCAGGTCACTCTGCGCTTTCTGAGCTTTCTGGTATTGCGGCCAGAAACCCAGGCCGTAGGCGACGGCGATCAGGACGATCACGATCACGGTGAGGACGCGCTTCATCGTCAACCTCCCACAAAACATTCCGCTAGTGTCCTGTGTCAGAAGTTCCCTGCATGGCCTTCGGGGGTCGGAGCTTTAGCTCCGACATTAACGCCCGCCATATCAAGGGGCTTCAGCCCCTGAAGAATGGCGGCTCTTACATGGAACTTGCAACTCGCGACACCAGGGTCCATCCGTAGTGTACTCGGGATTGCGCGCTGGCTATGGGAAAATATGATAGTTTCGACGGTCGCTCCCGCGGGGCGAACGCAAACTACCCGTCCGTAGAGGAGAACATGCATGTCGGATGAAGCCAGTCGCCGCCACATGACCATTGACGATTTCCGCCGCTACGGCCGCGATGCGATCGACTGGATCGCCGATTACCATCGCGACCTCGAATCGCTGCCGGTGCTCTCCCAGGTGGAACCGGGCGCGATTCGCCGGGCGCTGCCGGAAAAACCGCCGGTCGAGGGCGAGCCGTTCGAAGCAATTCTCGACGACGTGGACCGGATTCTGCTGCCCGGCATCACGCACTGGCAATCGCCCAATTTTTTCGCCTTTTTTCCTTCAAACAATTCCGGTCCTTCGATCCTCGGCGAACTGCTTTCCGCCGGCTTGGGTGTCCAGGGAATGCTCTGGGCCACCAGCCCCGCCTGCACCGAACTCGAAACGCACGTGCTCGATTGGCTGGTCGGAATGCTGGGCTTGCCGGAACAATTCCTTTCGAGCGGCCGCGGCGGCGGGGTGATCCAGGATACGGCTTCGAGCGCATCGCTCTGCGCGCTCGTCGCCGCGCGCGAGCACGCAAGCGGCGGAAAAGCGAATGAAGAAGGATGCGACGGCAAGCTCGCGGCGTACTGCTCGAACCAGGCGCATTCCTCCATTGAAAAGGCGGTAAAAATCGCCGGAATCGGCCGTCGCAACTTGCGCGCCATCGAAACGGACGCGGAATTCCGCATGCGGCCCGACGCGCTCGCGGAAGCCATCACCCGCGACCGCCGCGAGGGGAAAATTCCCTGCTACGTTTGCGCGACGGTCGGCACGACATCCTCAACCGCGATGGATCCCTTGCGCGCCATCGGCGAAATCTGCCGCCGCGAGGGAATCTGGCTGCACGTGGACGGAGCGATGGCGGGTACCGCGGCGATATGCCCGGAATTCCGGTGGATTCAGGAAGGGCTGGAACTGGCCGACAGCTACTGTTTCAACCCACACAAATGGATGTTCACGAATTTCGATTGCGATTGCTTCTGGGTGGCCGACCGCGCGTCGCTCGTCGCGGCGCTCGGCATTTTGCCGGAATATCTGCGCAACCGCGCCTCGGCTTCCGGCTCCGTGATCGATTACCGCGATTGGCAAATTCCCCTCGGACGCCGATTTCGCGCGCTGAAATTGTGGTTTGTGATCCGGCATTACGGCCTCGAGGGCCTGCGCGCCCTGATTCGCCGCCATGTGGAATTGGCGCAAACGTTCGCGCATTGGGTGACCGAGGACCCGCGTTTCGAGCTGGCCGCGCCTGCGCCGCTCAATCTGGTCTGCTTCCGGCTGCGCGCTGGCGACGAAGCGAATCAGAAACTACTGGATCGGCTGAACGCCAGCGGCGATCTGTATCTGACGCATACCCGGCTCAATGACCGGATGACGCTGCGCATGTCCATCGGCCAGACGCACACCGAATTGCGCCACGTCGAGCGCGCCTGGCGCCGCATTCGCGAGGAAGCCGACCGGCTGTGACGCGAGCTCGACCACGTCAAGCGGACCTTACTCCAGCCATGCTCGAACTGTATCGCCGACTCGATTCCGGAATATCTCGGGACGGAAGTCAAGCCCGATGAGGGCGCTGAGGTCCGCGAGATCGAAGTGGCTGTCTAATCATTTTCTGAAGCAATTTATCCTTGCCTTGCCGCTCAACCTAGTGATTCGCAAAGCCGTACCGTGCGATCACGCGGCCGCCGGGCCGCGACAACAGAACGAGGCGCGAAGCGAGTGCGGGTAGCGTGAATTCCATCTCCGCGCCCGTCAGCCGGTCGCGAATGTCGATCGGCTCGGCCTCGGCGCTTTCCGATTCGAAAAGATACAGGACGGCGTGAGCGAAAATCTCCGGCCGGACCAGCACGCCCGGCGACGAGATCTTCCCCGTGAACGGCGGCTCGATGCCAAGCTGCGCGAGCACCCACGCATAGACGCGCGCCGCTGTCGCCGTGCCCTGGGCCAGTTCCACGGGAAAATTCACTAAAAAGAGTTTTCCCTTCCCCAGGGAAATTTCGTGGAACGATTTGCCGTCCGCGGTGCGCAGGGAATCCACCGACAATTGCATATTGGCGTTGAACGATACCGGAATCCGCTCGTCGCCGAGCGCGAGCGTCGCTTGGTGGAAAAGCAGGTGCACCGGGTAGGCCTCGATGCCCAGCGGCGAAAGACGGTCAACGATCTGCCAGTCCGAATTCCGGTCCATCGAGCCGGTGACGAGCAAATTACCTCCGGCGCGAACGTACGCGAGCAGGTCCTGCCAGGCCGCCTGGCCGAGCGCCATCGGCGAAGGAAGAATCGCGAGTTTCGGATCGCCGAGATTCGCAATCTGGTTTTCCGCGACCACGCGGCTGGGAACGCGGCAGGAATATTCGAGCGCGCGAACCGCCTTTTGCTGCGCTTCGATGGCCAGCGGATTGAGCGCCGAATATTGAAACGCCTGCGAAGTGACGATGGCCACCTGGGCGCGCGAGGGATGGTCGTAATACGGCGCGGCGGCGCGCGCGAAACGCGCGAACCTGCGCAGGATTTCCGCTTTCGGTTTTTCCGTGCCGTCCGGCCGCAACGCGCCGATGGCGACTTCGTTGTCGTCGTCCATGTAGGCGTTCGTGTTCCAGAGCCATTCGATCGCGCCGGCGCTCGTGGCCATGGCGATGGCCATTTTCCGCGCCAGCAGCCGAGCCGACTGGCGCTCGGTCAGGCGAGGACCGCCCGCGAGGCCGAGTTCGCGCTGAATGCCGGTCTCCTGCACGAGCATCGGGATGCCGGGCTGCTTGGCCACCAGCGAATCCCACAGCAGATCGTCGTTGAGCCACCAGCTGTGCATCGTGGTGAAATCCACCGCCGGAGCGAACCACGCCGGCGAGGGACGGTCTTCCGCCCCGCCTTCGTCCTGGCCCACGGTGATGAGCTGCGCGCTGCCCGCTGCTCGAATCGCTCTGCGCATCGTTTCCGCCCAATCGCGGAATTGTTCTTGGGAAAAAATGTAGTAATCGTGCGCGGGAATCGCGTTCAAAAACTCGCCCGTGGCGTAAGGCGCGCGCGGAGAAAACTGCGAATCGCGCGGCAACGGCACCGGGCTGCCCGCGGGCACGATCGCCTGGCGCCACGCCGCGGCGAGCGCAGCGCGGCTGGGATAACGGGCGTCGAGCCAGCGATTCCACGCGCGCAGTTCCGCCGGATCTCCATTCGGCCGCGTCATCCACAGCATCCGCGGATTCGAAAAGC
>JAKAOH010000112.1 GCA_021812285.1 Acidobacteriota bacterium | reverse complement strand
CGCCTCGTTCACCAGTCCCGCCACCGCGCCGTACCCATGCGTGTACTGCATGTGCAGGTTCAACCACGTCTGCGCCGTATCGGGCAGCAGGTTGGTGTCCAGGCTCCTCGCCGAGATCATCACCTCGCGCTTTTCCCCGTTGATGTCGTATCGGTCCACGTCCACGTCGGGAAAGTCGTAATACGGGCGCAGCGCCTGCAGCTGCGTGATGTTGTCCTGGAACGGCCGCCAGTCCCACAGCCGGATGTTGTCGGCCGTATCGGGATAATCGGCCAGGTTGAACGTCCGGTCGTGCTTCGGCGTGAACTCCTCCTCCTTCGAGTTCTGTTCGATGCCGTAGGCGTCTCGCGTCGCCGCGATGTGATCCACGATGTACGGCATTTCCAGCGTCAGCTCGTTCGGCCGCACGTACGCGCTGCGGACCGCCGCCGTCACGATTGGCGGCAGAATCACGATCGCCGCGAACCCCACCACCAGTTCCGGTTTCAGTCCCAGCGCTTCGAGCGCCGGCCACCGGCTCGAAAATCGCGAACGCCGGCGGCGCGGCCACAGCACGATCGCCGCCGCCACCAGCAGCGCACCCGCCGCCTGCGCCCACAGCAGCGGCAGCCCGATTCGCGCATCCACGTAATCCGCCCCGTAGAGGAACGTGTGACGGGAATAGAGCAGGTCGTACCGCGTGAAGAACCGGTTCACCGCGTACAGCACGAGCAGCAGAGCTGCGCCCGTTCGCGCAAGGCCGCTGAAATCCGGCAGCATCGGCCGAATCTCGGGTCCGCCGCCCCAGGACCCTCGCGCACCGGCTTCCAGACGTTCCCGCAACGCGCCCAGCGTCTCGCCCGAAGCGCCCAGCGCCAGCGTCGCTCCATAGAGCGCGAGCGCCAGCACCAGCAAAAATCCAAACCAAGTGAAAATCATGCGGTAAAACGGCAGGCGAAACAGGTAAAAGGCCAGTCTGTGGTGGAAAATCGGATCGCGGTAGTTGCCGGTGTCGCGGCTGCCGAGCCACAGCGCGATCTTCCATGGATCGATCAGGTTCAGCGCCAAGAAGAAGCTCACCGCCAGCGCCACCACGTGGCCCAGCCACGCGACGACGCCAGACTGCTTGAGTCCCCGGCTATGCCGTCGCCCCAGCCGAAACGCCGCATCCAGCACGATGAATCCCAGAATCACCGCCGCCGATTGCGGCTCCCACCGGATGCGCACGTATTGCCAGTACGTCTGCTCCTGCCCCAGTTCCTTCCACCACGCGAGGTTTAGCCAGAAGGCCGATCCCTGCACCACCAGGATGAGAGTCGCAATGGCGATCACCGCGTCGCGGATCAGCACCACTGGATCGAATCGGCCCCGTTTTTGCGCCCAGATGGCGCGCCCACCAACAATGAGTGCCGCTAGGAAGACAAGGAATGTACCCATATGATTATCCGGTCATGCATTGTAGTCGCGTACGGGGTCGTTCCGCGAACCAATTCTGGGTTTCGCGGACCCGCTCACTAGCCTGTGATTTCGTAGTGCAGAACGGTAGGCTCGAATTCCAGTAGATAATTCTTGTCTTCTTCGTAATATCGCGCCCGGTCCACGTCCTCGCCAGCAAAGCGTGCGATCGCATCGAAACCTTCCCAAAAGGAGAGCGTCACGAAATGAGCTACGTCGCCTTCCACCCGGCTGAGCACCCACGCTCCCCGGTTGCCCGGCGTCGCGCGGTAATCGCGGAGCCCGAGTCGCTCGAGCAGTTCGCGATAAGCGGCAGCGTCGGCCGCGCGCGTGCGTCCGTGCCAGATTCGCGCGATCATGATTCCCCCTCGTGAAAGAGATCCCCAGGCTGCGCCTATTCGCCCGCGTGCGCCGCGCTTCCCGCTTCGAGCAGCAGCCTGCCAAGTTCCTGGGCGTCGCTCACCGGCGGATGGCACGTGTTCTCGACGCACACCAGCGCTTGCGGCGAATCCGCCGTCAGATTTCCCAGCGTTTCCGCCAAAGCCGCCGGCAACGCGCCGGAGCGCAAAATCTCCGGCGTCACGCGCAGCACCGCTTTCCCGTAGCGGAAAACCCCATGCGCCGCGCGTTCCAGTTCGTACGCCGCCAGGTCGCCCGCCGCGCCGGTAATCACCACCTCGATCGGCCGCCGCGTGTGAATCACCACCGCCAAACCGTAGCTCGCCGCGAACATCCCGTAATTCGCAATCACTCCGCCGAACGCTTCGAGCGTCCACCGCGCCGCTTCGCCGTATCGCGCTTCGCTCGTGTAGTCATACAGCCGGTCGAGCAGAATCGCGGCGCCGGAGTTCGCTCCCGGTGTCGGCGAATCCTGGAACGGTTTTCTCCGTATGTCGAATCCGCCGAGCGGCGCCGCGTCGCTCGGCCGGTCGAAAAATCCGCCCGATTCCCCGTCGTAAAAACGCCCCACCAGCCGGTCGGCCGCCCGCCGGGCTGCTTCGAAATACCGCCGTTCGAGCGTCAGTTCGAATGCGTCCAGCAACGCCAGTCCCATGTAGACGTGATCGTCCAGCAATCCCGCCGCGGGCGGCGCGCCCAGAAAATGAGCGAACCCGCTCCCGTCGTCCCACCCCTCGGCCAGCAGCCGATCGAGCGTCTTCAGCGCGAATTCGCGGCAATCCGGCCGTCCCAGCGCGCTCGCCGCGTCCAGCCACGCCGCCACCATCATCCCGTTCCAGCCCAGGTAGATCGTCGTATCGATTTTCGGCGTCGGCCGTCCCATCCGTGTGCCGTGCAGTTTCACGCGTGCCCGCGCGAGCGTTTCGCGAAATTCCGCTTCGCTCACTCCCAGTTGCCGCGCCGCTTCGGCCGGTTCCATCGCCACGCGCAGCACGTTCTTCGCCGGATTGTGGTGCATGTCCCCGGCTTCGCCGATGTCGTAATAGAGTTCCGCCGCGCGCGCTTCCTCGGCCGTCAGCACCGCCCGCACTTCCTCGCGCGTCCACGTGAAATAATCGCCGTCGTCTTCGAGCGAAATGTCGGCGTCCTGACTCGCGTAAAATCCGCCGCGCTCCGCGTCCGCCAGCACGCTGCCCGTCCACGCCAGGATTCCCTCGGCCGTTTCCCGCAGCAGCGGTTTGCCGGTGATCTGAAACGCGTGCACGTAATTCCGCAGCAGTTCGGAATTGTCGTAAATCATTTTTTCGAAATGGGGCACGTGCCAGCGCTCGTCCGTCGAATACCGGTGGAATCCGTCGCCGATCTGGTCGTACACGCCGCCGCGCGCCATTTTTTCGAGCGTCGTTTCCGCCACCGTCAGCAGATGTTTCTGCCGCGTTGCCTGGTATCGCTCGAGCAGCAGGTCGATCGCCGTGGGATGTGGAAATTTCGGCGCCTGGCCGAACCCTCCATTCGTGAAATCGAATAGCTGCGCGCTCTGCGCGGCGATGGCGTCCGCCAGTGCCGCCTCGATTCGTCCCTCGCCGCTCGCCGCCGCTTCCGCTTTCGCTACTGCTTCGGCCAGCGCCGATGCAGTCGCTTCGATTTCCGATCGCCGTCCCCGCCACGCGTCGCCCACCGCCGCCAGCACCCGCTTGAATCCCGGCCTGCCCATCGCGTCTTCCGGCGGGAAATACGTGCCGCCGAAAAAGGGCCGTCCGTCCGGCGTCAGGAACGCCGTCAGCGGCCAGCCGCCCTGTCCCGCCAGCGCCCCGATCGCCGATTGATACCGCGCGTCGATATCCGGCCGCTCGTCCCGATCCACCTTGATGGCAACGAACCAGCGGTTGATCAGCTCGGCGATCTCCGGATTTTCGTAGCTTTCCCGGTCGATCACGTGGCACCAGTGGCACCACACGGCTCCGATGTCGAGCAGCAATGGCTTGTTCTCGGCGCGCGCCCGGCCAAACGCTTCCTCGCCCCATTCGTGCCAATCCACCGGTTGGTGCGCCGCCGAGCGCAAATAAGGACTGTGGGAATCCTTCAGCCGGTTCGCTTCTTGCGCGCTCAAACGCCCTCCTTTTCCACGATCGTTGTCTTCGGGTACCCGTAAAGTGCGAAGGACAGCCGGCTATTGCACCGGCGGCGTCGCGCCGGCGTCTCCCGGGGAGATCGGTTTGCGTCCGGCGAAGCCCTCGCTCGGACGGTGCCAGAAGCGAATGCGATCTTCGCCCAGCTGCCAGCACCACAGCACGTCTTCACCGTTCAGCTTGCCCGGAAAATCCACCAGCCCCAAATCCAGATCTTTCACCAGGCAGCCGACCGCCTCGATCTTCTCGACCGCCGCGCGCGCTTTTTCCGTGGCCCGGTCGAATCCGTGCCGCAATTCGAGCGCCTTCGCCCGTCGCAGCGCTAGCCCTCCTGAATACTCAATCCGCCGGGCCAGCGCGGAGAGCCTTCCCTCGAAATCGAGCGCCGTACGCCGGTGCTCGATCGCTTCCGAAAGCATCGGTTCGATCGAACGCCGCGCCCGCTCCGCTTCGTCGAGCGTGAATTCCCGCGCAAACGGATTTTCGCTCATCGTTATCTTTCTAGCGCAAGCCCGCGCGGCTTGCCGCAATCAAGTCCCCGTTTCGCCTCGCAAACCGGCGAAGCCCTGCGCTCACTCCACGCGTCCCCGCCGCTCCGGTATTCCGCCGTAGCGCCGCCTTCTGCGCCCGGCCGACTGGAAATTCCGTTCTTGTCGAATCGGAAACCGTTGCAATCGTTTACGGTGGTCTTTTCCGCCCGGGATTGGCCGCCGGTTGCAGGATTTCGGAATCGGTTTTGCTGAACGCGTTCGGGCCAGGTGCGACGGCTTTCCAGAGGCAGGGCCGGCGCCGCCCCTTCCCCATAACGGCGCTTTGCTCGGAGGAAGTTCGCCCTCCTCTCACGTCCGATTCTACGACCACCCTTTGCGCCGGCGCAATTCGCCAAATTCGCCGCTCGAATGCCGTCGCGCCGCCTCGTTTTGCGCTATGCTGCGGTCCGATGAAAGCTTCGGATCAGCGCGAATCGCTCCGGGTGCTCGAAGAGCGCGTCGTCGCCTGCCGCAAATGCCCGCGCCTGGTTCGTTACCGCGAGCAGGTGGCGCGCACGCGGCGTCGCGCCTTTCGCGACGAAGTCTACTGGGGCAAGCCGAGTCCCGGTTTCGGCGACGCGGCCGCTCGTTTGCTGATCGTCGGTCTCGCGCCCGCCGCCCACGGTGGCAATCGCACCGGCCGCATGTTCACTGGCGACCGCTCGGGCGATTTTCTCTACGATTGCCTTTATCGCGCCGGTTTTGCGAATCAGCCGCGGTCAATCACTCGCCAGGATGGGCTCCAACTCACCGATCTTTTCATCACCGCCGTCTGCCGCTGCGCACCGCCCGCCAATAAGCCGCTTCCTTCGGAAATCAGAAATTGCCGCCCCTTTCTCGCCGGCGAATTCGATCTCATCCGTCCTCGCGCCGTGCTTGCGCTCGGCTCGATCGCCTTGCGCGGCTACCTGGCGATGCTCAAGGAGCGCGGTCTCATCGAATCCTTCTCGCCCTACTCGTTCGGCCACGCTGCCGAATACGCGTTGCCCGGCGATCTCCCGCGCCTTTTCGCCGCCTACCACCCCAGCCAGCAGAATACGTTCACCGGCCGCCTCACCAAACCGATGTTTCTCGCGGTCCTGCGCCGCATCTGCCGCTATCTCGATCGCGCCGAATCATCGCCGCGCGCTCTCCCCGCCTCCGCGCCAGCCCGCTGACTTTCGCATCAGCCCCAGATAGACGAAAAACGAAACGCCGAATCCGACGAACCATGCGTAGTCGTAAAACCGCGTGACCACCTCCGCCGCCGCTCGCACCCACGCCGCGTGCTCCGGCGTCGCAAACGGTTTTGCGCCGAGTCCCGCCAGCGCCACCGCCACGCCCGCGCCCAGCGCCGCTACCGCCCTCCAGTTCCATCCTCGCCGGAATTCATAGAACCCGCCCCGCTGATAGAGGTCCTCCGGCAGCATGATTTTCTTCCGAACCACGTAATAATCCGCGATCAGAATCCCCGCGATGGGCCCCAGAAAACTCGAATACCCTACCAGCCATCCGGTGATGTAGTTCCCGTAGTTCGCCAGCAGTTTCCACGGCTCCATCAGCAGGCCCACCACGCACGTAATCACTCCGCCCATCCGGAAGCTGATCCGCCGGGGCCACAGATTGGAAAAATCGTTCGAAGGCGAAACGACGTTGGCCGCCACGTTCACGTTCAGCGTCGCCAGCAGCAGCCCCACCATCGCCACCACCACCGCCCACGGGTTTCCCAGCCGGCTCAGCACCGCGACCGGGTCCCAGATCGCGTGGCCAAACGCAACCACCGTCGCCGATGTCACCGCGATCCCGATGAACGAATAAAACGTCATCGTTGTCGGCAAGCCGAGCGCCTGCCCGAGCATCTGCTCTTTCTGCCCGCGCGCGTAGCGCGTGAAATCCGGAATGTTCAGCGCCACCGTAGCCCAGAACGCCACCACCCCCGTCAGCGACGGTACGAAAAACCGGAAAAACTCGCCGAAACTCTTAAATTTCGACGGCGCCGAAAGCATCGGCCCGAATCCGCCCGCGTGCCGGTAGGCCCACCACAGCATCGCCCCGCCCAGCGCCACCAGCAGCGGCGCGCTCACTCCCTGCAACCGGCGCACCGTCTCGATCCCGCGCAGAATCACCGCCAGATTCAGCAGCCAGAATCCGAAAAAGCACAGCCATGGATGGTTCCACCCCGGCGCGAGCGCCCCGATCAGCACGTTCACCGCTTCGCCGCCGATCCACGTCTGAATTCCAAACCATCCGCACGCCACCAGCGCCCGCAGCATCGCCGGCAGGTTCGCTCCCATCACGCCGAATGATCCTCGCGCGAAAACGGGAAACGGAATCCCATATCGCGCTCCCGCGTGCGCGTTCAGCAGCATCGGCGCCAGCACGATCAGATTGCCCAGAAAAACCGTGAAAATCGCCTGCCGCCAATCCATTCCTCCGGCGATCATCCCGCTCGCCAGCATGTAGGTGGGAATGTTGACGCTCATCGAAACCCACAGCGCCGTGTAGTTGTACGTACCCCACGAGCGCCTGTCGCTCGGCACCGCGGCCAGGTCCGGATTCCACAACCGCGCGGACACACTGGTGGGGGCAACGGTTCGCGTTCCGGCTTCGCTTTGCGCGCTCATTGGCTCCTGGGTTTTTCGGAACGGAACCGCTTATACGCTATTGCCCCCGCCTTCGGCAAGAGGGATGTAGAAGCTGCCTGCCGCGGCGCCTTGGCGCCGCCGACGCACCCGCCCGGCTGTGATAGGATGGCTCGCAGGGACATGGCCGGAAAAGCGCATATCTCTTTCTTTGAAGCCGTTCGGATTGCGCTCGACAGCCTCTGGGCGCACAAGCTCCGCAGCCTGCTTACCCTGCTCGGCGTCGTCATCGGCGTAACGTCGGTGATTGCCGTCGTGAGTTTCGTGGATGGCGCGAATCGTTACGTCGCGGAAAAGGTGTTCAATCTCGGTACCGACGTTTTCCTGGTTAGCCGAGCCGGCGCCATCACCAATTACAAGGAATATCTGGAATCCCAGCAGCGTCCGAAATTCACCTACATCGATTACGCCACCGTTCGCGACGAATGCCACCTCTGCGCCTCCGTCGGCGCCGGCCTCAGCACCGGCGGCGGCGAAGTGAAGGTCGGCAGCCTCTACCTGAAAGACACCAACGTTCGCGGCTGGACACCATCGGTCACCCGCATCTACAACGTCGAGCTTGCCTACGGCCGCCAGATTACAGAAGCCGATGAGCAGCACGCCTCGCCCGTTTGCGAAGTCGGCTGGGACATCGTCAAAGATCTTTTCGCCGGCGCGGATCCCATCGGCCAGGAAGTTCGCCTCGACGGCTTGCCCTGTCAGGTGATCGGCGTCGGCAAAAAACTCGGCTCCGTCCTCGGCCAATCGCGCGACAACTGGGTCATTCTTCCGTTTTCCACTTACGAACATCGCTACGGAACCAGCGATTCCATTACCATCTGGGTGAAAGCGCGCTCGGCCGACGCCATAAGCGCCACGATGGATGCCGTCCGCCAAATCGTCCGCGGCCTGCGGCACCTGTCCTATAACGACAAGGACAACTTCGCGATGCTGACCAACCAGGCGCTGCTCCAACTCTGGGCCGGTATCAGCTCCGGCTTTTTCGGAGGAACGATCGCTCTCGCTTCCATCTCCCTGCTCGTCGGGGGCATCGTCATTATGAACATCATGCTCGTCTCCGTTACCGAGCGCACGCGCGAAATCGGCGTGCGCAAGGCTATCGGGGCGCGCCGCAGCGATATCCTGCTCCAGTTCCTTGTGGAAGCGGGGACGGTCTCCGCGGTCGGCGGTTTGATCGGCATCGGCTGCGGCGTGATGCTGGGGAAGCTGGTGAGTTGGGTGACGCCGCTTCCCAGCTCAATCGAAATGTGGCCAATTCTCGTCGGCTTTGGCGTGTCCACGTTCGTCGGCCTTTTTTTCGGCATTTATCCGGCGTCGAAAGCGTCCCGGCTCAGCCCGATCGACGCTTTGCATACCGAGTGAGGATTCGATGAAGCGCGAACGAACCCGCGAGCTGCGCGAAGCGGTCGGCTTGGCTTTCGACTCCCTCCGCCGCAATACGCTTCGTTCGGTTCTCACCGTGCTCGGCATCGTCATCGGCGTCGCCACCGTCATCGCCGTCAGCGCCGTCGTCAACGGCCTCAACAATCAGATCGTCGGCGCGGTCGAATCGCTCGGCTCCAACGTCATCATGGCCTATCGCTTCCAGTGGGCTTCGCTCGGCCGCCCGCCCAGCGACTGGCTGAATCGTCCCGACCTTCAGCCCCAATGGGCCGGCGATATCGCCAAGCTACCCCACGTCGTCGCCGCTGGCGCCGGCTTGCGTGTCTTCCAGCCCCAATTCGGCGCCGGCGTCACCACCGTTCGCTACAAAGGCCACGACGCCGAAAACGTGATCCTCGAGGGAGATCCGCCCTCTTTCCAGGAAATCTGGAATCTCAATATCAGCCACGGCCGTTGGTTCAACGAAACGGACGAAGAGCATCGTCGCCTCGTCGTCGTTCTGGGCTACGATACCGCTAAGACGCTTTTCCCCAATCCCGACGATAATCCCCTCGGCCGGCAAGTCACCATTAAGGGCCAGGTTTTCACCGTCGTCGGTGTCACCGCGCGCAGCAAGCAGATTTCCTTTGGCAGCAATGCCGAGGACAACAAGGCGATGATGCCGCTCGCGGCCATGGAAAAACTCTTTCCAGCCAATCGCGACTACGTGCTCTTTGCCAAAGCCGATTCCGCCGGCAACGTCGACCAAGTGGTTGCCGAAATTCGCGAGTTGCTTCGCCGCAAGCGCCAGTTGCTTCCCAGCCAGCCGGACAATTTCGCTGTCTTCACGCTGAGCGTCTTCATCGACGTGTGGAAGGAACTCACCGTCGCCCTGTTTGCCGCCATGTTCGCGGTCGGTTCCGTCGCCTTGATGGTCGGCGGCATCGGCGTGATGAACATCATGCTCGTTTCCGTCACCGAGCGTACCCGCGAGATCGGCGTCCGCAAGGCAGTCGGCGCGCGCCGCGGCAATATCCTCGCCCAGTTTCTTCTCGAAGCCGCCACGCTCTCGACCATCGGCGGAGTGCTCGGCGTTTTGCTCGGCGCGGGGATGGGATTGTCCCTGCGTTTCGTATTTCCCTCGCTTCCCGCGCGCATTTCCCCGTTCTGGGTTCTGGTGGGTTTGGGAGTTTCCGGACTGGTGGGGATTTTCTTCGGCGTTTATCCGGCCTGGAAAGCCGCGCGGCTCGATCCTGTTACCGCTCTCCGCTACGAATAGTCCTTCGGCGGCTCCTGATGGTGGAAGCCCGCTGCGGGGCAGGGGTTGGGGTAAGAACGCAGCGGGCTTCCCTTCCATCTGGGAGTTACCTCGCCGGCCGTTTCCGGCCGGCTGACTCCCCAGCAACGTCGAACCTCTTTTCCGGTTCGCCGGCCGAGACGCGGCGTGCGTTTGCGCCGCGGTGGGAGTCGCTTTCGTCAGGAGCCTCCGGAGGGCGGGCCGGAGCTGCCTGCGCTGATACAGTGATACCCGCCCCGTGTTAATCCCCGATGAACCCCAAATCAAATCTCGGGTAGAGCATCCTCAGGACCGGGCTGCGCACCCCGCCGAATTGACCGCCGCGCGTGCAGCCCCTATAATTTCTCATCCCGGCGCTTACTCCTTCCGGAGGTACCATGTACGCGATCATCCGTAGCGGGGGGAAGCAGTACCGCGTCTCCCCGGGCGACACGATTCAGGTGGAATTGCTCGCGCAAGAGGCGGGCGCGAACGTCACATTCGAAGACGTTCTTGCTGTCCGCAACGACGACGGCCTGGTGGCCGGACCGGCGGCGGCCAAGGCCCGCGTCGAAGGCACCGTCGTCGGCGAAGAGCGCGGCGACAAAGTCCTGGTTTTCAAATACAAGAAGACCAATCAGTACAAAATCACCCGCGGGCACCGGCAGAATTTCACCGCGGTGAAAATCAACGAGATCAAGCTCTAGGCGGACGCCATGGCTCATAAAAAAGGCGGCGGAAGTTCAGTCAACGGACGCGATTCGGCCGGGCAGCGGCTGGGCGTCAAGCGGTTCTCCGGTCAGGTGGTCACCGGCGGCAGCATTCTGGTGCGCCAGCGCGGCACGCGCTACAAGGCCGGCGTCAACGTCGGCCGCGGGCGCGACGACAGCCTGTACGCGCGCGTCGCAGGCACGGTGCAGTACGAAGACAAGGGCCGGATGGGCAAATTCATCAACATCATCCCGCTCGAGGAAACCCGTCCCAACTGACCGCCGTCGTTCTTCCCTGATTTTCCATTCCGGCACGAAATTCCGGATGGCCGTCGTGCGCGCTCGCCCATTGTCTCGGCGAGCGGTGGTTTTGCGTCCACGGCTATCGTATTCTGATGGGTGCTGAAGACCCGTGTTCGTTGACGAAGCCAGTATCTGGGTGAAAGCCGGCGATGGCGGCAACGGCTGCCTCGCGTTTCGCCGCGAAAAATATGTTCCGCGCGGAGGTCCCTCCGGCGGCGACGGCGGCAATGGCGGCAGCGTCGTCTTCGAAGCCACTTCCCAGGAAAATACCCTCCTGCGTTTCCGCTACGACCGCGAATTCCGGGCCGAACGCGGCCGGCACGGCGAAGGCTCGAACCGTCACGGAAAATCCGGCCAGGATCTGGTGCTGCTGGTGCCGACGGGCACCGTCATCTTCGATGCCCAAACCGGCGAAACGCTCGCCGATCTTTCCCAGTCCGGCCAGCGCCTCATCGTTGCCCGCGGCGGCCGCGGCGGCCGCGGGAACGCACGTTTCGCGAAACCCTGGCATCGCGCGCCCAAGGAATTCGAAACCGGCCATCCGGGAGAAGAGCGCCGCCTGCGGCTCGAACTCAAGCTGCTCGCCGACGTCGGCCTGGTCGGTTTTCCCAACGCCGGCAAGTCCACGCTCATTTCGCGCATTTCCGCCGCCCGGCCGAAAATCGCCGATTATCCCTTCACCACGCTCGAACCGCACCTGGGCGTCGTCTCCGGCGACGGCACGCCCTGGGGCCGCACGTTCGTCGTCGCCGATCTGCCCGGCCTGATTGAAGGAGCGCACAGGGGCGCGGGACTCGGCATCCGCTTTCTCCGCCATATCGAGCGCACGCGCCTTCTGGCTCATCTCGTTGACGTCAGCGACGGCAATCCGCGCGATCCCGTCAGCGATTTCGAAATCATCCTCGGCGAGCTCGCCGCTT
>JAKAOH010000111.1 GCA_021812285.1 Acidobacteriota bacterium | reverse complement strand
TCAGCGGGGCGTTCGAACGATTTCCACGGTACAGCGGGCATGCCGAGCGACCGCTTCCGAAACGCTGCCGAGCAGGAACCGCTCGAAACCCTTGCGGCCATGCGCGGCGACGACGAGGAGGTCGGGTTTCCATTCTTCGGCAACGTCCAGAATCACTGCCTTCGCGTCGCCCTTGCGCAGCATCCATGTGGCCTTGAAACCCGCGGCGCGCAGCGATTCCTGCGCCCGCGTCACCAAAGCCTCGCCCGCTTTGCGTTCCTCGTCGAAAATCCGTTCGAGCGCCACGGGATCGATCGGCGACATCCCCGCATAGGTCGAAAGCAGATCGAGCGCGTGTACGATCATCACATCCGAACCCGCGGGATCGAATCGCGTGGCGACGGCCTGGACGGCCGCTTCCGAGAATTTCGATTCGTCAATGGCCAGAAGGATTTTCATGGCTGCACCTCGTTATCTTCACAAAGTGCACGGCTTGCGCCACAAACCAGCCTCGCGGCCCAAAGCCTAATCCGTTCTGCCGCCGCGTGTTAGAGGAAGGCGTGCGGACCACGTCCCAAAGGGGAACGTGAGAAAGGCTCAAAGCGTAGCGTCAAAACGCTCAGCGTAAGCCTTTCCGCATCGGCCGAGCCCCGCCGATGCCCGCTAATCCGAACAGCGGAAATTTAGCGGCTGGCGTGAAGGTCTGCTCCCGGGCGATCAGGGAGCGATGGCGATGGCGTCGATTTCGACTCGAACGTCGCGCGGCAGCCGGGCGGCCTCGACCGTCGAGCGCGCCGGCGGATTTTCGGTGAAAAAGTGGCCGTAGATTTCGTTCATTTTTCCGAAATCGTCCATCGATTTCAGGTACACCGTCGTCTTCACCACCTTGTCGAGCGAAGATCCGGCGGCTTCGAGGACCGCTTTCAGATTTTCCATGATGCGCGCGGTTTGCTGCGTCACCCCTCCCTCGACGATGTAGCCCGTTGCGGCATCGAGCGCGATCTGGCCGGAGAGAAAAACGAATCCGCCCGCGCGAATGGCTTGCGAATAGGGACCGATGGCGCGCGGCGCCTGCGGCGTGGAGATCACTTCTTTCACGGCGTCCTCCTCGATTTCGAATTCGTTCGATCTGTGCGTCCCACTGTCGCCCTGCGCGAATAGCGGCGGCGGAAGGCCGCCGGAATCTCCGGACGGCCCAGCCAGCGGTTGAAAAAGCCGTACAGATCGCTCCCCGTTTCCTCTTCGAGCGCCGACCGCAGCTCGTTCAGCCCGGCCGATTTGCCGCGCAGGCTGCGAACCAGATGCGCCAGGGCCCGCTCGACTGGCAGCGCCCCGAAACGGTCTTGAAGTGCGATGAGCGAAAGCGCCGATTGGATGCCGGCCATGCGGCGCTGGAGCGGCGTCGAGTGTGACGTCAGCCGGGCCGGCGCCACGGGAGCTGCCAGCCTGGCGTCGCGGTCATATTCCGCGAGCCAATTCGCGACTTGACGGTCGCGCGCCGCGGCTCCGCCTGCGCGTTCCTCGGCCGCGAGCGCGGCGTAGCGCTGAACGCCGGCCGCCAGGATCGGCCGCGAACCTCGCTCCGGCTCGACCGCCCAGCCAAACCAGGTTGCCGCCAAGGCCCGATCGGCGGGAAAAAAGTAGCGGCTCGGCTGGGCGCACAATTCCGTGGCAGGAACCGAAAAAACCACTCCGCCGGGAACCGAGCCGAATCCGTCGGCTTCGTCGCGGATGGGCGAAGCGTTTCCCGTGGGAAGCTCGATGAACGGAATGGGCCGGTTATCTTTGCGCGCCCGGGTGAACGTGGAACGATAAAACCTGGACGTCTCGCCCAGATGCGCGGCAAACGCTTCGGCGCATGCGCCCGGCAGCGTGCGCCGGGTCCAGAAGGCGACGCGGTCTTTCCCGTTGCCGATCGTTTGCTCGGCGTAGCGGGCAATAAGGAGAAACGGAAGAAAATCCCCGTTTCGAGTCTCGAACCGGTATTCGCTCACGCCGCCGCGAAGATCGCGGTGCACCGCAAGCGCCCGCCCGGTGGTGAGCACTCGGTAATCGGCGGGAACGAAAATATCGAGCTCCGTTTTCCGCGCGCGCGGCTCGCCTTCGGCAAAAAGACCTTCCGGAGGCAGAAAAACGGGAAACCAGTCCCGCGGCTCGAGCAGCACCGCCTGGCCGTGCGCGGGAACCACGTAACTGAAGGGAACCTGTCGGCGCGTCTCTTTTTGGCCGAGCGGCGGTTGAAACGGCAACGCGAACGACAGCCGCTTGCCCCCCGCTGCGGCGGTTTGCGAGCCCAAGGTCGAAGCCGCAGCCACACCGCCTCGCTGCTGCCTCGCCACCTGGATCCGCACCGCGTCGAGCGGCCGATTGCCGGTGTTCCGCACAACGGCCCTGACGGTGTAGTGGAAACCGGGCAAGGAGGGCCGGTAGCGAACCGTGACCGATTCGCGCGAAACGCGGAAGCCCGGGCCGAGCGGCACGGCGCAACCCGAAAGCAGGGCCAGCAGAAAAACGAGCCCCGGCGCCAGGAGTCGCGTGCGAAGGGTGCGAGTCAACGCAGCCATTGTAATGGAGAGGGGCCGGAGGAGCGAGATCAGACGTTGTAAACGCGCTCGACGTCGAAAATGCCGGGAACGCGGCGAATCGCCGCGAGGATGCGGTCGAGCTGGCGATGGTCGGCCAGATCGAGCAGGATTTCGATGCGGGCGCGAAGATCGTCGCTGGTGCTTTCGAGCGAGCGGATATTGACGTCGGCCTCGCTGATCGCGGCGGTGATCGCGGCAAGGATGCCGGGTTTATCCTCGGTGTAAACGCGCAGCCGGACCGAATAGGTGCCGTCGGATTTCGGCGCCCATTCGACGGCGATGCGGCGCTCGGTTTCGTAGAGGAGATTCTGGACGTTGGGGCAGCCGGCGTGGTGCACGGCGACGCCGCGCCCGCGCGTGATGTAGCCGATGATATCGTCGCCGGGAATCGGATTGCAGCAATTGGCGCGATAGACGAGCACGTCGTCCTGCCCGCGAACCAGAATCGCCGGTTCGTGCATGCCCAGAATCCGCTTGACCGCCGAAGCGAGCCGCGGCGGTTCCGCAGCCGGCTTCTCCGAGAGCGGCTCGCCGGCCGCCTGCGCCAGCAATTGCCGCGCGGCGAATTTCCCGAAGCCGATGCCGGAGTAGAGATCGTCGATCGTGGCGCAGCCGTGCTCGTTTGCCACGCGGCCGAGCGAGGCTTCGAGCTTTTTCAGGCTCAAGCCGTGCTCGCGGGCTTCCTTTTCCAGCAGCCGGCGGCCCACTTCCATCGCGCGGCGGCTCTCCTGCAAATGAATCCACTGGCGGATTTTGCTGCGCGCCCGGGACGTGTGGACGAAGGTGAGCCAGTCGCGGCTGGGGCCGTGGCCTTTCTGCGTGAGGATTTCGATGACGTCGCCGTTCGACAGCGGATGGCGAAGCGGTACGATCTGCGAATTCACCTTGGCCCCGACGCACTGATTGCCCACCTCGGTGTGAATCGCGTAGGCGAAATCCACCGGAGTCGAGCCGCGCGGCAGGACCATCACGTGCCCTTTCGGCGTGAACGTGTAGACCTCCTCCGGATACAGGTCGACGCGCAGCGTCGAGAGGAATTCGCTGGGCTCTTCCATGTCCTGCACCCACTCGATCAGCTGCCGCAGCCAGGCGATGCGGCGGTCGTCGCGATCGGAGACCGGGCCGGAGCCTTCCTTGTACCGCCAATGGGCGCAGACGCCCTGTTCCGCCACGCGGTGCATTTCCTGCGTTCGGATCTGCACTTCGAAAGCCTGGCCGCCGCGGATCACCGTCGAGTGGAGCGACTGGTAAAGGTTCGGCCGCGGCATCGCGATGTAGTCCTTGAATCGCCCCGGCACCGGAGGCCAGATCTGATGGATCACCCCGAGCGCGGCGTAGCAGTTCCGCACGGAATCGGTGATCACGCGCACGGCCAGCAGATCGTAAATCTGATCCAGCGTGCGCTGCTGGCGCTGAATCTTCTGGTGAATCGAAAAGGGGCGCTTGATGCGTCCCTCGACGTCGGCCGGTATGCCGCTTTCCACCAGGCGCTTGCGAATCTGGTCCTGCACCTCGCCGAGGAACTTCTCGTAAAATTTCCGCTTCGATTCAACGCGCCGCTGCAGGTCCAGGTACGCCTCGCGCTCGATGTAACTGAAGGCCAGATCCTCCAGCTCGCCGCGCATCGCGCCCATGCCGAGCCGGTGGGCGATCGGCGCGTAAATGCCCAGTGTTTCCAGCGCGATTCGCTGCTGCCGCTCGGGCGGCAGGTAGCCGAGCGTGCGCATGTTGTGCAGCCGGTCGGCGAGCTTGATCAGCACCACGCGAACGTCGTTGACCATCGCCAGCAGCATCTTCCGGACGTTTTCCGCCTGGCGCACCTCCGGAGCGAGCAGATCGAGCCGGCTGATCTTCGTCGCGCCCTCCACCAGCCGCGCGACTTCCGCGCCGAACTGCTCGGTGATCTGGGCGATGGGAATCTTTGTGTCTTCCACCACGTCGTGGAGAAGCGCCGCGGCCAGCGTGGGTACGTCCAGCCGCATGTCGGCGAGCAGGTGGGCGACGGCCAGCGGATGCGAGAGGTAGGGTTCGCCGGATTCCCGCCGCTGCTCGGCGTGCTGGAGCGCGGCGAAATCGTAGGCGCGGCGGAGCAGGTCCAGGTCCTCGGCCGGACGGATCTGCCGCACCTTGTCGAGCAGTTCGATGAAGCGCAAATCCAGAAGGCGACGGTCGGAAAGACTGATTGGTTTGGGTTCGCTCGACATCGCTTTCGCCCGCGTTCGCGGAAAAAAAAGCCGGCTAGCCCGGACCGGGCCAGCCGGCGAAAACGCTGAAATTAACTGGTCGCCTTCGGGGCTGCCGCCTCTTTCTGCTGGATTTCCTTGACCTGATTCACCAGGTCGTCGGCCTGCTTCAACAGCGAGGCTCGTTCCTCGGGCGAAGCGACCATATCGGCCTTCTGCCGGTAGAGCAGGTTCAGATAGGCCATCGCGTCGGTGTAGTCCTGGCGGAGCTGCATCGCTTTCTGCAGTACCTGAATACCTTCGTCCACCGTGTCCTGATACTTCGAAGCGAACTGGTCGCGCAGTTTCGGCGGCAGCGGCATGGTGCCCTGCAGTGGCTTGGCGCGCCGCGGCAGGTTCTTGTTGTAATCAATCCGCATTTCCTGGTTCGCGTGATAGGCCAGCGTCCAGTCGATCACGCCGATCCAGTAATACGGCTGCGGATCGCTGGGATCGAGCTGGATGTGCTTCTGGTGCCACTGCTTCGATTCGACCAGCTTCTGTTCGTTGTAGGGCGAGGACCCCATATTGAACAGCATCGAGCCGATGCCGTCGATCGCGTTGACGTTTTTCGGATCCGTCTGCAACACCATCTTGAACTGCTCGATGGCCTGCTGGCCCTTCTGCAGATTCGCGGGATCCGGCGATCCCGGAACGAACTGGCTGGCGTAGGCCGTTGCCAGATAGATTCGCGCCATCTGCAGCGTCGGATCGAGTTGCGCCGACTGCTTGAAGTCCTCCTCGGCTTTGTCAAACTGTCCGGTTTTGTAGGCCTGGACGCCGCGGTTCAGCAAGTCGCGGGCGCGCAGCTTGTTGCAGCCCGCCACCCCCACCAGCCCCGCGGCGAGCAGGACGACAACGCAACCTCTAAGCACAGATTCTGGACAACGCATCGGCAAAATCCTCCGGAGCCAGGCCAGCGAACGCGAATCGGGGAACGGGCGGATTACTGGCCTTCCTCCACCTTTTTCGTGAGCAGGCCGACCTTCTCTACGCCGGAACTGGTCATGATATCGATGGCGCGGGCGACGTAATCGAACTGCACGTTCTTATCGCCCTTGATGAACGCGACCCGGTCGCCCGGCGCGCGTTCCTTAAACACCGCATCGAGTTTCGGCCCGAGTTGCGTCCAGGTGACCGAGTCCTGATTGATCTTCAAGCTGCCGTCCTGCGCCACCTGAACGACGATTGTGCGGTTATTAAGCTGCTGTTGCTGCTTCTGGTTCGGCGGCGCCGGCAGAGGCACCTGGGCGTGGAGGCCCTTGGGCGTGGTCGGCGTGATCGCCATGAAGATGATGATCAGCACCAGCAGCACGTCGATCAGGGGAACGACGTTCGGATCAGACATCGCTCCCTTTTTTCCACCTACTTGCATCGCCATAGTGATTCTCCCTGCCGCTACTCCTACGAGGGCGGCGAAGCGCGCCGCCTAGCTGCCCGGATTGGGCGCGCCGGTCAGCGGCTTTTCCGCCTTCGCGGTGAGCAGGCCGATTTGTTCCACGCCCGCCGCGCGAACGTCGTCCACCAGCGAAACCACGTCGCCGTACTTCGCGCGGGCGTCACTCTTGATGAAGACGATCTTGTTGAGGCGGTTCTTTACCTCGTTTTTGACCTTGTCGGTCACCTGGCTCATGCTGATCTTCGTGGTGCGGAAGTAGACGGTGCCGTCGCGGGTCACGGAAAACAGGATCGCGTTGTCCTTGTCCGCGGCGTGCATATCCACAGGATTATTCACCTTGGCCATGTCCACCGAAACGCCCTTCTGAAGCATTGGGGTGATGACCATCATGATGATCAGGAGAACCAGCATGATATCGGCCATCGGAATTACGTTCGGTTCCGACATGGTCGAGCCGACTTTCGGCTTGTACGCCATGTGCCGTTCCCTCCCGGGCGACTAACCCTTCTTGGCCGAATTCGCCGAGGCGCGCCGCGTGATGAAGTAGTTGATCAACTCCATCGACGAGTTGTCCATCTCGACGTCGAACTGCTCGACGCGTCCGTTGAAGTAGTTGTACGTCCACACGGCGGGCACGGCCACGAACAGGCCGAGCGCGGTGGTCACCAGCGCTTCAGCGATACCGCCGGCCACCGCCGAAAGCCCGGTCGCCTTTTCCGCTTGAATGCCCTGGAACGCGTGGATGATGCCGAGCACCGTGCCGAACAGTCCGACGAAGGGAGCGGTCGCTCCGATCGTCGCCAGTCCGCCCAGTCCCCGCTTCAACTCGGCGTGAACGATGGCCACCGAGCGCTCCAGACCGCGCTTGGCCGCTTCGAGGACTTCGTCCTCGTGCACCTGCACCGCCGCCGCCTGAAACTCCGCCAAACCGGTCGCAACCACCTTGGCGATGTGGCTCTTCTTGTTCTTTTCGGCGATCGAAATCGCCTCGTCCAATTTGTTGTCTTTCAGCGCCGCCGCCACCTGCTGAACGAACAGGCGCGACTGCTTCTTCGCCGCGCTGAACATCAGCGCCCGGTCGATCATGATGGCGATCGACCAGACCGACATGATGCCCAGAATGACGACGACGATTTTCGCCGGGATCCCCATCGAATGCCACATGCCGACCAGATCGAAACCGCCGGCCTGCAGCAAGAGTCCCGCCAGTGAGAGGTTCGCTACCATTGGGTTGTTCCCTCCTGTCGTCAATACCTTTCCAGAATTTCCCTTCACCTACCGATAGCCGCGCCAGCCGAGGCCAGCCGCTAGTCACCACCCAGTGTGAAAACGACCGAGATCACCGTATCCACCTTCACCGGCTGGCCGTTCAACAGCGTGGGCTGATACTGCCACTGTTTAACGGCCGTCATCGCCGCCTGAACCAGCAGCGGAGGACCGGAAACATATTGCAGCTCCTGCACCGTGCCATCCTGCGCGATGATCGCGTGCAGTACCACCGTGCCCGAAATGCGGGCCGCCTTGGCGATTGGAGGATAGATCGGTTGCACCATGCGGATCATCCGCGCCTGCTGCACGCTGCCGCCCACACGGATGATCGATGGAGCCTTCGGAGGCGGAGGCGGTGCTGCCGGGCCGGACACCCCACCGATGATCCCGCCTAGCGCGCCACCCACTTGCCCGCCGGGAACGCCACCGGCGACGCCCACTCCGCCGCTCATGCCCTGCGGCATGGGCTGATCCTTCACGATCGTGATCTTCTTGGGGATCACTTTCGGCGCGACCAGCTGATTGTGCTGAATGAAGCTGGGCGGAACCTTTACGACCTTGATGGCTTTCGGCGGAGGTGGCGGAGGTGGAGGAGGTGGAGGCGGAGCAACCAGTAGGGTCGTGAGCATCGCCGTCGGAAGCGCTTGCGTGTAAATGAGAGGAATCAGCAGCAGCACGCCGAGGACCGCCAGCTGGCCGAGCAGAGAAACGAAGATCGTCCAGCGAGTGTGAGTCTTCCTGCGCGTCCCTCCCGATACCACCAACTCATCAAACACAGGCTACCTCCTTCCGGCCGTCGCCAATCGCCGGTTGGCCGTTGGCTCTTTCGACTGGCGGCCGCTCGAACCGGATGTTGCACCGGGAACTTTCTGGCCGCGAAACCGGTACCATAGGACCACGATCGGCGCCGCGATCCCAAAACTGGAATAGGTTCCTACCATAACTCCGACCACCATGGCAAAAGCGAACGGGTGCAAAACGCGCCCGCCGAACAGATACAGCACCAATACCGCCAAAAACGTGAGCCCGCTGGTCAGAATCGTTCGCGACAGCGTCTGATTGATCGCGCGATTGACGATGTCGGGATACGGCTCCCGGCGCATCAACCGAAGATTCTCTCGCACGCGGTCGAAGATGACAATCGTATCGTTCATCGAGTAGCCGACCAGGGTGAGCAGCGCGGCGATGACCGTCAGTGAAATTTCGTAATGGAACAGACAGAAGAAGCCGAGCGTAATCAGGACGTCGTGAAAAACGGCGATGACGGCCGCGGCCCCATACACCAGCTCGAACCGGAACGCGATGTACACCAGCATCCCGGCTAGCGCGTAGAGCGTCGCCAGAACCGCCTGTTTCCGCAGTTGCTTGCCCACCTGCGGGCCGACGATCTGCACGCGCTGAATCACGTACGGCCCCGCGTAGAATCCCTGCTCGAGGCTCGATACGACGGCCGGCGTCGCGCCCGGAGCCTTGCCGATGTCCCCGATCGAATGCAGAATGCCGTTGCTGTCGAAATCGCGGTAGTGAACGAGCGCCTGCGCCAGATCCTGATACTGCGTGCCCGCTTTCGTCCCCAGGTTCAGCGGGTCCTTCTCGTTCAGATAGCCGGCGAGCGCTTGCGGCGTGACCGAGTTGAAATCCTGTTTGTTCGCCGGAGCCGGGAAAATCTGTTCGAGCGCCTTCAGAATCGCCGTGCGTCCGGCGTCGATCCTCTGCGCGGTCTCGCCGACTTCCTTGAGCCCGATGACCAGGTCGTTTCTCGATGCGGGGTTCGAGATGTCGTAGATGGATTGGATCGTGGCGTTGCCCAGGCGCGCCCGGATCTCCGCGATCGGCGGTTTCTGAGCGAACCGCAGGTAGATCAGCGTGCCGCCACGGAAATCGATGCCGTAAAGCAGGCCGCCGGTGTGCAGCCAGGCGAAGAAACCGAGGAGCAACAGTGCACCCGAGAGGGCGGCGAAATACTTCGCCTTGCCCATCCAGTTGATGTTCGGACTCTTGAATAACTCCATTGCCTCGGTTTCCCAAACCTTCTTCGGCGCCTCCAGCGGCTCTCGGCCGCGGGAATCCGCCGGAATCTTCGTCTAAATACTTAACTCCGCCTGGCGCGTCATTCGTCCCAGATGCCAATCGAAAATCGCCCGCGATACATAGATGGACGTAAAGATGTTGGCGATCAAGCCGATGACCAGCGTGACCGCGAAGCCCTTCACCGGTCCCGAACCGAACTCGAACAGGAAGATGGCCGAAACCACCGTCGTCACGTGCGTATCAATGATCGTCAGAAACGCCCGCTCGAATCCCAAATCCACCGCCGATGCGTTCGCCTTGCCCGCGCGTATTTCCTCGCGGATTCGCTCGAACACCAGCACGTTCGAATCGACGCCCATACCGATGGTCAAAATCACGCCGGCGATTCCCGGCAGCGTGAGCACCGCCTTGAAATACGCCAGCGCCGCCAGCAGGATCACCAGGTTCAGAAACAGCGCCAGCACCGCGTTCACGCCCGACAGCCGGTAATAGATGAGCAGGAAGACCATCACCGCCAGTAGGCTGATGATGGAAGCGCGCACGCCCTCGCGAATCGAATCCGCGCCGAGCGATGGGCCCACGGTGCTTTCCTCGAGATATCTCACCGAAGCCGGCAGCGCGCCCGCGTTCAGAACCATCGCCAGGTCCTTCGCCGCCTGCTGCGTGAAGCCGCCGGTAATCTGCCCTTGATCGGAAATTTGTCCCTGAATCACCGGCGCCGATTGCACCCGGTGATCGAGAACGATCGCCAGCCTCTGGCCGATGTTGCGCGCGGTAAACGGACCGAACCGCTGCGCCGCGTCGCGCGAAAGGTTGAACTGCACTTGCCATTGCCCCGGCATATCGGGATTCGGCTGCGGCTGCGCGCTGCGCAGATCGCGTCCGGTGACGATCGGTATGCGCGTCAGCACGTAGTATTCCGCCGCACCGGGCTGCTGGCTCGAGGAACTTCCGCTGCCGGGAAGAATTTCGCTGTCGGCGGGAAGAACGCCTCCGTGCTGCGCCAGCGCTTCGGCTTCGGAGGGATACGGCCCATCAATCACCTTGCGCAATTCGAGCTGACCGCCGGCCTGAATCACCGCCTTGGCCTGCGTCGGATCGCCTTCGCCCGGCAGCTCCACCAGAATTTGGTCATTCTGGCTGCCGGTCGGCGCGATGGTGGGCTCGGTGAGGCCGAGTTGGTCGATGCGGCGGCGAATGGTTTCGATCGCCTGCTGCATCGTCTGAGTCTTGATCTGGGCGACCGCGGCGGAATTGAGCGTCAGCAGAAAGCCGTTCGCCTGCCCGGCGGCCTGCGCCACCTGCCAATCGGCGAATTGGCTCTGAACGATGTTCGAAAGCGTTCCCGATTGCGTCGGATTGAGGTTTTTCACCAGAATCTGCGTGTCGCTGACGCGCTGGATATCGCCGAATTGCACGCCGCGCTTGTGCAGCTCGCGCGTCAGGTCGTCAATCGTTCGATCGCACTCGAAACGCACCGCCTGATCGACTTCCACCTGCAGCACCAGGTGGCTGCCGCCCTGCAGGTCGAGACCCAAATGGATCCGATGCTGGAAGTTGTCTTTCACCGCCTGCCACGACGTCGGGAAGGACGGCCGGGCGAACAGACCCCAGAGGCATCCCAGCACGATCACCAGGATGAACAGCCCTTTCCATTTGAGGTTCTGATTCATCGTCCGTATGGCTGTGAAGCTTAGGGAAGCTCCTCGTCAGCTCTCCTTGCCGCCTTCGGGCTGAAAGCCGACAACGGCGCTGCGCGCGATGCGCAGCTTCACCTGGTCGGCAACGCGGAGCTGGATCGTCTCGTTTTCCACCCCGGCCACCACGCCGTAAATCCCACCGCTCGTCACTATTTTATCGCCACTTTTGAGCGCTTGCTGCATCTGGGCGACTTTTTTCTGGCGTCGCTGGGCAGGGAGGATGAGCAGCAGGTAGAAGACCACGATGACCAGCACCAGCGGCAGCAGCGCCACAAGTCCGCCGCCGGCCGAGGCTTGGCCAATTAGAAGAATCGATTGCAGGAACATATAGTCCTGCCCGCCCGCTCCCTATAAGGAAGATGATACCAAATGCGGTGATGCAGACGCACCCCGGGAACCTTATCTTCGCAAGCGGCTCCAAGCTTCCCGAATCCTACCGCAGGCCTAGGGATGACCAGCTTCGAGGCGCGCCTGAAGGACGGAACGGAATGCCGCCAGGTTCCCAGATTGGATAGCCTCACGGATTTTTCTCATCCTGTCAAGGTAAAAGTATACATTGTGAATGGTGTTCAAGATCGCCGCCAGAATTTCATTCGCCAGGTAAAGATGCCGCAAATACGCGCGCGTATACCGCGCGCAAACCGGGCAGCCGCATTCAGGTTCGATCGGCCGCTGGTC
>JAKAOH010000110.1 GCA_021812285.1 Acidobacteriota bacterium | reverse complement strand
AATTCGGCCACGTTGACGCAGGCCTTTGCTGGGCCGGCGTGGGGATGGCCGGCGACCGCGGTTTCGAGTTTTTCGCGGACGGCGGCGAAGGGATCGATAAGGAGATTATCGAGGACGCCGCGGAGCATGTACTTGCCGCTGCGGGTCACATAGACGACCGCCTTTTCGGTCTGGCCCTGGAGGCTGATGGTGACCGGCACCCTATAGAGGTCGGGAATCGGGGATGGTTCAGGAGTTCCAGCGACGACGTTGAATTGCGGTCCCCACGCGTAGACCTTGCGCAGGTAGGTCACGACGCGCTGGTCGATTTCGGATGCGTTCGCCGGGCCGGTTCGGGCGGTCTGCCCTGCCCAGAGGGCTGTGGCTGCGGCGAGCGCGCCGATGATCAGGCTGATTCGTATTACGTTTTTCATCGAGTTCCTTTCCATCCTTCGATCGAAGTAGAAACGCGTCAGATGACGTATTTCTGGGCAATCGGAAATCGGCGGCCCACGCTGAACGCCTTGGACGTCACTTTGAGTCCCGGCGGGGCCTGGTGCCGTTTGTATTCGTTGCGATCCACGCGAACGGCGATGCTACGCACCAATTCGAGCGGGAATTCGTAATGGGCGGCGATCTCTTCCGGGCTTTTCAGGTCCTCGACGTAGGCTTTCAGGATGCGGTCGAGGACATCGTAGGGCGGCAGCGAGTCCTGGTCGGCCTGATTCGGGCGCAATTCGGCGGAAGGGGGTTTCGTGAGGACGGCGGCGGGGATTACCGGACTGCGCTCGTTCACGAGGCGAGCCAGTTCGTAGACCATCACTTTGGGAATATCGGCGACGACGGCGAGTCCCCCAGCCATGTCGCCATAGAGCGTACAATAGCCGACCGCCATTTCCGATTTATTTCCCGTGCTGAGGACCAGCGAATGAAATTTGTTCGAAAGCGCCATCAGCAGGTTGCCGCGAATGCGGGCCTGGATGTTTTCCTCGGTGACGTCCTCGGGCGTGCCGGCGAAGACACCGGCGAGCGACTGGCGATAGGAATCGAAGATGGGTCCGATCGGCAGGATTTCGAAGCGGATGCCAAGGTTGCGGGCGAGTTCCTGCGCGTCGGTGAGGCTGCCCGGCGAGGAGTAGGGGCCCGGCATACCGACGCCGGTAACGTTTTCCGGGCCGAGCGCGCGGACGGCGATCGTGGCGACGAGCGAGGAATCGATGCCGCCGCTCAGGCCAATCACCACACGCGAAAAGCCGCATTTGCGAACGTAATCGCGGGTGCCGCGGACGAGGGCCAGATCGACCGCTTCCAGCTCGTTTTTCGGCTGATCATGCACTTCCCCACTGCCGGTTTCCGTATCGAAAAGGACCAGATCCTCGTCGAAGGCTTTAGCCTGCGCGGCGACGCGGCCATCGGGCATCATGACGAGGCTCGAACCGTCGAAGACAAGGCTGTCGTTGCCGCCGATCTGATTGACGTAGACGACGGGCAGCCGGTGTTCGCGTGCGATGGCGCGGAGCATATCGTGTCGCAGGCCGCGCTTATCGATCGTGTAGGGCGAGGAAGAAACATTGAGCAGGAGATCGGCGCCGGCGGCGGCCAGTTCGGCGACGGGATCGCGCTGATAGAGGCGATTGGCCCAGAAATTCTTGTCGTTCCAGACGTCTTCGCAGATGGTGAGTCCGATGCGGCGGCCGCAAAAGGAGAACACATCCTGCGATTCGGCGGGCTGAAAGTAGCGGCTTTCGTCGAAAACGTCGTAGGTGGGGAGCAGCATTTTCCGTTGCTCGAAAACCACGCGGCCATCGGCGATGAGCGCGGCGCAATTGGCGGCGCGCTTGCCGGTTTCGCCGCGCGAACGGCCGACGTAGCCGACGATCGAGGGCAGCGGCGTTTCGGCGGCCAGATGCTGAAGTTCCTGATGATTGCGCTCGACGAAATCGGGGCGTTCGATCAGATCGTGCGGCAGGTAGCCGCACAGGCACAGCTCGGAAAAAACGGCGAGATCGGCGCCGCGGGCGCGAGCGCGCTGGGCGAAATCGAGGATGCGGGCGACGTTGCCGGCGAAATCGCCGACCGTCGGATTCATCTGGGCCAGAGCGATTTTCATCGGCCCGGCATCGCGCTTGCGTCAAGCTTCACGGAGCGATCCACACGGAATGCGGCGAACCCGCCGGCGGGCGAACCCGAACGCCTGCCGGCAAACAAAAGGCCCCCTCGCCGCGAGGGGGCCGAGAGAACTTCGCGAGACGCCGAATCAAACGCTGAAAGAGGAGCCACAGCCACAGGTGCTGCGAACGTTGGGATTATTGAACTTGAATCCGGCTCCCTCGAGCGATTCGACGTAATCGATTTCGGCGCCATCCAGATACATTTCGCTCATCTGGTCGATCATCACCTTCAGATCGCCGAATTCGTAGACGTTGTCGCTATCGTTCGAGCTGTTCTCGAAAGCCATGTGATAGGTGAACCCGGAGCAGCCGCCGCCGACAACGGCGACGCGCAGACCGCTCGGAAGCGGGTTCTGCTGATTCATGATCTCTCTCACCTTTTCCACGGCAAGCGGCGTCAATGTGACCATAGCGGTATGCAATCCTCCTCGCTGCTGAAATCCTGACTGTCATTATATCAGATTCGCGAATGCGGCCTCCGGTTGCGGAGGATTCGCGGCACCGTTTCCGCATGAGGCAGTTCCCTGCCCTGAGCTTCCAGACCGCTTTGCCGCCTCCTCGCGGAGCGCGTGACTACTGGTGAATGCGGAAATAGCCGCGCCATTCCGGAGTATTTCCCAGAAACACGTCGACCCTGTAATTGCCCGGCTCCAGTCCCGCAGTCGAGATGCTCCAGGCGGTGTAGGTCGTATCGTGCGGCTTCAATTCGATTTTCTTCAGTTTGCTTTCCGCGACCGGCCGATTCTTCAAGTCGTAGACGGAGAGGTGCTCGGTGGTTTTCAGTTTCTCTGTCGGGCTCCACGTCACGACCACTCCCAAGTTGCCTTGTCCGCGGTAGAAATCGTTCGTGACATCGTCCGGGAGAATGTGCCCGAAGGATTTCCTGAAGCCTCGGCAGACTACACCGAATGATATCTGCGAGTTTCGGACCAATGGTGGAACGAACAATCCCTTGGCCGCAAGGTCCGCCAGGGTCACCGGCGTGGCCGTTTTGCCGGCGGTCTGAATCAGGGAAATCGGCATCGCTTTCGGCCCCGTTGTGGGCAGGGGGAACCCGTTTCCATTGTTTTCGGGGATATAACCCACCTTGGATGCCAGCCTGTCCTGTAGCATGCCAATCACGTGGCCATGGATGTCCAGGACGGGCGAGCCGATCGCGCTTTGGCCCGTGGTCCACGGCATGGTGAACTGTTCATTTCCCGTCCCTGCGTTCACGACTCCGCTGATCGCGACGGATTCGATGGTGTGGCTGCCGGGCGACGGCGTGTCCAACACATAGCACCGGTCGCCAACTTTCCATGAGTTCGGCGAAGCGGACTTCAGTGGAGTGACATTCTTTCCCGCGACGCTGAGCATCACCCAATCCTGATCGTAATTCCAGGCGAGCACCTTGTCGGCGCCCACGCTGCTTCCGTCCGGCAATCCGATCTGAAGCGAGTTGCTCCCGTTAATCGCACCGAAGCTCGTGAGCACGACATTCGGGCGGATAAAGAACCCCGAACTCGTGCGGAAGACCTCGTTCTTGCCGTTGAGCGCGGCGATGGTGACAGTGGACGCCAGGGCAAGCGCGTACACTTGGCCGGTTGTCAGTTGCGGCGCGGCCGCGGGCGGAACGGTCACTTCGAAGGTCTGCACGCCCGCCGGCTGGCCATCGATTTGTGCTTCGAGGACCCAAAGCCCCGGCGCGGGGTTCGGAGGAAACTCGAGCACCCAGTAGCCGGTGTACTGCGTGAGTGTGGTGGTGTATTCAAAGTTGCTGACGTTTTCGACGCGCCCAAGCGAATCCCTCCACGTTCCCTTGAATTGGTGAGTGCCGGGAGGGCCGTCCCACACGAATTGGATGACCACTTGCTTGTCCGCGGGAAAGTGGAACACGGTGCGAAGATCCTCGACGGCAAACTTCTTCCCTTTCTGCACGCCCTTGCTCCCCATTTCGACTTTCACGACGCGAAAGGGACTCGGGCCCTGCTGCGTCTGGTTGTCGCCCTGCCGCAACGGTTCGGCCGAGCGCGCGCTCGCCGGGCTTGCGCTGAACGCGAGGATGGATAAGAGGACCAGCCACGCAGCGAAGACTCTTTTTTGCTTTTGGAAAGAAGCCATCGGATGCAACCCCGGACCGCGGCAGCATTCTACTTGTCTGGTTCGAAGCCCTCAACCGGAATTTCCCATTTTGTCGTCCTGGGCGAGCGCAGTGTGAGCCCATTCGCGCGCTGGCTGGCGGGGCTTTGACTCCGAGCGGACGCCTGATCGCTGGTCGTCCCCAGACGACCGAAAACCCGCACTCTCAAAAGTGGAAGGTGCACCACCCGATACAAGCCGGGTTTAAAACCTCTCCCCACGATGAGATTTTGTTAGGGCGCTGGGAGATTGCGTCGACAGGGGTGGTCAGGAGCCAAGAGCGGCGATAACGGCGCCGGTGAATTCCGCCGTGGAGGATTGGCCACCGGGAATGTCGCGGGTCAGGTGCTTCCCTTCCCGATAGACATGGAAAACGGCTTCGCGGACGCGGTGCGCGGCCGATTCTTCGCCCAAGTGCTCGAGCATGAGAACGCTGCTCAAAAGAACCGCCGTGGGATTGGCGATTCCCTTCCCGGCGATATCGGGCGCGCTGCCGTGGACGGCTTCGAAGAGCGCGGCATCGCGGCCGAGATTCGCGCTCGGAACCATGCCGAGACCGCCGACGAGGCCGGCAGCCTGATCGCTCAAAATGTCGCCGTAAAGATTGGTGAGGAGCAGGACGTCGAACTGGCGGGGATTCAGGACGAGCTGCATCGCGGTATTGTCCACAATCAGCTCGCGATACTGAATATCGGGATACTCGACGGCGACCCGGCGGATGCATTCCAGGAACAGGCCGTCGGTGACCTTCATGATGTTGGCTTTGTGGATGGCGTGGATTTTTTTGCGGCCGTGTTTGCGGGCGTAATCGAAAGCGAACTTGGCGATGCGCGTGGACGCTTTTTCGGTGATGATTTTCAGGCTGACGACGACGCCGGGAACCACCTGATGCTCGACGCCGGAATAGAGATCCTCGGTATTTTCCCGCACCAATACCAGATCGATATCGCGAAAAAGGGACGGAACGCCGGGAACATCGCGCACGGGCCGCAAATTGGCGAAGAGTTCGAGTTCCTGGCGCAAGGCGACGTTCAAGCTGCGATGGCCCTTGCCGATAGGGGTGGTCAGAGGACCTTTCAGGGCGACGCGGGTGCGATGAACGGATTCGATGGCTTTGCGGAGGAACGCGTCCGGCTCCTCGTCTTCGCGCGGCTCCTCGCGCGGGATGACTTCCCAATCCAGATCAACGCCGGCGGCAGCGAGAATGCGCTGCGCCGATTCGCAGACTTCAGGACCGATCCCGTCGCCGGGAATCAACGTGACTTTGTGGCTCATGGTGATGAAGCCATTGTAATGGAAGCGTGTGGATTTTCCATCGGCGGCGGCGCTTCCGTTGGCGAGAATTGATGGCGACCGGTATCAATTGACGGCCGTCGGCAGGAGCTGCACCAGGATTCCGCTCGTGAGACTGGCGAAAATTGACGCAGACGTGTGTCTTTTTCCGCAGGATGGTCTGGATGGCGTCTTTCTGCCAGCGGCAAACGCATTTTTATCAATGAATTAGAGAGCAGCCGAGCGCCAATTTCATTGGCCAATCTATTGCATGGTGCTTGCTGAGTGCCGAAACGGCCCGAAGTCGTAGTGTAGGCAACGGGCCGAGCGGTGCACCTCCGCGAGAGAGAGGCGTCCATGCCACACGCCGGCCATACCTCCGCAACAACCAGGCACCACCACACGCATCACCATGCCGCGCCAAAGTTTCCGGCTGAGAGCGCGTTCGCCAAGAGCCTGCACAGCCTGACCAATTACCAGGTTTGGGAGCGGGTGGAAGCGGCGATTGCGACCAAGCCGATGAGCCCCGAAGAAGCCAGCCGCGCCGCGGAACGGTTGCAGGCGCTGCTGGACGAACTGGTATGGCGGCGCTCGGGCATCGAAGGCGCCGGCAGTATGGCGGATCGCGACCGCACGCTCGCGGAAGCCCGGCAGGGAAAATAGCCGGCCGCGCGATCGAACGCACTCGGCTGCGGGAACGAAACGAACAACCTCTAGCTAGCCAGCCGCGCCTCGCGCCGATTCCTTTCCTTTGACTCTCGCTTTGCCGCTGCGCTAATCGCTTGCGCGCGAGCGGATTTCATCCATCGTCAGACGCGCCTGCTGGGCGACCTGTGACGGCATGTTCGGAACGCCGCGGGCGTAGGGCTGGATCACGTTCAAATCGCTGGGTGCGCCAATCAGATACAGCGCGCGAAGCGCCTGCCACGCCATTTGCGACGTGGGCGCGATGCCGGCGATGGGCTGGCCCTCGGTGACGGTGGCGCCATCGGCGGCGACCCATTGCGACAGGTTGCCGGGCTGCCCGGCGGGGACTTCTATCGGTCCGTGCGTGGTGATGATGCGCGCGACGACCGAACTCGACGTGAGCGACACGCCGACGTTCACCAGGCGTTTGAGCTGGCCGCTTTCCGGCGCGAGCAAGGGACGGCCGGAGAGCATCTGGAGAATGATGGCGTGGCCGCTCGAATCGCGAAAGCGAACCAGGCCCAGCGCGGCGTTCATGCGGACGAGCGAATCCGGATCGCGGAGCATTTCGAGCAGCGTTTGATGAAAGAGGGACGAAGTGTTGTCCTGGCCCATGACCCAAGCGGCGGTTTCGCGAATTTGCGGCACGGCGGATGTGGAAAGGCGCGCGATGTCGGGATACCAGCGCGCGACGGATTTATCGCCCGCAATGATGCGGTCGGCGATCTGGGAAAGCGCGTGCTGGGTTTCCTGCGGATGGTTTTTCCGCTCGAGATAACGCGTCATCTGGGCGCTGGAGAGCGGCGTGCCGAACCAGGTGGAATGCCAGATGAAAAACGGAACGACGACGCTCAGCACCGTGAGAATGACCACGAGGACGAGCCACTTGGTGGCCACGCCGCGCTCGGAACGCACCGTATTTCGCTTCCCATTGTGCACCGATTTAGTCTACACGAAACGCCAGGATCCCGGCGGACGTGACGAGCTGTGTGAATCGCTGGTTTCCGCGCCTCGGTTTACGAGTTCCCGTTTTGTGTGTTTCCGAGGCGAGCGGCGCACGCGGGCGGGCCTCAGGCGAAACTCGACGAAGCGAGCACGTCTTCAGTGGACGCACCTCTGTTACTGCACGGAAACGTTCACGTTGGTCGAGTGGGTGACGGCCCCGCTCGTTGCGGTTACGGTCACAACGTAGGAGCCGGCGGGCGTGCCGGGATTCGACGGCGGGGGCGGGCTGCTGCTTCCTCCTCCACAGCTTGCGAGGGCCAAGACCGATGCGAGAAGCAGGAACGCGAGCGCAGCGTTCCAGCGGCGTCGGCGCGCGATTGCCATCAACAACAAGGCAAGGCAAAGAAGGAAAGCGGCGCCAACGGCCGGCGCGGATGGGTACCGCACCTCGGGCGGAAGCGACGGCAGGAAGCTGGGCGCGGTGGTATTGACGGTGACCGTGGTAGAGACCGAAGTGGATGTACTGCTTAGAGTGCCGGACGACGGGCTCACGCTGCACGAGATTTCCGCCGCTGTGGCGCAGGTCGCGGAGAAGGTGACGGAGCCGGTGAATCCGTTTTCCGATGACGCCGTCACTGTTGCTGAGGCCGACCCGCCGGGACTCGCGATCGTGACGCTTGCCGGATTGGGACTGGTGGAAAGCGCGAAGTCAGCGCCAACCAGAGTGATCGAAGCCGTCGAGCTGGCGTAGTCAACGTCTCCGGAATAAGTGGCAACCACCGTTGCCGAGGTGCCCTGCAGTGCGTTGGTGGTGAATTGCGCCTGCCCGCTGGAATTCAGCGCGCCAGTTCCAAGCAACGCGCCGTTCAAGGTGAACGAAACGCTTCCGGTTGGAGCGGGGCCTCCGGACACCGAAGAAGTCACTTGAGCTGTCAGCGTTACGTTTTGCCCTGCGACGAAGCTCGCGGGTGAGGAGGTCAACGTAAGCGCCGAGGGAGCGACCGCATCCACGACCGTGGTGAATGAAGTCGCCGTCAGATAGTTTGTGTCACCGGGATATTGAGCGGTAATGTCGTTGTTCCCGATCTGAGTCGGCGTCCAGGTCATGCTCGCAGCGAGATACGATTCCTGGTTGGCCGTGGGGCCGGCGGACGTGTAGGAGACCGTTCCCGACAAAGCAGTTGTCCCATTGTAGAAGGTGATCGGTCCCGTCGGTGCGACGCCGGCCCACGACCCGTTAAGGGTGACCGTCAGTGTAGTCGGCTGGCCAAGCTGCACGGTCAACGGGTTTGCTTGTATATCCCCGAACGACGGCTGTGCTTGTACCACGCTGAAGGAGATCGGCCCGACCGCAGCCGGCGCGTAATACTGATCCCCGGAATATTGCACCGTCAGCGTATGCGAACCAATGCTCATCGCGAAGGGAGCAACTCCCTGGCCCCAGTAGCTGGCATAAGTGGACGGACTTTGGAAAGGACCTCCTCCATAAACCCATCCCGTGACGGGAAGCGGGCTGCCATCGACCGAAAAAGTGAACGTGCCCGTTGGTTCGATCCCGTCGCTCGTCGTCGCTATCGCGCCCTGGACGTTCCAACCTCCGGCACAGCAACCTGTGCCGTACGGTACCTCGCCACCCGAGCCGGGCCACGCAATCGCGAGCGTGGTCGGGGCGTGGGCGACACTGAAGCTCGCCGTTCCCGTACTCGCTCCGTAGCTGGCGTCGCCGGGGTAGCTCGCGGTGATCGCGTAAGCGCCCGGAACCAGTGATTGATCTTCCGCGTAGCCGTTGACGTTGAGCGGGAACGGACCGCCGGCGAGGGCGCTGCCGTTGTTCGTAACGGACACGGTCCCGGTGGGGCAACTGGCTGTGTGATTCGAGCAGGTGCTCGAGATACCCGTCGTGGAAGAAAATGTGGCCGCGGAATTGCCGACGTCCACTCGGAACAGATAGTAGCCGGCGCCGTAAGTCGCACTCGTAGCGCTGTAGCTCGTCAGGTTCCCATTCGTGTCCAAAGTGACGAGGTTGGCGAAAGTCTGGCTCGACTCCGGACTTACCGTCACGGTGATAGGGGTGGAATCGCTCGCGGCATAGGTGCCGTCTCCCTCGTAGTGCGCCACGACGCCATAGGATGTGCCGCCAGGCAGCAGCGAGGTCGAACCGGAGATTGAGCCATTGCTCAAGGTGAATGTGCCGGCATCGAAGCTATTCCCGTTCACCGTGGCGATCAAGGAAGCGTCGCCGGTCGGTACCGGAGACGTCGGCGAAACCGAAATAGCGACGGTGACCGCGGTGCCGTGAGTGATATTCACGGCGCTGCCGCCATTGAGCTGGAGCGTGGTCGCGGAAGGCGTGAACTTCACGCTGCTCCAGTCGTTCACCAGGTTCGCCGCGTTCATGCTGCCGAGCCCCGTGGCTCGGTCGTAGCCGGAGGTCGCCGTGTAACCGGAAAGAACGCCGTAAGTGTCGCCGACCGTATTCGTCACGCAATCGGGACTGCCGGTGACGCACGGCATCGCATTCGTGCCCGAACCCACGTCGTAGAAAATGCAGGAAGACGCCGGGCTCAGAGTGGACGTACAGCTCGCACCCGTCTTCGCCGCCAGCGGATACAAGATGTAGTTCGCGTTTCCCTGCCGCGATTGCGTCTTCTGATTCACCATCGCGATGATGGCGGCAAACGCGGGAGTGGCGGCCGACGTGCCTCCGACCCCCAGGAAATCGCCGCCCGCCAGGTTGCACGCGGCCCCGGATTGAGCATCCGCCTCGCATACAATGTAGAAGCTCCGGTTGAAGCCGGCGCCCGCGAATAGCGACACATCAGGCAGATCTCGCTTCCCGTCGTTGGGAACCCCGGCGCCGCTCTGCCACAACGGCTTTGCGTATCCACCCGCGCAACTTGCCAGCGTGCCCGTTGAAGTGGTGCAAGCGCTCGCTCCTCCGCCTCCGCCGACCACCTGAAGAAGGAACGGATACTGGCTTGTCACGTTGGAGTCGTTGCATTCCCCCTCGGCGTTCAGAGAATTTCCGAGCAGGCTCGGCAATTCTGGGTTTGTGCACGTGTCGTTCCAGACGATTTCGGGGATGTAGCCCTTGGCGGACTCCTCCGTAGTTGTGTTGTTGGTTGAATTCCAAAACGTGGTGGGATCGAGCACATCATCGAAATCGGTGCCGCCAACGGCGACGTCGTACGGAGTCGAGGCGAGCCCGCTAACCGCCAGGCCATCCTTTGCGCCGGCTGTCGCGAACTGGTCGCACCCGGCTGACCCACCGTCCATCGACGCCAACGCCACCGTAATCCCTTCGGCCGCCGCTTGTTCCCAAAGCTGGTCATAAAACTGGTTCCCCGCCGTGCCCAAATAGACCTCGCAGGCCCCATAGCTCTCGCTCATGATGGGAGCCAGGTCATTGTCGACGATGTACTCCGCCGAGAGGTCAACACCCTGGCTCGCTTCGGTGGATTCGGAGACGACGAAATCAATTGTCGCGTCTTTGGCCACCGCGCCGGACCATTCGACGTCGAGGTCGGATTCGGTTTCATCGCCGGTGCTGCTGAGGATTCCCGGGTCGGGACCGTTGTGGATCACGTTGACTTTCGCCGCAGGCAAGCCGAACATGCTGCGGAAATCGTCCACGTCCTGCAAATTGATGTCGCTCTCGCCAACGATGGCGATGGTCTGGCCCGTCCCGTCGATGCCCGCGTTCCAAAGCGGCAGTACGTTGTAAATTGTGGCGAAATCGTAAGGGCCGAGGGCGTAGCAATCGAAGTTGTTGCTGCCGCACACGAATGTGTAGCTGGGCTGCACCGGAATGGCCGCGCCTGTCCTCTGCGACTTCCGGAACACGCCGACCACGTGGTGCTGCGGCTTGAGCGGGAAATTATTGAGGCGCGCAATCCCGGCGACGGCCGGCGCGAGCGCCACGGGAATTTCCGGATCGGTGGCGTTGGCCCAGTGCGCTTTGCCGTTTACGACGTATTGATGAATCGCGGTGTGGAAAGCCTGCTGCACCTGGCCGGCGTCGCCCGAAAATTCGATCGCGCCGCGTCCTTTGGCCACGCTGTCGATCTCGAATCCCTGCGACTCCAGCCAATTCACCACCGTCTGGACGTCCTGGTTCGCCAAACCGAATTCTTCTCCAAATTGCGTGGGCGTGAGCCAGCGGTGATAGTTGGGAGAAGATTTCTCCTGCTGCTCGGCGAGCAGCGTCCCGAGCGCCGCATTCTGTTGAGGGCTTTGCTTGAGCACCAGAATCATGCGGTCCATCGGCAGGCTCGATGGCGCAGGGCCGCGATCGAATTCCGCGCGGGCGAGCGGGTAGACGTTGCCCTTAAGGACGATCCGGTCGCTATTGCGTACGGGTTGGGTGATCAGCGGCTTGGTTTGGGATACCTGGCCGGAAGCCGGCACGCAGAACGCGACAAGAAGGAGGATCAGAGGAAACAGGCGAGCACAGGGATTTGAACGCCGCCAGAAGTTTGCCATCCGTCCGCTCAATGTTGTTTTGCCCTTCCCCGGATATTTGGTTCCCGGCCCATAAGCTACTCCCGGAGCACGAGCAAATCAACCATGATTCGCAGGCTTCCTGTCCGCGAGGTAAGTATCCGGATAACGTACGCTATTTTTCGCACATTTGAGGAGGAGAGGGTCTGGTTGGTAAAACAAGGGGCCTGAAGAAGGCCCGAGAGGAGGGGCGATGGAGCCCACCAACCAGGGGGAAGCTTTCCCGG
>JAKAOH010000109.1 GCA_021812285.1 Acidobacteriota bacterium | reverse complement strand
ACTAACGCTTTTCAGAGCGCGGGCAGTGTGGTCGTAGAGAGCGAAATAGGTGGATTGTTTGGGAACACCGGCCCAGAAATCGAGATTCGGCTCGTTCCAGACTTCGAAATACCACTTGGACACTTCGGCGATGCCGTAGCGAGCGACCAGGTGCCGCGCGAAAGCCGCAATCATCCCGTCCCACAGCGGCCAGCTCTTCGGCGGAGAAACCACCGGATTATACCAAAAGGCCTGGTGGACGATCGGCGGCGCGGCAAGCTGTGGCGGCATGAAGCTTAGTTCGACGAACGGGCGGATGTGATTGCGGAGCAGTCCATCGTAAATCTGATCCACATAGGAGAAGTTGTAAACCGGCTGACCCTGCGGGCCCAGATGAAACAGGCCCACGCCCCGATCGAAAATGCCGTGGAACCGGACGTAGCGGAATCCCGTGGCCCGATGCACTTCTCGCAGATCCCGGCGATAGGCCGCGCGCAGCGACAATATCGCGCGGCCGGAGCCGAACATCTTTTCCCAGAAATGCGGGAACGGCGTGGTGGGCGCCCGGAGATTGATTTCAACGGCGGACGACATCTGCCGCGGCAACGCCGACGGAGCAAACACCAGAAACACGCAGAGAACCGGCAACAAAAAACGGGCTGAACGGCGCAATCGGTTTTTCAACGCTCCCTCCCCTTGCCCGGCGCGGGCTCAAGCGGAGCCAGGCTCCGCCGGCGCACGGCCGGGTTCTCCCCATAGAGACGGCCGGAGCGAGCGCTCCGGCAATGTGCAAACGCCGGTTGCGATTGACAACCGGAGAAATCCTCCGCTTCGCTCGACGCGGGTGAAGCGGCGTGAATCTTCTTCAGCATGGCCTGGATGGCCGGATTCGACATGAAGAGCTTCCAGACGAGGCCGGTGCGGTAGTTTTCAATCATGACGACGATCGGCGCCTGATCGAGGCCCATGTAAATGGGCGACCACCAGTCCTGATCCAGGTTGAAAGCGTCGCGCGGACCGTACGGTCCCCAGAGGCGATCGCCGAGATCGCGATAGAAATGGAGGAACGCCGCCATCGAAGCTCTTGGCGTGTAGGGAAACGCGGAGAGCGCGCCGGTGGGTGCAATCGTGCCGAAATCGTGCTCCCGGTCGGGAGATTCCGCAGCGTAGCCATCGGGACCGTCGCTGGCGGTAAGGCCCCATGTATCGGGACCGTAGCCTTTGTGATGATTCGGATTGGCGATGCAATAGGCGCGATTAATCCGCGCGATATTGCGATTGTTCTCGAAATAGTTCGTGTAGGCGTCGGTGAAATCGTACGGGTCGAAGCCCATGAAGGAAAAATCGGTGAAGAAGAGCGGACCGCCGGAACCGACGCCGACATCGAGCTTGATGCCGAAATAGGTGCGGCCATTGAAATAGCGGTCGCCGTCGGTGGTCCCCGACCATCCGCTCCGGTACTCCACGGCGTTTTTCGACTGACCCGCCCAGCCGGTGTAGTAGACGCTCGCGGGAACCGAATGCGTGGGCGAAGCGATGGCGAGAAGGTAGACCATCATCGTTTCGTCGAAGCCGGTGATGCGGTGATGGATGTACCAGGTCCATTCCGGCGACCAGTGCCAGTAGAGCGCGTTGCCCACGGGCGAAATGCGATACCAACTCCAATCGACCGTGCGCCAGAGGTGCGTGATGCGGCGGTAGAGAGCGGCTTCGGCGGGATTCGACCGGTTGAGATATTGGCGCGCCGAAAGCAAACCTTCCATTAAAAAGGCCGTTTCGACCAGATCGCCGCCGTTGTCGTACATCCCGAAGACGGGAATCGTGCGGCCGGTGCGGCCATCCATGAAATGGGACCAGGCTCCGTGATAGCGGGGAGCCTTTGCGAGGAAATTCACGATTTTCCCGAGGCGCGCGATCCCCTGCTCTCGCGCAATGAAGCCGCGGCTCATGCCGACGACGAGCGCCATGATGCCGAAACCGCTCGCTCCCGTGGCGACCAGGTGATCGTTGCCGGGGATGTTCTCCCGGGCCACGCCGGAGTGAGGCTCCGCTCCGTCCCAGTAATAGAGGAAACATTCCTTCTGGAGCATGGTGAGGAGCGCGGCATCGGTCATCGGATGCGTTTTAGCTCGCGTGGTTGCCGATAGCGGCGACTGGCGGTAATCGCGGGCGGACGCGGCAACCTTGTAGTAGGCGGTGACGCCGGTTTTGCCAAGAAAATCGGCGTAGCGGGTGATGCCAGGCTCCTCGATGCCGATGGGCTCGAAGCGGCGCCCATCAAATGAACGATAGATAACGTAGCGGGCGAGCGCGGGACTGGAAACCGGGTTCCACGAAACATCCACGTGAAGCTCGTAGCCGCTGGCGCGAACATCGCGAGGAGCGGGGAGCGAATCGGACGAAGCGGAGGCGCTGGCATGTGCGAAACGCGAGGAATCAATGCGAATTTCATCGAGATAGAGCGTGTGCGGGCGGCCGTCGGGCGCGCCCTGCTCGAGGATGAACCGTTGCAGGCGATGCGGATGGAAGGCGTAAAGCGAATCCGTCCGAATGCGGGCGAACGGAATGGCGACTTGGAGCCAGCGGCGCGCGGGCAGATTGTGAATGAATTCGCCGAGCGCGAGCGGTTTCGAGAAATGGCCGAACGAATCGGCGAGGCGAAGCCGCGGCAGATCGGAAGCGGGGATGACCTGGGGAGAATAGCACCAGAAGAAGAGCGTATCGCCGCGGAAGAGGATTTCGCGGTTTCGAAAATCCTCCACGTGAACCTGAGCGTCCCACGCGCCGCCGCGATTCGATCGCCAGGATACACGCAAGGCGTTTGGAGGAGTGAAGAAAGTGGACGAAGCAATTGGCAGTTTGCCGTCGCGGAGGGCCAGGTCGCTGGGCGAAACGGCGCGGCCGGAGCTGTAGAAATAGAAAGCCGTCGGCGAACCATTGTCGAAAAAGGTGTGACGCCAATAGCCGGAATCGGCCCGCGCGCCGCCGGCGCAGAAGAGAACCGCGGCGGGAATAACAAGGAGCCGCAAGCTCCACGGGAACGGCCGGAATCGTTCGGACATGGGGTCAATTCCCTCCGCCGGACGAAACGAAGGCGCTCTCCGCCGAGGGGGCGAGGCGCTCTCGGGGATGGAAAGTGAGATTCGTCATGCGAAGCAGCAAGAGCATTCCATAACCGGCGTGTCACGGGCAAGCGAAAAAAAGCTATTGACAATACTTTTATAAAAGGATAATTTCCCCTCCCGTACAGTAGTGAACCGATTTAGCTAGATTCCATTTCAACACCAGGCCTCACGATCCGGCAGGGGGGAGTGGACCGATGAGTGTGAAGAAAACGGTTTTGCGTGGCGGGATCTTGCTCGCCTGCCTCTTTGCGTTTCTACCGGCCGCGATGGCGCAGTACCGCGCCGGATTGCAGGGATCGGTGCTCGATCCGCAGGGCGCCGTGGTGCCGGGGGCGGCGGTAACGCTGACGAACCTGGCCACCGGAATTACCCAAAAGTCCACCACCGACGCGAGAGGCGTGTACACGTTCGTCGGGCTCGCACCGGGCAACTACAGCCTGTCGGTCGAGAAGCAAGGGTTCCAGAAAAAGGTCCTCGGAAGCGTGGAGATAATGGCGGAGGTGATGAACTCCGTCAACGTGACACTGGAAGTGGGCCAGGTGTCGCAATCGGTCACGGTGAGCGCGGGCGCGACTCCGCCGATCGATACGGCGAGCGGGAATATTTCCGGCACGCTGACAAGCCGCGACCTCCGCGATCTGCCCGCCTTCGGCAGCGACCCTTACCAGCTGATCCGGCTCGCGCCGGGCATTTTTGGCGACGGCGCGCACGGATCGGGCGGCGGCGGTGTGGGGATGCCGGGCAGCAACCAAGCGAGTTCCGGTTCAACGTCGAGCATTTTCATGACGGAAAACCAGCCCCAGATTGTGGCCGGCGGCACGCGCAACAACGGCAACAGCTACCAGGTGGACGGCGTGGAAGTGAACAGCCTGGCGTGGGGAGGCTCGGCGGTGATTACGCCGGCCAAGGACACCGTGGAACAGGTACAGATCCAGGCGAATCCGTACAGCGCGGTGAACGGCCGCAACAGCGGCGCGCAAGTGCTCGTGGTGACAAAGAGCGGAACGAACCGGTTCCATGGGAGCGCATTCTTCAAGTTCCATCGGCCCGGCCTGGACGCCTACCAGAGATGGGGCGGTCCGTTCGGACGGCCGCAGCGCGACAACAACCGATTCAACCAATTTGGTGGCACGGTCGGCGGACCGGTACTGAAGAACCGTCTGTTTTTCTTCTTCGGGTACGACACGCTGCGCAACAATTCCGTCGGCACGGGAACGGGCTGGTACACAACCCCGCAATTGATGACTCAGCTGCAATCGGCGGGCGCGCCCATAGCCAAGCTCTTCGCGGGATTTCCCGGCATCAACGCGGTGGTGAGCAAAGTAAACCCGGTGACGTGCGCGCAGGTGGGCCTGCCGTCCACCCAGTGCGCGACGATTTTCGACGGTAGCGGAAATTATCTGGGATTGAACGTCGGCTCGCCGATGACCGGCGTGAGCGTGGGAACGCAGGACTCGACCTACGGGCAGCCGGGGACGCCGTTCGGCGTTGGTGGCGGTTTGGGGGCGACCCCCGACGTCTACAACGTGACTACGGTCCAGCCGATCCAGAATGTGGCGACGCAGTGGAATGGCCGCATGGACTGGCAGGCGACCAGCCGCGACCTCTTTTCCTACATCACCTATTGGGTTCCGAACGACAGCACGTTTTTCAACGGGCCGGCCCGGTCGGCGAACCTGTGGCACTCGAACCGATTGAACTACATGGACACGATTCTGTGGAACCACACGTTCGGCCCGACGATGCTGAACTCGGCCCGGTTCAACGTGACTCGGTGGTATTTCAACGAGCTGAATTCGAACCCGCAGGAATCCTTCGGACTGCCGGCGGACAACATCAACGGAATCGGGCCGATTGGCCTGGCGTGCTGTCCTGTGTTTGGCGCGCCTGGGCCGGGCGTTTTCTATCAGACGACCTACAACATCCGCGACACGCTAACGAAAGTGGTGAGCAGCCATTCCATCAGCATGGGCACCGACATTTACAAGGAACAGGATAACGACGTGACGCCGTGGGCCGGCATCCCGAGCTACCAATTCAACGATTTGTGGGATTGGGCCAACGACGCGCCGATTTCCGAGTCCGGTTCCTTCGATCCGCGGACAGGCAGGCCAACTTCGTCATTCAAACAGATCCGGTCGAGCATCTACGCGCTGTTCATTCAGGACGATTACCAGTTCCGGCCGAACTTGACGCTCAACTTCGGCATGCGGTGGGAATATTTCGGACCGCTGCGCGAAAAGCACAATAACCTGAGCTCGGTGATTCTGGGCAGCGGGGCAAACACGCTGACCAACTTGGCCTTGAAAACGGGCGGCAACCTGTACAAGTCCAGCTACAACAACTGGGGTCCGCAAATCGGCTTCGCGTGGAGTCCGACGCGGATTCTGGGCCGCGACATGCACAGCCAGTTCGTCCTGCGCGGCGGATTCGGCATCGCCTACAACCGGATGCAGGAAGCGATCACCCTGAACGGACGGTTCAATCCTCCGCTGGTTCTGAGCCCGTTCCTGACGGGATCCAACATTCTCTACGGAGCGTCGAGCTCGCTGACGAACATCAACGGTTTCCCGTCAAATCCAGCGGCCGTCGAAACGTTCAGCTCGACGAACGGACTGCCGACCTGCGCGCCGGCGACGTGCGCCCCGGTGAACTTGACGGCGTTCGACTACAACATGCCGACGCCTCGTGTGCTCCGCTACTCGGTGGAGGGCCAATACGAATTCAGCCCGGCTTGGGTAGCCACAATCGGGTACCAGGGCAGCCATAGCAGCAACTTCACGCGGCAGATTCAGAACCTGAACTGGCTCTATTACCCGAATCTGAATCCGGCGGTCGGCTCGGTGGACATGTACGCCAACGACGCCACCGCGCACTACAACGCGTTGCTGACCGAGATTCAGCACCAGTTCGCGAAGGGATTCATGGTGGACGCGCAATATACCTACAGCGTCTGCATGGACCACGGTTCGCAGGACTACTATGCCGATCCCTACCCCTTCAACGTGAACGCTTCCTACGGGCATTGCGACTTCGACTCGACGAACTTCTTCAAGGCGTACGGCGTGTGGTCGCCGCCCATTTTCCGCGGAATGAACAACTGGCAGGGAAAACTGCTTGGCGGATGGCAGCTGAGCGGAATCTTCACCTACCATTCCGGATTCCCGTTCACGCCGTTCTACGGAGTGAACGTGGTGTATCCCTCCGGGTCGGGCGTCAGCGGGTGCAGCCTGATCTATCCGAACAGCGGCTTCTGCAATACGGAACCAGCGGCGTATCTGGGTGGCGCGGGCGGCAGTTCCAGCAACTCGACCTTCGAGAAGCCGTACGGAAACTTCTCGCAACTGGCGACGAATCCCAACGCGTATTTCAAGCTGCCGACCCTTTCGGCCACGGGAACGCCGCCGCTGCCGGGATTGCAGCGCAACATGTTCCGCGGGCCGCGGTACCTGGACTTTGACTTCACGCTAGGCAAGGACTTCGGCTTGCCCTCGAACAAAGTCTTTGGCGAAAACGCCAAGATCAACATTCGCGCGGACTTTTACAACCTGTTCAACACGCTGAACCTGTCGCCGTTGGGCTCGCAGCAGTACCTGGGCAACATCACCTTCAACGAAGCCACCAACACGGTCACTTCCTTCACGCCCAATACGAGCTTCGGTCAGGCGCAAGGTGCTTTGGGCGCCCGCGTGGTGGAAATCGTGACAACGTTCAGCTTCTAGACGGGAAATCCGGTCCGGGCGGCAAGCGAGCCCGGACCACGCGACGCGAGAAGCTGTCAGCCCGCCAAGGCGATTGACAGCTTCTCGACGTCGTCCCGATAATGTTGTCGGGGGCACGCCATCTCCCCACCTTCGCGCCATATCCGGCCAGTGTCTGAATCGTTTCCAGCAAGCGTTTTATTGCACGCATCGCTCGCTCTTCTCCTGCTCGCCGGTGCACCCGCCGCACTCGCCCAGAAACCGCAATCCCGGAATTTCGACGTCATCGCGAAACGTGCGGCCGAGGCCAGCGCGCAGAACCGCTTGAGCGACGCGATCCGGCTCTACCGCCAGGCGCTCACCCTGCGGCCGCGCTGGACGAAAGGCTGGTGGTCGCTGGGAACGCTGCTCTACGACCAGAGTGAATATGCGAATGCAGCGCGAGCATTTCAGAAAGTGGTGGCGCTGGACGCGAAGGACGGAACGGCGCGGGCGATGCTCGGACTTTGCCAGTATGAGCTGGGACAGGATGGGCCGGCGCTCGCAAACCTGCAGCAGGGCCGGCAATTGGGCCTCGCGAACGATCCGCAACTCGTGCACGTGGTGCTGTATCACACGGCGCTGCTTCTGCTGCGGCGCAGGATGTTTGCCAGCGCACAGGATTTGCTGACGAAAATCAGCGCCGACGGCGTGCAGAACGACGGGCTGTACCTGGCGATGGGGATGGCAGTGTTACGCATTATGCCGGAGAACGAACCGCCGAGCGGAACGCCGGGCCGCGACGTCCTGCTCCAGGCCGGGCGGGCCGAAGCGCTGGCGGCGATGAATCATTTCCATCAGGCGCAGATCGCGTACCTTTCGCTGGTGGACGAATATCCGAATTATCCAAACCTGCATTTCGCGTATGGGCGGTTTCTGCTGGAAATCCACGATACCCACGGCGCCGTGGAACAATTCAAGGAGGAGCTGAAGAGCAATCCGACGCAGGTGGACGCAATGCTGGAAATCGCCGCGGTGCGGTACCGGCTGGATTCGGCCGCGGGAGTGAAATACGCGGAACAGGCGGTGCGACTGGCGCCACAACTGCCATTCGCTCATTACCTGCTGGGATTGTTGTTGCTCGATACGGGCCGGACGGCGGAGGCGATTCCGCACCTGGAAATAGCGCGCAAGGCCTTTCCGATGAATGCCTCAATCTATTTCGCACTGGGCAACGCGTACGCGAAAACGGGACGCAAACAGGAAGCGCTGGAGGCGCGCAAGGCGTTTTTGCGGTTGCGGGCGGCGCAGCAGGGACAAGCGGGGCCGAAATTCTACGGAGGACAGACGGCGCAGCCGACGCTCAACGCGCCTACCACCGGCGGTGCGGCGAACCCCCTGATTCCGCATGGAAACGCGGGCCGCGAGTGAGAACGGAGAACGGGTGAAGCGAGAATGAGCGGATTTTCGCGAAGAGAGTTTCTGGCGGCGCTGAGCGCCGCGATGGCCGGCGCGGCGCGCGGGCGGCTAGGGAACATTTTGCCCTCTGGCATCGCGCTGCCGCACGCCGTGGCCGCGCAGGCGACGGGCCGGCAGCTCTTCCAGAAAATTCCGCCTGAGAAAAGCGGAATCGCATGGCGCCACGTGAACGGGCGCTCGCCGCAATACTACCTGCCGGAAACGACCGGAGCCGGATGCGCATTCCTCGACTACAACAATGACGGCTGGATGGACATTTATCTGGTGAACAGCGGGAAATGCGATTTCTACGATCCGCAGCCGCCGCTGCGAAACGCGCTCTACCGGAACAATCGCGACGGTACATTTACCGACGTGACGGCGGAAGCCGGCGTCGGCGCGGGCGGATACGGCATGGGTGTGGCCGTGGGCGATTACGACGGCGACGGCTGGCAAGACATCTACGTGACGCAATACGGGCGGAACATTCTTTACCACAACAACGGCGACGGAACGTTCACCGACGTGACAGAAAAGTCTGGCGTGGCCGCGCCGGGGTGGTCGTCGAGCGCGGTGTGGTTCGATTACGACAACGATGGTCGGCTGGACCTCTTCGTCTGCCGGTTCGTCAAATTCGACAAGTCGCTGAATCAGTTCTGCGGAAACGAAATGACGCACGAGCGGTACTACTGCTACCCGAAAGTCTACGAGCCTGAGCCGAGTTGGCTCTTCCACAACAACGGCGACGGAACCTTCACCGACGTGAGCAGGGAATCGGGAATCGCGGCGCAACTCGGCAAGGCGTGGGGCGTGGTCGCGACGGACATCAACAATGACGGGTGGATGGACCTGTTCGTGGCGAACGACACGGTGCCGAATTTCCTGTTTTTGAACGGCAAGAACGGGACGTTTCAGGAAATCGGCCTCGCGGCGGGCGTGGCGTACAGCGCGGACGGCAGGGCGCGGTCGGGCATGGGCGTGGATTCGGCGGATTACGACCAAGACGGATGGGAAGACCTGTTCGTCACGAACGTGGACGAAGAGATGTACTCGCTCTACCACAACGACCACGATTTGACGTTCGAGGACATGGCCGGGCCGATGGGAATCGCGCGGGTGACGCTGCTGATGAGCGGCTGGGGCGTGAAATTTTTCGATTTCGACAACGACGGGAACGTGGACCTCTTCATCGCCAACGGTCATCCCGACGACAAAATCCAGGAACATTCGGTGGGCGTGATGTACAAGGAGCCGCTGCTGCTTTTCCGCAACACCGGGAAAACCTTCGAAGACGTGAGCGCGCAGGCGGGCGTGATTTTCACCGAGGATTTCGCCGCTCGCGGGCTGGCGATTGGCGATTTCGACAACGACGGCGCCATTGACGCACTGGTTGCGGTGAACAACGCCGCGCCCTTGCTGCTGAAAAACAACGCGGCCAAGGGGAATCATTGGCTCGGCGTACGGCTCATTGGGGAAAAGGGCAATCCCGACGCGATCGGCGCTCGCGTGACGTGGCAGTCGGGAGATTTGAAACGCAGCCAACTGAAAGTGGGCGGGGGGAGCTACGTTGCTTCGCACGATCCGCGCGTGGTGCTTGGAATCGGCAGCCGCACGAAAATCGACCGGCTGGAAATCCGCTGGCCGCTGCCGAGCGCGCGCGTGGATACGTTCACCGACTTGCCGCTCGACCGCTACATCACCATCACCGAAGGCGAGGGCATCACGTCGAAATGAGCCCGACGGGGCGTCAACCAGCGCGTTTTGGCGCCCGCGAGCGACGAAAGGGACAAGATGCGGATTGGATGGGGGAGACGGAAGCTTGGCCGACGCGGATTTAGATCGCGCCTGAGCGGAGCGGCGAGCATCTTCCTTTCCCTGCTCATCGTTTTCCTGGCCGGCGGAACGGCTCTGGCGGGGCCCGGCTTGCTTCGCGTGCCGCTGAAGATCGCGCCGAATGACGTCATTCCCACGGGAAATGAATGGATTGCCTTGCCGACGATCCGCGCGAGCGACGGTGCGCTCGAGAATTTCAACGTACTTTCGATGCAGAACTGGGGATTGCTCCAGGTGACGGGCGGCAACGGGGCGCCGGCATTGCAGCCGTATTTCGAGATCAACGACAAGGCAGTTCCCTTCCGGAATCCGGCATGGCAACTCATCGAGTATTGGATTCCGGAGGCCCAGCTGACGGCGGATGGCGTGAAGATGACGCTGACTTACTGCGCGCCGATGGGGTCGCGCGGAGCTTTCCTGCGGATGACGCTGACGAACGAGAGTGGCGCGCCGCTGCGCGCGACGCTGGGCTTGCGCGCGTCGTGGGGCGCGCTCGATCGCGTGACCTACACGCCCACACGGCTGCGCGGAGAACGCACGATCGAGCCGGCGCCGTGGGTGAGCGCGGGAGAAGTTTTCAGCTTTGTCACGCACGACACGATTTTCGCGTGGTCGCTGCTTCATCCGGGCGCGCAGAGCCAGACGAGCCTGCCGCCGCTTTCGGTTTCGCCCGAACTCGACGCCGAGCAAACCGTGACTCTGGCGCCGGGCGCGAGCGCGGAACAGATTTTCGTTTTGGGCGCGGGAATCGAGGAGTTCAGCGCGGATCACAACGCGAAGGCCCTCAGGGAGCGGCTCGACCGTTACGGCGCGCAGGTGATGATCGAACGGACGGCCGAGTGGTGCAGGAAGCGGACCCGGACGACCGGCAAGTCGTGGCTCGATCTGCTGATGAACCGGAACTTTCTGTTCACGGATCTCTACGCTTGGGGGAAAACGATAGACACGGAGCAGTTCGTCGGCGTCACTTCGCGCAGCCCCCGCTACTACGTCGCGGCGGCGTATTGGGACAGGGATGCGATGCTGTGGAGCTTCCCTGCCCTGCTGGATACGGACACGCGTTTGGCGCGCGAGGCCTTGACGTACGCGCTGACGATTCAACTGCGGAATACCGGCGTCCACAGCCGGTTCATTGACGGCGTTGTGCTGGAGGATGGATTCGAGCTGGATGAAGGGGCGGCGCCGGTCGTGGCTCTAACGGAATACGTCGAGCGGACGGGCGACGACGCATTTCTGGAAGCGCACCGGAAAGCGGTTGCGTACCTGCGCGGCCGCTTGCAGGGGCGGATGGACCCGAAAACGGGCCTCTATACGTCCTTGCAGGACCCGCAAGACGAGTTTCAGAAGCTGCCGTTTCTCATCTACGACAACGTTTTAACGTGGCGAGCGCTGCTCGATCTTTCTTCGCTCTACACGCGGCTGAACGACGCGCCCGAGGCGAGGCGAATGAAGGCAAAGGCGGAATCGCTGCGCAAAGCGATTTGGAAATACGGCATCGCCGCGGGCGCGCCAGGAGCCGGCGGCCCGATTTTCGCTTGCGCGACAGACGGCGAGCACCCGCTTTTCGCGGACGTGCCTCCGGGCTCGCTCTTGAAGCTGCCGGCGCTGGGATTCGTTTCGCAGGACGATCCGGTGTTCGTGCGGACGTACGAATGGCTGCATTCCAGGAACTACCCGTATTCGTATGCGGGTCAGCCGTACGGGCTGCCGGGAAGCTATCGCCTGCCGTTCACCACGTCATGGAGCATCGCCGATCATCTGCGGCTCGGCCGCGGGCGGGCGCTGGCGCTGAAAATCCTGCGGACGAGCCCATGGGACGCCGGAATCATTTCGGAAGGCGTGCATCCGGGTTCCGCGGCAATGGAACAAGGAGGCGGAGCATTCGCC
>JAKAOH010000108.1 GCA_021812285.1 Acidobacteriota bacterium | reverse complement strand
AAGACGAATCATGTCGAGAGCTATAGTCTAGGACAACTGCGGCGGGAACGCAAAACAGGCATTGGCGCACCCGCACGGCGACATCACGGCGTTTGGGCGAGAAACCATTCGGGAAAAAGCGCTTTGCGTTGATGAAACGCCGCGCGGACCGCGCCACATCCAGCTTCAAGACACTCCGGGCCGATCGGTTCAGCGGGGACCTTTTTTCGATGGGGCGGAGTTGAGGTCGCCCAGGCCGTGCCGCTCGCCATCGAGAGGGCAGTAGGTCGGCGGATCGGTGTTGTCGATTTCGTGGCGAACCTTCGGCACGGTTTGCAGGTAGAGGTAAAGATCGCGCAAATCGCCGGGACGCAAATGCCGGAAGTTTTGAAACGGCATGATCGGATTGAGATGCGGCCCATTGCCGTTGACGCGCCCGGTTTGCATGGTTCGGACGAACATGCCTTCCGTCATAAAGCCGATGCCGGAGGACGACGGCGTGATATTGAGGCTGAAAACGTCGCCGAACGGACCCTGGAAGTGCAATCCACCGGCAAGGACCATCGAGGCCGGACGCGTTCCATTGGCGAGGATCGGGGTATGGCAATCGACGCAGCCGCCCATGCGGGCCAGATACCAGCCGCGACGCACCTGGGCCGGGGCGCGCGCCGGCGGAGGGAGCGCGGTGGCCGGATTCAAGTCGACGCGAACCGGAAACGGGATGTGCGTCGAGGGCAGCGCGCGATGGACGGGCGGCAGGGTGCGCAAATAAACGATGATGGATTTCAGGTCTTCCGTGGTGAGCGCGTGGTAGGAGGCGTAGGGCATCAGGCTGAACAGCGGGCGCCCTCCCTTGTCCACGCCATCGGCGATGGCGCGGGCGATTTCGGCGTCGGTCCATGAGCCGATTCCGGTGGCGCGATCGGGGGTGATATTCGGCGCCACGACGCGGGAACCCGGCGGGAACGGAACCATGTGCGGAGGGAAAATCTGGCCGGCGCCCGTAAGACCCTTTCGCGCGATCCATTGTTTGTTCACATATTCGTGCGGGCTGTGGCAATCGAAGCATCCCGCGACGGCGGCGACGAGGTAACGGCCGCGAGCCAGGCGCTGGGGCGTGGGCTTTGCGGTGAAGCCGGCCGGAATCCGGGCCGAAGAAAGTTCACGCGCCGAATGCACCGGCGCGGCGTGGCCGCGCGTTCCGGCGAGCACCGCGGCGAGAAGCACCGCCGCCGAGCCGCAGGCGAGCCAACCGCGAATGCGTTTCCCGGCACCATCCTTCGCGCGCATACCAATCATCCTCTCCCAATTTCCCAAGGCGGCGCGCGGAGCGTGCTCGCCAGGGATGCGCAAAACGACGAATTCCGCGACGCTCTGCGCCGGCGACGCCAATTTTTTCGATGCTACGATGGGAATCCGGCGGCGTCAATCGAGGCCGGAGGTTCGCGCCGGAAGCACCCAGCCGCTGTGCTAGAATCGAGGCGCGGATGAACGAACACATTCAGAAATTGATCGAGCTGCAAGAGCTCGACCTGCACATCGCCCAGCTTCGCCGACAGGTGGACGCCTTCCCGCAGCAACTCGCCGAGATCGAGCGGAGCAGCGAAGCGGCGCGCGCGGCGCTGGCCGCGGCGAAACAGCGCGTGCTCGACCTGCACAAAGACCGCAAGAAACACGAACTCGACATCGAGGACTGGCGAGGAAAAATCCGCAAATATAGAGACCAGGTCATGCAGGTGAAAAGCAACGACGCCTACCGGGCGCTGCAGGAGGAGATTCGCGGCGCGGAAACGGAACTCGGGAAAGCCGAAGACCGGCTACTCGAACAGATGGTGGGCGGCGAGCAGGCGGAGAAGGACGTGAAGCAAGCCGAGGCGGCTCTGGCCGAAGCGGAAACGGCGGCGCGGTCGGCAAGGGAAAAAGTGAAGGCGGAACAGGCGCAGGTGGAAAAAGAGATGGCGGAAATGCAGGCGGCATCGCAGGCGCGCCTGGCCGAATTGCCGCAGGATTTGGTGGACCACTACCACCGGATCGCCCGCAGGCACGGCGGAATCGCGGTGGCGGCGGTGCGGGACGAAGCCTGCTCGATGTGCAGCGTGCGGATTCGGCCGCACGTGATGCAGTTGCTGCGGCAATCCGAAGGACAGGAAATCTTCCACTGCGAAACGTGCACTCGCATCCTTTACTTCCTCGAAAAACCGGCCCCACCCGCCGAAGCCGCGCCGGAAGCGCACGCCGCGGAAACCGGAAACCCGTAAGCGCCTCGCCGCGCGCCGGTCCGCTCCACGCCGGTGAACCAACCTTCCTCGCCAATTCAGCCCATATTTCTCACGTGCGTCAGAGGTCTCGAGTGCGAGCTGTCGTGCAAGGCATAACGCCTGCCAGACAGGTTTTTGGCGGGAAGCGTCCCCGTGCGGCCTCTCCGCGCACTCGTTACCGCGTGGCACCATTTGCGGGACCCTTCAGCCCAAAAACGTGGCTTCAGGGTGACAGAGACTCTTGCTGTAGCTTGGCGTATTCGGATTTGGCTTGCTGGAGGAGCGAGAGATTGGGATCGGCCGTGTGCCAAAGCGCGAGGAAATTCTGATACGAACTCCGCGCGGAGGGCTTGTCGCCCGCCATGGCCTGCGCCCGCGCTAAATCGAGTTGGGCAAGCGCGCCAATCGGGGAGTTTCCAACGACGCCGCGATGATCAACCATCTGCTGAAACGCGGCGGCGGCCTCGGTTCCCTTCTTTTCCTGCAGCAACGCAAGTCCGCGGAGATAAATGGGAAACGCTGGCCCCAAGAATGAGAGAGAGAAACTCGCAGCGGGCTGTAGCGCCTGAAGGGCCCCGGCGGAGTCGTGATGATCGAGCGCAATGGCGGCGCGGAGGCACGGCAGCCAGTAATTATTGAGCGTAGTGTCGCTGGGATATTGCTTCGCCAGGCTGTCGGCGACGGGCTGGGCGTCTGCCGTGTCTCCAGCAAGAGCGAGCGCCAGCGCGGCCCCGGCTTCCGTATAGCGATCAATGCCCGGCGTCTTGAGGAGTGTCGAGGCGATTTGACGTGCGAGAGCGGGATCGCCCATTTCCGCTTCGCGCAGCGCCGCATCGAGATTCCACTGCCAAGCATCTTCTCCCAAGCCGTCACGCTTGGCCGTGGCGACGGCTTGATCGTCGAGCGTGCGCGCTTGGGACAAGTGGCCAGCGTAAGCCGCGGTATCCGATTCGAGCGAGAGAAACTCGTCTTCCGCACCGACTTTTCCCACCGCCCAGGCAGCTTGTTTCCGCATCAGCGAAGGATCGTTTTGAAGAAAGCCGACCGTGTAAAGCGGGAGGCGGACAAGGGGCCCATCGAGGCCACGCGATAATGCCTGATTCGCGGCCGACCGAGCCTCGTCGAACCGGCCGAGGTGAATATACCAGCTCGCAAGGTCGCCGGAAGCGATGGCGTCATCCGGGCTGAGGCGAAGAGACTGCAGTTCCTGGTTTACCGCAGCGTCGTAGTGGCCGGCCTCAGCCTCGCCGGTGCCTAGATCCACGTAGGGAACGTAATCGCGCGGATAGATCTGCTCCCATTGCAGCAAGCTCCGCTTCGACTTGTCCAAATCTCCCAGCGCATTTAGGTAATACATGCTTTCGATGTGGAGACGCTCGCGTTCTGAGACGCGATTGCGCAGGTCGTACGCTTTGGTGAGGTTCTGCGCGGAGAGGGCCAATTCGCCCAGATTCCCATACGAGATGCCCATCGCCGCGTAAGCCATGGCGAAATTCGGGTCGAGCTGAACGGCCTGCTGATAATACGGGATCGCGCCGGCGTCGCCGCTCTGCTTCGACATCTTGCGGCCGGTGGTGTAGGACTTCAGGGCCGGGAGCGAGGACGTTGTCGCCTCGGCCAGCGGCATATTGAATTTCTGGATCGAAGCGAGCGATTCGCCTAGTTTTCCGCGCAGCTTCGTCACTGCCGTGCCCAGCGCCGCAAGCACATCTTCCGGTCGGTTCGCCGTCACCTGCTCCTGCGCGATCGAATTTCCGCTTTCGCAATCCACCGCGTTCAAACCGATCACGTATTCGCTGCCAATCAGCGAAATCGAGCCGTCAATCGTCGCCGTGCTCGACGTTCTCTCGCAGATTTGCCGCGCCACGCTGCCGGTAATCGGGGAACTGCCTGCACGGCCCATCAGCCGCAGCGTTCCTTCCACCTGGCGGTTCGGCAGAATATTCAGAAAGGGCGATTGGGCAAGTTGCACTTCGAGCGCCTGCTTCATCGTGCCATCGAAAACCGTTTGTCCGGTGGTGTTGGTGAAGTCGGCCAGGACGACGGAATCTTTCGATGTCAGCACAGGCTTGCGCGGCCAGAAGAAATAGGCTCCCGCACCGATGGCGGCAATCACCACGACTGCGCCGGCGGCAAGTGGCCAACGGCGGGTTCGGCCGGCGGCGACGGCCGGCGCGCTGCCGCCGGCAAGCGGTGAGCCAGGGACCGCGCTGCTACCAGTGCCCGCTTCCTTTGGCAGGGGCGGCGTCACGTCGCCTGAAACAACCGTGTGCGCCGTGGCCGGAGTCACCTGCGCGGAAGAGGGCGGCGGCGCGGCGGGCTGCGTGACGGTGATGGCGTGGCGCGAGGATTCGGTGTCGCGCTTCAAACGAGCCAGGTCCACGCGCATTTCCGCGGCCGATTGATAGCGCAGCTTGCGGTCCTTATCCAGCGCCTTGGAAATGATTCGTTCCAGTTCTCCGGGCACGTCCAGGTTGAGCCGCACCGGAGCGACGGGCGCGCCGTGCAGAATGGCTTCGAAAACCGCGCCGGTCGTTTCTCCGCGAAAGGGCAGTACTCCCGTCGCCATTTCGTAGAGAACAGCACCGAAACTGAAAAGGTCCGTACGCGCGTCCACCGTCTCGCCGCGCACCTGCTCAGGAGACATGTAGGCGACGGTGCCGAGGGCGGTGCCGGGGCTGGTGAGTTGTTCGGGGGCGACGGTGGGCGCGGCATCGGCGTGCGTCAAGGTGGCTTCGGAAAGGGCGGCGGGCTTGGCCGTTTGTTTCGCCAAACCGAAATCGAGGATTTTGGCGTGCTCTTGCGTGGTGACGAAAATATTCGCGGGCTTGATGTCGCGGTGAACGATGCCCTTGGCGTGGGCCGCTTCGAGGCCCTCGGCAATTTCGACGCCGAGTTCGAGCAGCAAGTCGAGCGGCAACGGTTTGCCGGCGATGCGGTGCTTGAGCGTCTGGCCTTCCAGACACTGCATGGCGATGAACGGCCTGCCTTCGTATTCTCCGATTTCGTGGATCGTGCAGATATTGGGGTGGTCGAGCGCGGAGGCGGCTTGCGCTTCGCGTTCGAAGCGTTCGAGCGCGCGCGGGTCGCGGGCCAGGTCTTCCGGGAGGAACTTGAGGGCTACGAAGCGGTGCAGCCGCGTGTCTTCGGCTTTGTAGACGACACCCATCCCGCCGCCGCCGAGCCGTTCGACAACGCGGTAGCGGGAAACGGTCTTGCCGAGGAGTGAAGTAGGTTCAGCCACGCCGCTCGAATCTTAGGGCGAGACCAAGGGCAAGTCAATAAAGGGGCATGGCCGCGTCAGTGCAAAGTGAGGATGTCCGGTTTGCGAAAGATGGCTCTGTCCAGCTACATCGGAGCGGAGGGTTGAGGGAATCGGAGCATATCGAATCGAGCCGATGCGAGCGGTATCGGCTGGAATCGAGTCGGGAGGCCATGCGGGCGGTTTTTGGAAAGACAGGCGACACGGCCTGTGCGATGAGAGAGGCAAGAAGAGCGCTTCGGATTGGCCGCGCCAGGGTGTCACAGGTGGTCGAGCAAAAAATCCGGCAAATGGTTTTGTTTCAGCGAGATAATTTTTCCAGGGTGTCACTTTTTGAGCCTCTTTTGAGTGGGCGACGGCGGCCGAATTGGAGGTTGTTTCCCTCCTCGGGCGAGTGAAACGGATTTCGCTCGATGCGAGGCTCGGCATGCGATGATTCCTCCTCCGCGCCGGCAAAGGACCGCTGTATTTCCGGACGCAACGGTATTTTCGCGCGATGTGATTGCGAGCGCGAGGGGTGGTTCTACGTAAGGAGGCGAGTGCGAATTGCGGCCCGCCTCCGCTGAAGCTACGGCGCGGCAGGCGCGTCGGCGCTCAGGAAGGCAGGTTGATCATCTTCGCGATTTTGGGCCAGCGGTGACTGGCTCGGAGTCCCTTCGAGACCACAAAGCGGAGATAGTACATCATCGAACCGTCGCGCTCTTCGATCGCCTTTTCCGTCCAATCGGCTCCCTGCTCGATGTTGCCACACAGCAGGTGAAAAACCGCATGGGCACGGGCTTCCCCCAGCACGTCGCCGGAACCAAGTTCGCTCACGAGAGATTTCGACTCCGCTTCTTCTCCGCTGCGCTTCAGGAGCGCGGCGAGCACGGCTGGGGATTCGGGCAACCACGGCCCAACCGTGTGGGCCCGGCGTGTGATCTTGATGGCCTCCCGAAGGTCGCCTTTGTCCGCGTAAATCATCGCCATCGATAGCATGGCCACGGCCTGGTTCGGGTCCAGTTCCAGCACCTTCTTCAATTGCTCAAGGGCTTCATCGTCGCGGCCCGCTGCCTGGAGAAAGGCATGCAGATTCATCCGGGGCCACACTTCGAGCGGGTCTTCCTCAATCACGCGCTGCGCCAGCTCGATCGCTTGCTCTACATTGCCGCGCAAGAACTGAAATCCGCTGTACAAAGGCCGGATGAACTCAACGCCGGCTTGTTTCGCCATGGGGAAATCGAAGTGCCGATCGGCAGCGTCCCAATCAAAATCGTACGTCGCAGCCACCACGCCCAGGAGCGCGTGCGCGTCCGGAAGTGACGGATCAATCTGCAAAGCGCGCTGCGCTTCGGCACGCGCCGCAAGCAGGCACTCGCGGGCAGGGCGCCGGCCAAAAAAGGACTGGCATAACCAGTAATGTCCCAGCCCGACATAAGCCAACCCGAATGCGGGATCAAGCTTGCATGCCTGCTCATAGCATCGCCGGGCCAGTTCCATGGACTCCGGCGTGATTTTAGCCTGCTCATGCTTGGCCTTCAGAAAAACCTCGTAAGCTTCCAGCCTCGGCGTATAACGCTCCGGAGCCGCGCCTCCTGACAGCTTGACCCGCAACGCCTTGGCGATCGCCGCCGAGATTTCGTCCTGAATGGCGAAAATGTCGCTTAGTTCCCGGTCATATCGCTCCGACCAGAGGTGAGACCCGTCAGCCGCGTTGATTAATTGCGCGGTGACACGAATGCGGCTGCCGGAGCGGCGAACGCTGCCCTCCAGAATGCGCGTAACATTCAGGGCGCCGGCGATCTGTCGAACGTCCTGCTCCTTGCCCCGGAAGGCGAACGACGATGTGCGTGCGATCACCTTCAGCCCGGCCATCTGCGCCAAATGATTGATGACCTCTTCGGCCAAGCCGTCGCTGAAGTACTCTTGATCCGAATCTGGGCTCATGTTGGCAAACGGCAGCACGGCGATGGATTTTTCCTCTTGGGTGTCGTTCGATGGACTGGAGCCCCGCGGAGCCGCTTTTGCCTCCGGCGTCGCCACCGCGGACCGGCTACCGGTATCGAGATCCCGCTTCAGGCGCTTCAGGTCAGCAAGAATCTCCGCTGCTATCTGATAGCGCATGTGACGGTCTTTCTCCAGCGCCTTGAGAATCAATTCCTCGAATTTCGGCGGCAGATTGGGATTCAGGGCTCGCGGCGAGGGAGGGGCTTCTTTCAGGATCTGCGTGAAAATCACCGCCGCGCTTTCGCCGTCGAACACCTGCCGGCCGGTGGCCATCTCGTAAAGCACGGCTCCGAAACTGAAGAGATCGGTGCGGGCATCGAGCTTCTCGCCGCGCGCCTGTTCCGGAGACATGTAGGCGACGGTGCCGACGGTGGCGCCGGGACTGGTGAGTTGATTGACATCAACGGTAGCGGCTGCTTCGCGCGTCTTCGTCGCATCGCGCATGTCGCTTTTTGGCGTCTGTTTCGCCAGGCCGAAATCGAGGATTTTCGCGTGGCCTTGCGTGGTGATAAAGATGTTGGCCGGTTTGATGTCGCGGTGAACGATGCCCTTGGCGTGGGCCGCTTCAAGGCCTTCCGCAATCTCGATGCCCAGATCGAGCAACAAGTCGAGCGGGAGCGGCTTGCCGCCGATGCAACGCTTGAGTGTATGACCTTCCAGCAGCTCCATCGCGATGTACGACTCGCCTTCGTGCCGTCCGATTTCGTGGATCGTGCAGATATTCGGATGGTTCAGTGACGCGGCGGCGCGAGCTTCGCGCTGGAAACGTTCGAGGGCCTGGGGATCCTTGGACACTTCGGCGGGGAGGAATTTCAGGGCGACATGGCGACCCAGGTCAGCGTCTTCGGCACGGTAAACCACACCCATCCCGCCGCCGCCGAGACGCTCGACGACACGATAGTGCGAAACGGTCCTGCCGATGAGTGAAGAGGTGTCAGCCACGCCGGAGGAATCTTAGGGTCAGTGGAGGGGCAAGTCAACAGAAAGGGGCGGGGGAAACCTGTCCGATTATTTCAAGAAATAGGAGCGGTAAAGGGTGTCGCGCTGGACGGGCATGTAGCCGGCGTCGGAGATGATGCGGCGCAATTCGGCCTCGTTGGTGCGGTTGCGGACGCCGGCGGCGTAGACGACGTTTTCCTCGATGAGGATGCTGCCAACGTCGTCGGCGCCGAACTGGAGACCGATCTGGCAGACCTTGATTCCGGGCGTGAGCCAGCTGGACTGGACGTGATCGATGTTATCGAGAACCATCCGGCTGACGGCGAGCGTTTTCAAATAATCCACGGCGGTGGTTTGCGAGACTTTCTTCCCGAGCGGGCTATTTTCCGGCGCGAAAATCCAGGGAATGAAGGCGGTGAAACCGCCGGTATCCTCCTGAATGCGGCGAATGCGCTCGAGATGATTCACGCGGTGACGGTATTCCTCGCCGCAGCCGAACATCATCGTCGCGGTGGTGCGCATGCCGAGCGAGTGGGCGTCGCGATGCATCTGTTCCCATTCGTCGGACGTGCACTTGAGGCGGGAAATGCGTTGGCGGATTTCGTCGTCGAGAATTTCCGCGCCGCCGCCGGGAACCGAATCGAGGCCGGCGTCGCGCAGGCGAGCGAGCGTATCGCGCACGGTGAGGCCGGAGACTTCGGCGATGTTGATGATTTCGGGAGCGGAAAAGCAGTGGAGATGAATTCGCGGGAAACGGCGCTTGACCGTGGTGAGCAGGTTCTCGTAGTACTCGACGCGCAAATCGGGATGAAGGCCGCCCTGCATCAGAATGCCGGTGCCGCCGAGGGCGACGGTTTCCTCGATTTTTTCGAGGATGGTTTCGAAGGACAGCAGGTAGCCCTCACCGTGGCCGAGCGGGCGGTAGAAGGCGCAGAAGGAGCAGTATTCGGTGCAGAAATTCGTGTAGTTGATGTTGCGATCGATCTGGTAGCTGACGATGCGGGGATCGGTTTTGCGGCGGCGGACTTCCATGGCGGCCATGCCGATGCCGACCAGGTCGTCGGACCGGAGAAGATCGAGGGCCGCGGCGGGAGTGAGAGTCATCGAATGGCTCCGGAGACACGCGAGGCGGCAGCGCCAGGCGCATGGACGAGATCGAGCGGACGAATGCGGTCGATCAGGCCGAGCGCGGCGCATTCGCGATAGTAGCGGTCGAGGCCGGCGAGGTTTTCGTCGTCGAGATCGAAATGGATGTTGCCGCGCAGATAGCCGACGATCGCTTCTTCGGGCAACTGGAGTTGGTCCGAGGCCTGGCGGGCGATATCGGGGATGCGGGCCATGCCGTAGAGTTTCGAGGCGAGAAAATCGGCGGCGATTTCGGGCGTGGCGACGCCGCGGCGCGCGACCCAGAACGCGAGGACGGCGGGAAGGCCGGTCCAGGCGCGCCATTCCGAGACGACGTCGTAGACGAACAGCATGCGGACGCCGGGAACGGGCGCGGCGTCGGGATCGTCGGTGCAGCAAGGGTCGCCGGCCGATGGAGTTTTCGCGTGGAGCGCGTCCATTTTGACGGAGACGCGGAGCGCCGGATCGCCGATGATGAGCGCGGCATCGGCGCGCTCGAGCATGGCCGAGGGATCGGGAGCGGCGTCGAAAAATTCCGGCTGGATTTTCCAGCGATGCTTCGCGAGCAGGCGTACCAGAGCGGCGGTGGAACGGGAACTGGTGTCGAGGGCGAGGGTGCGGACGCGATCGATCGGCCTGCGGGAAACGATCAGGAGGCTGCGCACCTCGCGCTTCGAGGCAATCGCCATGCCGGCAAAGGCGACGACGCCCTCCATGCGCTGGTATTCGATGGCGGGAATGATGCCGACATCGGACTCGCCGTGGCGAACGGATTCGGCGCAAAGCGAAGGTACGGTGAAATTCAGATCGTAACGCCCGGCGAGCGGGCCATCGGTGAATCCCCAGACGAGCGGGGCCGTATTCAGATATTCGACGACAGAAACGCGGAGTTTGGCCATTCGAGAAATCCGTTTCGGCGAAAAAAGCCAATATAACACACCCTTTCTCGACCTCGCCTGCCGATGGCGACGTTTGGCGGAAGGCGGACCACGACTGGAACGATTGCCGTAGAATAGGCAAGGCGCGGCGGAAAAACAGACGGATGAGGGAGCGAGACGACGTGTCGCAGATCAACAGGCGGGATTTTCTGAAGACGGCGGGCGTGGCGGGAGCGGCGCTGGCGCTGCCGGGGACGCCGAGTGGCGCGGCAAGGGCCGCGGCGCAGACGCGAGCGAACCAAACGACCGCAAAGGGAAAAAAGAAGAAGGTCATCGTGGTGGGCGCCGGCCTGGCGGGACTGGTAGCGACGTATGAACTCGATCGCGCGGGGCATGACGTGACGCTGCTCGAAGCGCAATTGCGGCCGGGAGGGCGCGTGCTGACCTGGCGGCAGGAATTTTCCGATGGGCTATACGCCGAAGCCGGTGCGTCGCGGATTCTGAACACGCACGAACTGACGCTGCGATACGCGCGCGAATGCAAGCTGGACCTGGCGCCGTACAGTCCGGCGAAAGGGAATTTCGTGAACCAGGTGGGCGGAGTGGACGCGGCGGCGCCGGCGGGCGGACACGTGCATTGGCCGGTGGCGCTGACGGCGGCGGAAGAGCGGATGGGCCGCATCGGGATGTGGATGCACTACGCGGAGCGCGAGGCGAAGCAATTGGGCAATCCGGCGGCGCCGGGGTGGTCGCCCGAGTCGTTTGCCGATCTCGATACGATCACGTTCGCGCAGTTTCTGCGACGGCGCGGGGCTTCGGCGGGAGCGGTGCGCGTGATGCTGCTGGGGATGGACTACGGGAACGTTTCGGCGCTGCGCGTGCTGACGGAAATGGCGGCGAACGGCGCCGTGACGGCGCAATACAAGATCGCGGGCGGGATGGATCTGTTGCCGCGGGCGCTGGCCGAACGGCTTTCGGCGCGAATCCAGTACGGCGCGGCGGTGCAGACGATCGAGCACGACAAAAAAGGCGTGCGCGCGGGATATTTGCAGGGAAATCTGCTGCGGACGCTCGCGGTGGATTACCTGATCTGCACGATTCCCTTCCCCGCGCTGCGGAGGGTGCAGTTCACGCCGCTGCTTTCCGATTACAAGCAGACGGCCGTGGCGAACACGTCGTATATGCCGGCGGCGCTCGCGATCGGCCAGGAGCGGCGGCGGTATTGGCTTTCGAGCGGGGACAACGGATTCGCGCGCTCGGATTGGCCGATTGAAGTGAGCTCGCCTACGTTCGATCAGCCGGGACAGCGCGGGCTGCTGACAGCGATGCTGACGGGCGACCTGGCGCGGAGGGTTTCCGGATTGCCGGAAGACCGGCGGATCACGACCGTGCTGAACGAAGTGGAAACGATTTTTCCAGGGGCGCGGGAAAATTTCGAAGGCGCGGTGACGAAATCCTGGGACGACGATTTCTGGGCGCGCGGGGCATGGCAATGGTTCCATACGGGACAGATGACCGCGTACGGTCCGTACATGGCAACGCCGGAGGGACGCGTGCATTTCGCGGGCGAGCACACTTCCCCGTGGGCGGGATGGATGGAGGGAGCGGTGCAATCGGGGGTGCGCGCGGCCAAGGAAGTGGAAGACGCGGCGTAAAGCCGGGCGCCGAGCGAG
>JAKAOH010000107.1 GCA_021812285.1 Acidobacteriota bacterium | reverse complement strand
CGATCTAAATGCTGCTCGTTCCCATCTGGGATGCGGTCGCTTTTGCCCTGTGGGTGGCGAGTTTCTTCCGCGGCGAGGTCCGCTGGCGCAACGCAGACTATCGCATCGTCGAAGGCCAATTGGTGCCGATCGCAACGCCGACGCGGACGGCCGACCACGCCTCGAGATTCCCCGCCTCGCCGGAAAAATTGGATTCAGAAGCCGAGCGCTAAAACCGAGACTCCCAGTCCGAGCAGCGAATTTCGCCTTTCGTTTTCCGTGTTTCGAATTTCGTTTTTCGAGTTTCGTATTTCGTTGTTCGGGTTTCGTCTGCTACACGCGTGCGAGCGCCTGGTCGAGATCGGCGATCAGATCGGCGACGTCTTCGATTCCCACTGAAATCCGCACCAAACCCTCGGTAATGCCCACTTTCTCGCGGAACTCGGCCGGCATCGAGGCGTGCGTCATTTGACCGGGATGCGAGATCAGCGTTTCCACGCCGCCCAGGCTTTCCGCCAGCGAGCAGACGCGGACATGATTCAGCAGCTTTCGCGCCGCTTCGAGCGAGCCCAGATCGAAAGAAATCATCGCGCCGAAGCCTCGCTGCTGGCGCAGCGCCAGTTCGTGCTGCGGATGCGACTCGAGTCCGGGGTAATTGACGTGCTTCACTTTCGGATGCGACGCGAGGAACCGCGCGACGTCCATGCCGTTTGCGTTGTGCTGCTCCATCCGCACCGCCAGCGTCTTGATCCCGCGCGACACCAGCCAGCAATCCATCGGCCCAAGTCCCGCGCCCGCCGAGCGTTGCAGGAAGTAGACGCGGTCCATATCCTCTTGCCGGGAGAGGATCACCGCGCCGCCCACCGCATCGCTGTGACCGTTCAGGTATTTCGTCATCGAGTGGACCACGATGTGGGCGCCCAGCGCGAGCGGCTGCTGGCAATACGGGCTCAAGAAGGTGTTGTCCACAACCAGCGTGATTTCCCGCGCGCGCGCCAGCTTCGCCACGGCCGCGATGTCGGTCAGAATCATCGTCGGATTGGTCGGCGTTTCCGCGTAAATCATTCGCGTCTCCGGCCGAATCGCCGCTTTCACCGCTGGAACGTCCCCCGTATCCACGAAATCGAAGGCGAGTCCGAACTGGCCGAGCAGTTGCGTCAGCAGCCGGTATACGCCGCCGTAAACCGCGCGCGAAACGATCAGATGGTCCCCCGGCCGCAACAGCCGGAACACCGTATCAATCGCCGCCATCCCGGAGTTGAACACGAACGCGCCGGCGCCGCCCTCCAGCTTCGCCAGGCACCGTTCGAGCGCCCGCCGGTTCGGATGAGCCGTGCGCGCGTAGTCGTATCCCTTCGTCTTTCCAAACTCCTCCTGCACGTAGGTCGAGGTCTGATAGATCGGCGCGACGATCGCTCCGGTGGCCGGATCCGGTTCCTGGCCAACGTGTATGGCGTCAGTGGCAAATCCCATAAAGATTCTTTCTCCTTGGCGGCATGGCGGTCGCGCCGAGCGAAACACTACTCCAGCGGTCGGCCACGGTCAATCTCCGCATTGGGCGCCGCCCGGTTGCGACTACGCTCCGGTTGCGGTTTCCCGCTGAAAAGGGCTACGATTCAAAAGGATACGCGAACCGCATCGGACGGACCGCCCGTCCAAGGCGAAAGCGCTGCCGGTTGTTTTGCCGCGCCGGCTCCGGCCGTTCGTCCGGCCTCCCAGGCCGGTTTCAACGAAGGCCGTCGGTGGCAGGCAGTTCCGGGGGAGGGATGGGAATGAAACGCATTGGGAAAGCGGGGCGAACGGCGACCGTTCTGATCGCGGCTGCGCTGATGGTTCTGGCTCCTTTTGCGGCGCAAACTGCCGCAGCCGGCCAAAAGAATCAGGATAAGAAGCAGGACGACGCGCCGATTGACATCCGCATCCACGTGATTGGCGGAAAACACAACGAGGCGGTTTCCAATGCGAGCGTCTATCTCCGGTTTCAGGAGCGGCAATCCCTGTTGTTCCTGCTCCACAAGAAGCAGAAGGTCGAATTGGACCTGAAAACCGACGACAACGGCTACGCCACGTTTCCCGACATGCCGCAGGGCAAGGTGCTGATCCAGGTGGTCGCGCCGCGCTGGCAGACCTTCGGGGAATATTTCGTGGTAACGGCGAAAAATCCGCACGTGGTCATCCACCTGAAGCGGCCGACGACGCACTGGTACTGAGAAAATTCCGTTTCGGCGAAAAATTTTCCGGGAGAACCGCATTTTCGGCACAAGAATTGCCCGCAAAAACATTTCTCCGACTCCCCTCCGCCCGGCAGGCTCATCTTCGCTTTCGCAACTGCTACAGGATTGGTGCAAAGAGCAGTAGCTTGTTTTTTTTCGGGCGGTTAGGCAAATCCGGCGAGGCCATTTCCACAGAGTTTTCAACATACATGTTGAAAACTTGCCGCCGGCGATCGAGCCAATGAGACACCGGCGCCACTGCCGCCCCTCGGCGTTGCCGCGGCTGTGTGCGAATGCTACAGTTACCCGGTCAGGCGGGCGGCTGCGGTATCGCCTTCCCTTTCGCTCATGGCAAAAACGGAATTCAGTTACTGGCGTCTGATTCGGAACAACCTCCAGGTGCGGCCGGTGCGCACAGGCTTGTGCGTGATCGCGGTTGCCATCCAGGTGGTGCTCATCCTCTTGATCGTGGGCATGATCAACGGCGTGGTGACCGAGTGGGGCCAGCGCGTCAAAGGGGTGGGAGCGGACCTGCTGGTGCGTCCGCCGAACTCGTCCATTTTCTTCTCGTTTTCCTCCGCTTCCCTGCCGGAATCGCTTGGGGCAAAGCTCCTGCAGGTGCCGGGCGTGGCCAAGGTTTCGCCGGTCCTGGTGACGGTGCAGACGAAGTCGCTCGACGTCATCTACGGCATCGATTACAAGAGCTTCGACGAACTCGGCGGAGGCTTCAAATTCGTCGCCGGCGGTCCCTTTCGCGGGCCCAACGACGCGATTGTGGACAATATCAAGGCGCAAACGCATCACCTGAGTGTCGGCCAGACGATCACCCTGCTGGGCCATCCCTTCACCATCTGCGGGATCGTCGAAAGCGGCCGCGGCGCTCGGCTCTTCATGCCGCTCCAGACCGCTCAGCAGATCACCGGCGTGAATGACAAGGTTTCGATGTTCTACGTCCACAGCACCGGCGACACCCAGGCGGTGCGCCAGGCCTTGCTGAAGTCCCTGCCCAATTATCAGATTCTCTCGATGAAAGAGTATCTGACGCTGATGAATTCCTCGCATCTGCCGGCGCTTCAGCCTTTCATCCACTCGATGGTCGGTCTGGGTGTGGCGATCAGTTTTCTCGTGGTGTTCCTGGCCACCTACACGATCGTGCTCGAGCGCACGCACGAAATCGGCATCCTGAAAGCGCTTGGCGCCTCACGGCTGCAAATCGTCGGCCTGATCCTTCAGGAAACGCTGGTGATGGCCGCGTTGGGGGTGTTACTCGGCCTGGGCGCGACCTGGCTCACCCGTTTCATCCTGCATGTCCGTCTACCCTCGCTGACCATCCTGATTCCCGGATTCTGGATTGCCAACGCCATCCTGCTGGCGCTGGCCGCGGCTGCCGCCGGGGCCTGCTATCCCGCCTATCGCGCCGCCCGATTCGATCCGGTGGATGCCTTGGCTTATGAATAGCGGCCGCGGGCGCCGAATCGAGCTTCTCTTCCTGGCGGCGCTTCTTCTCCTGAGTCTGGGTCTGCGTTTCTACCGTCTTGGCCAGGCCAGCCTGAGCGAGGACGAAGCCGCGAAGTGGACCGCGATCCAGAAATACCGCCATGGCCACTTCGCCGGTGTAAACAGCGAACATCCGATGGTGATGAAAATGCTCGCATGGGGCAGCCTCGACGCCGGCGAGCATTACGACCGTTGGGCGCTCGCCCACGGCTGGCCGCACATCCGCGATGTGGCCTGGCTGCGCCTGCCCATCGCGCTGCTGGGATCGCTCACCGCGCTCGTTCTCTACTGGCTGGGCCGCCAGATGATCGGGCCGCTGGGCGCGGGCCTGGCCGCCTTTTTTTGGGCGGTTTCGCCGCTCTCTATTTCGATGAATCGCGTCCTGAAGGAAGAAAACCTGTTCGTTTTTTTCACCCTTGCGGCGTTCGCCTGTTACAACCGCGGGAAATTGGCCCTGAGCGATCGCGAATCGAAGAAATGGTTCCTGCTTTCAGGAGCCGTTTTCGGCATGGGTCAGGCGGCTTATTATCTGACGATTGCGCAGTTCGGCCTGATTGTGCTCATCTGGCACATCGCCAATCAGGGGGGAATCCGCAGCCGCGATATGGGGCCTTATTTCCGGCGGATGGTCGTGGTGATGGGCCTGGTTTTCCTGCTTTGCAATCCTGTGGTTCTCTCGCCCAAGGATCTGGGCGCGATGCTGCGCTATAGCGAGGAAAAAACCATTCAGCATCGCGGCTATCTGGTGGATGGGCAGGTTTATCTGAACAATGCGCTGACCACGCCTTTCGGCTTGCCCTGGTATTTCTACATCTGGGTCTTTCTGGTCAAAACCCCGATTCCAATCATCGCCGCTGCCGCGGCCGGCATTGCGCTGCTCTTTTTCGACCGGACGTCGCTCATTTCGATTTTCCTTCGCGTCACGCTCACGTTCTGGTTCGTGCCCTACGCCCTGTTTGGGTCGAAGTGGATTCGCTACCTTGTCATCATCCTGCCATCGGTCTATCTGGCCGCCGGCTGGGCCGTGGATAGAGTCTACGCATGGGCGAAAGGCAGGCGATGGGCGTGGCGGCCGGCCGTGGCTGCGGCTGTGCTGACGCTCGTCGCGTGGCCGGCGGCGAATGCGCTGGCCTGGACGCCATACAACCGCCTGTATCTGAACGCGTTTGGCGGCGGGCGGAAAAACGTGGGCCGGTTTTTCCCTCCCGATGAAGTTTACGATCTCGGAGTTCGCGAAGCGGACCAATATGTGGCCCGAGTCGCGCCACATGGCGCCGTCGTCTCGGCCAGCGATCCGATGGGAACCCGCTACTACATGCACCGGTTTGGCCGCCCGGATATTCGGATCGTGCCGCTTTTTGATCCCGATTACGAGCCGCGTTCCGGCGATTACATTCTGGTCCAGGCTTCCCGCCGCTATTTCGAAACCAGCCCCCTGATCAACCTCATCCGCCGCACCCATCATCCGCTGCTTCGCGTCCGCGACGACGGCCTCGATGTGGTCGAGGTCTACCGGTTTTGAGCCGCCCGGCAGGCCGTCGCGCTACGCCTGTCTGCGCCGGCCCGGGCGCATGGTATCATCGGTTTTGGCGGATTTGCTCGCGGCGAGCATGAGGCGGCTGATCGTCAACGGCGACGATTTCGGCTACACGCGCGGCGTGAACGCCGGCATTCTGCGGGCCTTTCAATACGGCATTTTGACGAGCACGACGCTCATGGCCATGGGAGACGCATTCGACGACGCCATTCGTCTGGCGCGGGAAAATCCCCGCCTTGGTGTAGGCTGTCATCTTGTGCTGGTGGCCGAACGGGCTGTCGCGCCCCGCGAATCCATCCCCACTCTCGCCGACCGGGACGGCCGGCTGCCGGGATCGCTGCGAACGCTCGTCGGCCGCCTGGCGCTCGGGCGCATCCGCCAGGCGGATATCGAACGGGAATTACGCGCCCAGATTTCCCGGATCACCGCGGCCGGCATCCGGCCGACGCACGTGGATACGCACAAGCACACCCACCTCTATCCCCGCGTGATGGCCGCGGTCGCGCGCGTCGCCGCCGAATTCGGAATTCGCGCGGCGCGCAATCCGTATGAGGATTTGCGGACGCTGCTCGGGAAGAACGGCGAAAACGGGACCAAGCAAGGCGGCCGCGGGCGTTCGCTCACCGCCCTCGCCGCCGGCATGGGTCGCGCCGGCTTCCTCCGCCGGGCTCGCGCAAGCGGCCTGCGCACGCCCGATCATTTCTGCGGCTTCGCGTGGACGGGCGACTTGACCGCCGAGCGTCTGGTGCGGTGGCTCGACCGTCTGCCCGAAGGCACCACCGAGCTGATGTGCCATCCGGGCCACAACGACGAAGAACTTGCCCGCAAGGCCACGCGCCTGAAGCGCGAGCGCGAACGGGAACTCGCGGCGCTCACCGCGCCCGAAGTCAGGCAAGCCGTCGAGCGGCGCGGCATCCGCCTGGCGCATTTCGGAGAGATGGCGGAAGCGCATGTTTGAACCCGGCAGCGCCGAACCGAAGTATTCGATCGTGGTTCCCTTCCACAACGAGGAAGAGAGCGCGGCCGAGCTCTACACGCAGCTGGCCGACATGATGAACGGCCGCTACCAGCCCGTGGAATTCGTTTTCGTGGACGACCATTCGACCGACCGCACGCCGGAAATCCTGGGGCGCATCGCCGATAGCGATCCCCGCGTCCGTGCGATCCGGCTGAAGCGAAATTACGGCCAGACGGCCGCGCTGGCTGCCGGCTTCGATCTGGCGCATGGCGAAATCATTATCGCGATGGACGGCGACCTGCAGCACGATCCCGCCGACATCCCGGCGATGCTCGACGCGATGGAAGCGACCGGCTGCGATCTGGTAAGCGGCTGGCGCAAGAAGCGCGTAGACAATTTTCTGCTGCGCCGGCTCCCCTCGCGCACGGCCAACTGGATGATGGCCAAGCTTTCCGGCGTCAACATCCACGATTTCGGCACCACTTTCAAGGTTTACCGCCGCGAAATCATCAAGGAGATCGCGCTCTACGGCGAGTTGCATCGGTTCATTCCCGCGCTCGCCTCGTGGAACGGCGCGAAAGTGATCGAAGTGCCCATCCGCAATATCGAGCGGCCCCAGGGCAAGTCCCACTACGGCATTTCGCGCACCACACGCGTCTTTTTCGACCTGATCACGATTCGCTTCCTGCTCCGCTACATGACCCGCCCGCTCCACTTTTTCGGCCCTGCCGGTCTGGGCGGTATGTTCCTCGGCGGGACCATATTGATCTGGCTGCTCTTCGATAAGATCCTGCACGGTTCGCACCTGTTCCTGAAACACGGGCCGATGCTGCTCCTGGGAATGATTCTGGTGGTGTTTGGAGTGCAGTTGCTGGCTATTGGACTGCTCGGCGAGCTGATGACGCGCACCTATTTCGACGCGCACCGCCAGCCGGTCTACCGCGTGGAATCCACGTTGGGCAGCTCTCAATTCACGAACGCGCACCGGTAGGAGATTCCGGGCAAAATGAATCCGTTCGAGAAAAAATCCGGTCCGGCGGAGGGTGCGGCGCACAGGGTGGTTCTTTACACGCAGCCCGGCTGACCGCCCTGCAAACAGGCGAAAGAGTTTCTTTCGGCGCGCCGGACGCAGTTTGTGGAAAAGGACGTACGCAGCGACTACCAGGCTCTTTTCGAGCTGGTCGAGGAACTCGGTAGCCGCCAAACGCCGACCTTGCACGTCGGCGATCGCGTGATTTTGGGATTCGATCCCGTGGCCTACGACGAGGGGTTGCGGGAAGAAACGTAAAGCGAGGAGAGAAAAGGTATGACGAATAGATTCGTGAAGGTTTCACTCGCCATCCTGGCGCTGGCCGCTCTGGCCTGGGCGAGTGATCCCTGGAAATCAAAGCCGTATCAGCAGTGGGACCAGAAGGACATCAATCAGGTGTTGAATCATTCTCCCTGGGTTCAGACTGTCCACATTTCCCTCGGCTCCCAAATGAATTTGAATTCGCCCTCCATGGGCGGCCAACCGATGGGTGCGCCGAACGGTCAGGGCACGGCGTCCGGCCGTCCCAGCATGGGCGGCGGACAATCCAGCGGTGGTGGCGAACCCGGCATGGGCGGAGGCCCGGTGCAGGCGGTGCCGACAACCTTTTTCGAAGCGCGGTGGATGTCGTCGCTGACCATGCGGCAGGCGCTCGCACGCCTCTCCGAATTGCAAGGCAAGGTATCGCAAGCCGCCGTCGAGCATTACCTGGCCCAGGCGCCCCCCGATTACCAGATCGACGTTGTCGGGCCGGACATGGGCATCTTCCTCAACGAACAGGAAGCCGATCTGGCCAAGGGCAGTTTCCTCGACGCGAAACACTCCAAAAAGAAAGTGGCTCCCGACAAAGTCACCATCCAGCGCGCGGCGGACGGTAAGACCGTGACGGCCGTCCAGTTTGAATTTCCGCGGACCGTCAATGGCCAGCCGCTGATCGGACCGAAAGAAAGTCAGGTCGAATTCGTCTGCAAAACGAAAAAGAAAAACCTACAGTTTCATTTCGACCCGCGCAAAATGGCCACCAAACAGGGTCCTGACCTCTGACATTCTCATCCGCCCGAGAACGGCGTGTGTAGGGGGTGTCAACGCAAAGTAGAAATGTCCGGTTTTTTGCAATTTAGAAATGTCCGCTTCCACGGTTTCCTCCAGCGGCGCCTGGCCGGGGCTGGTATTGGGGCGTAGTACCGGGCTGTGCTCGGCAACGCCTGTGAGCCGTAAGCCGCAAAGGGAGGAAGCCGCGGACAGCCGGGAGGTTTCCCGCTCCTTTGGCCGCCGCAATTCCCCTCGCCTCCTTACGTAGAGCCACCCCTCGCGCTCTCGATCGCATCGCGCGAAAAAGGCGTCTCGTGCGGAAAAAGGCGAGCCTTTATTCGCGCAAAGGAGCAAGCATCACATGCCGAGCCCCGCATGGAGAGGAAATCGGTTCGCTCGCCCGAGGAGGGAAACAACCTCCAATTCGGCCGCCATTGTCCACTCAAAAGAGGCCAAAAAAGTGACACCCTGGAAAAATTATCTCGCTGAAACAAAACCACCTACCGGTTTTTTTGCTCGACTACCTGTGACACCCTGCCGCAGCCAAGGCGCATCCGATTCGCGCCCATTCGGCCGGGCGCTCCCGCCCCGACCGAACCGGACATTCTCACTTTGCACTGACAACGGCGAGTACGGGGTTGTGGGAGAGCGGTGAAATCTGATAAGAATGGTTCCATGGGCCAACGGGCAGGGCTCGATTTCCTGCCCGGCGCCTGCGCTTCATCGAGAAGGCGAACGAAGAGTGCGGGCGGGTGGCCTCGGGTGATGTGCGGGTTGGGGGTTCGCGCGTAATTTCCGGCAGGTGTAGGCGGGAAAAGCGCCAAGGAGGTCATGATGCGCCATTTCTCCAGAATTTCCACGATTCTGCTTGCGATCGGGGTGCTGGCGGCAATCGCCTGGGCCAGCAATCCTTGGGATTCCAAACCATATCAGCAGTGGACGCAGAAAGACGTTCAGAAGGTTCTCGAGCATTCGCCGTGGGTGCAGTCGACGGATGTCGCGGTGAGTTGGAAAGCATCCTCCATGATGAATCCCGGCGCTACCACCAACGAGGGTTCGCCGATGATGGTCGGCGGAGGAGCACACGGCGGCGCGGCCGGACTCGGCATGCAACCCGACCAGCCGCATGTCCATTTCCACGCTCGCTGGATCTCCTCCCAAACCGTTCGCGAAGCGATGGCGCGCGGCGAAATTCTCGCGGGGCAGGTTACCCAAGCCCAAGCCACCACCGACCTCGCCCAGAAACAGACCGATTATCAAATTCTGCTCCTTGGCAAGGATATGACGCCGTTCGTCCATCTCACCTCCGCCGAGCTGATGAAGGACTCGTATCTCGACGTCAAGAGCATGAAGAAAAAATTCGAACCGACGAGCGTCGATATTCACCGCACGCCCGACGGCAATCAGGTGCTCGGCATCGTCTTCCACTTCGCGAGAACCACCGCCAGTGGCGGGCCGATGATCAGCCCGAGCGAAAAGGAAGTGGATTTCTACTGCCGCGTGAAGGATGTACGGCTCAATTTCCACTTCCATCCGCGCGACATGGCCAATCGCAACGGCGTCGACCTCTGACGATTGTCTTTTCCTGCTTCCCCGCCGCGGGCGCCGGCAACGGCGCCCGCGCAAAACCGCCGCAAGCCTTCCGCACAACGGCCAGCCTCGCCCGCGAATCCCAGCTTCCGCAAGGAAACATTTAGTACGGTTGTACCGTTGCCTCCCACAGCGTCCCGGCGTAGATAAGGGAATCTGGGGGAAAGCCGCTCGAAATTCGGGCGGCTGGGTGCAGACTGGTGCGCGCCTGCGCGCGACGCCCGTTGATGTGCGAAGCCCCTTGCGGCGCGTGTATGGCGAGCAAAATCCCACGGAATTCACGTCCGGCCGAAAGCCAATTCAAAACTTCGAAGACGGCTCACGCGTCCAACGCCGCCTTTGAAGCGCTCTTTTCGCGGCATCCTCAGCCGGCGCTGATTTTCGAGGTTCCCTCGCTGCGCATCCGCGACGCGAACGCCTCCGCCATCGCGCTCTTGCTCTATCCGCGCGAGCAAATCACCACCATGCGGCTGCTCGACCTGATCGAAACCGGGCAACTCGCCGATCTGCGGAAATTCCTGGAGACCGATACGCGCAAAGAGCGGATCACTGGCCCCTGGCACTTCCGCCGCAAGGACGGCGGAACGGTGAGCGTCGAGACGGCTTCGAACCTGATCGAACACGACGGACGCCCGGCGCGCTTCGTCGTGATGCGCGACGTCACCGAGCGCGTTCAGGCGGAACGCAAATTGCGCGAGGCCCAGGAATCGTTGCGCGAAAAACAGGCGCGGCTCCAGCTCCTGATCGAACATCTCCCCGCCATGCTTTGGACCACCGACCGCGATCTCCATTGCACATCCGCCATGGGTAGTTCCCGCCACAATCCATTGCCGGGAGCCGGTGCCGGCCGAACCATCGAGCAGGGGCTTGGCATCGCTCAGCCTGATTCCCCCGCCGCCGTCGTGCACCGCGGCGCTCTGGCGGGAGAAGCGGGCGGGTATCAGTGGGCGGTGGCGGACCGCATGTTCCAATGCCACGTCGAGCCGCTGCCGGGCGAAGACGGCGGCGTCGCGGGAACCATCGGCATGGCGCTCGACGTCACCGAACGGAAAGACCTCGAGGGACAGCTGCTCCAGGCCCAGAAAATGGAAGCGGTGGGAAAACTGGCTGGAGGCATCGCTCACGATTTCAATAATCTGTTGATGGTCATCCAGGGCTACAGCGATCTGCTTCTGGAAAAAATCCCGGCCGGCGACGCCGCCTATCGCCCTTGCCAGCAGATTCGCACCGCCTCCGACCGCGCCATCGCGCTCACTCGGCAGTTGCTCACGCTGAGCCGCAAACACGTGCCCGCAACCACCCTGCTGGACTTGAACGCCGTGGTCGCCGATGTGGACCGGATGCTGCGGCGGCTGATCGGTGAGGACGTCGAAATCCTCACGCGCGGTCCGGAGGAGCTTTGGACGGTGAAAGCCGATCGCGGCCAGATCGAACAGGTGATTTTCAGTCTGGCGGTGAATTCCCGCGACGCGATGCCGCACGGCGGCAAGCTGACGATCGAAACCGCCAACGTCGAAATCGGCGCAGCCGGCTCGCCGCACCCGCCGGAAACCCGGCCCGGCCGCTACGTCATGCTCGCCGTCACCGATACGGGTTGCGGCATGACGCCCGAAATTAGAGCCCGCGTTTTCGAGCCGTTTTTCACGACCAAGCCGAGCGGAACCGGCCTCGGCCTATCCACCGTTTTCGCGGTGGTCAAGCAGTATGACGGTTTTCTGGAAGTCGAGAGCGAGCCGGGCCGCGGCGCCGCGTTCCGCGCCTACTTCCCGCGCCACGCTCCCGGCGCGGAATCAGCCGAAACGGCCGCCGAGGAGGCCCCGCCCACGGGCCACGAAACCGTTCTGCTGGTGGAGGACGAGGAAGGCGTGCGCAATCTGGCCCGCCAGTTTCTCGAGCGCGGAGGCTACACCGTTCTCGAGGCGGCCAACGGAAAGGAAGCGCTGCGGCTGGTTCGCGATTTTGCCGGCCCGATCCAGCTCTTGATGACCGACGTGGTGATGCCAGAAATCAGCGGCAGCGAACTGGCCGCGCGCCTGGTGCGCATTCGGCCCGGATTGAAAGTGCTCTACATGTCGGGGTACACCGGAGAAACGATCGTGCATCACGGCGTTCCCGAGCCCGGCGTCACCTTGCTGCAAAAGCCATTCGACCGCGGAAAGCTCTGGCGGAAAGTGCGCGAAACCCTCGATTGCCCCGGCGATTGCGAAGCGGTACCGCAAGCCCAGTCCTGAAAATCCCCCCTCGAACCCGGCGTCGGCCCGATCAGCGATCGCGCCGGCGCGCGCGATGGGCTTCAACAGGGGTCTGCCGATCGGGAGCCGGACACGGAGCGACCGCGGACGCCGTGGCGGAAACGCCGGCCCCGCCGACCGCAAAAAGCTCCG